>JBGSSV010000038.1:0-9316 GCA_041736875.1 Chthoniobacterales bacterium | reverse complement strand
GGGCGACACGCTGCTGCTGGCCGCCGGAGAGCTCGCGCGGACGGCGGTCGAGCAAATCCTCGATGCCGAGGATGGCCGCGGCTTCGCGGACGCGGCGGGACACTTCAGCCGGGGCGAACCGTCGAACCTGCAGGCCAAAAGCCAGATTCTCCCCCGCGGTCAGATGTGGATAGAGCGCGTAGTTCTGGAAAACCATGGTCACATCGCGGTCGCCCGGCGGGAGGTCGTTGACCTTCTGGCCGCCGATGAGGATGCGTCCGCAGGTCAGACTCTCCAGACCGGCAATCATCCGCAGTGTCGTGGTCTTGCCGCAGCCGGAAGGGCCGAGCAGGACGACGAACGAGCGGTCTGCCACTTCGAGCGAGAGGTCGAGGACCGCCGGAATCTCCTCGCCGCGACGGCCGCGAAAAATCTTGGTGACGTTTTCTAACGTGACGCTGGCCATGGATGGAACACGGGACACGGACCACCCGCGCCACCGGAAAAAATCATGGGCCCGCGGCCGCGGCGAAGCGAGCGGAAAGAGGTGCGTCGGTCAGCGAACCCGCACCGGCTTGAGTTTCCAGATGTCGCGGGCGTATTCGGCGATGGTCCGGTCGCTGGAGAACTTGCCGACCCGCGCCGTGTTGAGCACCGCCATGCGGCCCCAGCGGGGGCGATCGACGAAGGCCTTGGACGCTTCTTCCTGGGCGCGGCAGTAGGCGGCGAAGTCGGCCAGGCAGAGGAAGGGATCGTGGTAGAGGAGGTTGTCGCGCAGCGGGGCGAGGATGTCCGGACTCTCTCCCTCGGTGAACTCGCCCGAGGCGAGCCAGTCGAGGATGGCGGCCAGTTCCGGGTCCGCCTGGCAGAGGGCCTGCGGGTTGTAACCCTTGGCCAGGAGGCGGTGCACATCCTCGACCGTGTTGCCGAAGATGAAGATGTTCTCGGCGCCCACTTCCTCGAGGATCTCGACGTTGGCGCCGTCGAGGGTGCCGATGGTGACCGCGCCGTTGAGGGCGAGCTTCATGTTGCCCGTGCCGGAAGCCTCCTTGCCCGCGGTGGAAATCTGCTCGGAGAGATCCGCCGCCGGGACGATGCGCTGGGCGAGGGAAACACGGTAGTTCGGCATGAAGACAACCTTCAGCTTGCCCTTGATCCGGGCGTCGGCGTTGATCTTGGCCCCGACGGCGTTGATGGCCTTGATGATCAGCTTGGCCGTGTCGTAGCCCGGGGCTGCTTTCGCCGCGAAGATGAAAACCCGCGGAGGGATGTCGAGGTCGGGGTTTTTGATCAGGCGGCGGTAGAGCCACATGATGTGGAGGAGATTGAGGTGCTGGCGCTTGTATTCGTGCAATCGCTTGATCTGCACGTCGAACATGGCGGTGGGATCCACCTCGATGCCGCATTCCTCGAGGATGCGCTTGGCCAGATTCTTCTTGTTGGCCAGCTTGACCGCCATGAACTCCTCGCGGAAGGAGGCTTGGTCGGCCAGGGGCTCGAGGCCGCGCAGTTTGTCCAGGTCCCGCTCCCAACCGCTGCCGATGTGGCGCGTGATCAGGTCGGCCAGGCGCGGGTTGCAGGCGAGGAGCCAACGGCGCGGGGTGATGCCGTTGGTCTTGTTGTTGATTTTTTTCGGCCAGAGCGCGTTGAACTCGGGGAAGAGGTCGGATTTGATCAGTTGGGTGTGGAGGGCGGCCACGCCGTTGACCGAGTGGCTGCCGACCACGCTGAGGTGGCCCATGCGGACCATCTGGTCGTGGTTCTCCTCGATGAGGGAGAGGGCGCGCTTCTTGCCCACATCGCCCGGCCATTTCTTCTCCACCTCTTCGAGAAACTGCTTGTTGATCTCGAGGATGATCTGCAGGTGCCGGGGGAGAACTTTGCGGAAGAGGCCGACACTCCAGCGCTCGAGGGCCTCGGGCAGCAGGGTGTGGTTGGTGTAGGCGAAGACCCGCGTGACGATCGACCACGCCTTGTCCCACGAGAGGCCGTAGTCGTCGTGGAGCAGCCTTTGCAACTCGGGGATGCCGATGGCCGGATGCGTGTCGTTGAGCTGGATCGCGACCTTCTCGGGAAAAACTTCCCAGTCGGTGTTGTCCTTCTGGAAGCGTCGAATGATGTCGCGGAGCGAGCAGGCGACGAAGAAGTATTGCTGGAGCAGGCGCAATTCCTTGCCGGCCTCGGTCGTGTCGTTCGGATACAGCACCTTGCTGATCGTCTCCGCCATGTTTTTCTGGCGCACCGCTTCCTCGTAGCCGCCACGGTTGAACGCCTCGAAGTCGAACTCCTCGGGCGCGCGGGATTCCCACAAGCGGAGAAAGTTGACCGTCTCCGTGCCGAAGCCCGGGATGGGAATGTCGTAGGGGATGCCGATGAGTTTGCGGAAGCCGACCCAGACGGAGCGGGTCTGGCCGAGGGCGTCGGATGCCGTCTCGACGTGGCCGTAGACGGGAATCTCCTGCTGGTGCTGCGGGCGGATGATTTCCCAGGGCGAGCCGTATTGGTTCCACGCGTCGGGGAGTTCGACCTGATAGCCGTGGCGGAACTCCTGCTTGAAGAGGCCGTATTGGTAGTGGATGCCGTAGCCGATGGCCGGAAGGTCGAGGGTGGCGAGGGAATCGAGGAAGCAGGCGGCTAGGCGGCCCAGACCGCCGTTGCCCAAAGCCATATCGTATTCCTCGTCCCGCGTGTTTTCCAACGGATGCCCGAGGCTGCGCAGGGCATCGGAGACCTCGTCGAACACTCCGGCGGCCAGCATGTTGTTGGCGAAAAGCCGCCCCATGAGAAACTCCATGGAGAAATAGTGGACGCGGCGCACGTTGCCCTCGTTGTGGACGGCGAGGGTTTTCATCATGCGGGCGATGATGACGCGCTGGATGGCCATCGAGGTGGCGATCCACCAATCGCGCCGCGAGGCCGAGACCGAGTCGCGGGCCATGGAATACTTCAACTCGTCGATGATCTGGTTTTCAAAGGCAATGGGTGCGGTCTTCTTCATGGCTGGGGTCCGAACTTATTGGAGCATCCTCCATGGGCGAGAAAAAATTAGCGGCCGGGGTGGAACGCCGTTATGAGAAACGCGATGAATGCGCGAGATCCTTCCTCCCGATCCGGTCCCGTGGTCATCGTCGGAGCGGGTCTGGCCGGACTCACCTGCGCGAAGGTTCTGGCTGCAGCCGGGCGGGCGTTGGTCCTCCTCGACGCTGCGGCCGTGCCCGGCGGGCGCGTGTTCTCATCGGTGCGGGCGGATGGCTTTACCCTCGATCGCGGGTTCCAAGTGCTGCTTGATTCCTATCCGACAGCCCGGCGGCATCTCGATCTGGATGCTCTCGGCGGCGGCCGCTTCCGCGCCGGAGCGATGTTTGTCGGGGAGGGGGCACCGCGGTTTCTCGAGAATCCCTTGCGCCGTCCTGCCGCGGTGATCGAGGCGCTGCGCGGACGGGTTCTCGCTCTTCCAGATCTCGTGCGGTTGGCCGCCTTGACCATCTCCTCGTGCCTCGCCAGGGCCGATGCTCTCGAACGTCGGGCGGCCGGGAAGGCTGATAGCTCCGCCTTCGACCTGCTCCGCGGTTATGGTCTGGGTGAGCAATTCTTCACCCGGTTTGCCCGCCCCTTTTTCGGCGGAGTTCTGCTGGATCCGCAGCTCGAAACCAGCGGCGCCTTGTTGCTGCAGTATCTGCGGCGCTTCGCCACCGGACGCGCCTTGCTGCCCGGAGCGGGCATGGGGGCGATTCCAGCGCAGTTGGCCGCGCACTTGCCGCCGGGTGTCTTGCGCTTGAATTGCTCCGTGCGCGCTTTGCGTTGGCGTGGTGACGCCACTCCGGTGGTCGTTCTCGAGAGCGGCGAAGAGATTCTTGCCGGATCTCTCGTGCTCGCCGTCGATGAGCCGTCGGTCTGCCGCCTGCTCGGACACGGGGCGCCCCGGGAGGCGCGCGCTACCGCGGTGCATTACTTCTCGGCGCCTCGGGCGTGGTATGAAGGTGGCTGGCTTTGCCTTCCGCCGCGCAACGCGAGCCACCCGGTTTTGCACGCCGCTTTGGTCACCAACGTGGCGCCTGGTTTGGGGCCAGCGGGAACACACCTCTGGAGCGTCACCGTCGTGCCGGGGGAAGCCGGTGCCGAGGATGCGGACTTGGTCGCGCGGGCCGTGGCCGGGTGGTTCTGCGCCCCGGCGGCGGAACTTCATCATCTGGATTTTGTGCGCGTGCCGTATGCGGTCCCCGCCCAGCCGGCCGGGTTCGCCGCGCGTCGCGATCCGTGGGGAGCGACGCCTCGTGGCGTGCAGGTCATCGGCGATGCGGCGGGTGGTGCGAGCATCGAGGCGGCCATGGCCAGCGGGGAGGAGGCGGCCAAGAATTTGATTTCGTCCGCGCCTGCCAACTGATTGTCTAAGCGGCCCATCTGGCGGCATGAACAAGAAGACGCTCCTTACCATTTTTCAGGTCGCGGTGACCATCGGTCTTCTTTGGTGGGTCTTCCACGATCCGGAGAAGCGGCGGGAAATGTGGGAGGCCATCCTGCTGGCCGATTGGAGATGGATGTGGGCCGGCCTCGGGGTCTTCTTTTGCTCCACCCTTGTGGCCACCGTGCGGTGGAAAATTCTGCTCGCCGTGCAGAACATCCACATGTCGTGGCTGCGCACCTGGCAGCTCTTCATGATCGGCGCTTTCTTCAACCTCTTCATGCTCGGCTCCACGGGCGGCGACGTGGTCAAGATGTTCCTCACCATGCGGGAGACGACGGAAAACAAGGCCGCGGCCCTGCTCAGCGTTTTCATGGACCGGGTCATCGGCATGCTGGCCCTCATTTTCCTCAGTCTGGGTTTTCTCTACTTTCGCTATGATGTGCTCAGCCACACCGACGGCAGCGCGGCGCTGCTCAACGCGCTGCTTTGGCTCCTCGCCGCCGCCATGGCGGTCATCATCGGCATGTTCAGTATCTCCGCGCTCGGCTGGGTCCATTACCTGCCGTCGTGGACCCCCCTGCGGGGGCGCATTGTCGAGCTCTCGGCGGCCTGCCACATGTATGCCAAAAGCTGGCGGGTCACCATCTGGGCGTTCCTTGTCTCCTTCCCGCTTTTTTCCCTCTTTTTCACCACGTTCTACTGCGCAGCCCGCGCCTTCACCGACCAGCTCGGCCTCGTCGATGTCTTCTCCGTGTTGCCCATCGTGGCCGTCATCACCGCCATTCCGATCAGCGTCTCTGGCATCGGCCTGCGCGAGAGCCTCTTCGTTTCCCTTCTCGCGCCGTTCGGTGTCACCGCGGCGGTGGCCACGTTGGTTTCGGTGGGTGGGTTTCTCATCAACACCATCGGCGGCCTGGCCGGCGGCCTCGTCTTCCTTTTCTACCGCTCGTCCAACCATGAAGCCATCGACCTCCGCAGCATGGCCCGCGAAGTCGACCGCGTGGAGGACAAGATCGAGCACACCGAATGAAGCCGCCCGCCGTCGAGGCGCATCTCGTCCTGACCGCCGATGGCAAGCTCGCGGCCGGGCGCGGCTCCCCGCTGGAGTCCTTTCGTTGGCGCCCCACCGACGCCTTGCTGACGCAGTCGCGCCGGAAGCCGTCGGCGGATCGACCGCTGGTCGTCGTGGTCAATCGCTCGACGGATTGGCGGAAACTGCTGGCCGCCCTGGCCCGTGATCAGGGCATCCGCCGGTTCATCTGCGGGGGAGAACCGCCCGTGCTCAAGGCCCTGGTCGAGCACGGACTCCTCTCGCGACTGCACGTGGTTTTTGCCCCGCTCATTGCCGGGGGGGCGCGAACGCCGACGCTTCTCGGGCCGGCAGCCACGGCGGTGCTGGCGCGCTCCGTCGCCCTTGAGTTGGAGCGATTCACCTCCGCCGGTGCCCACGCCCGGGCCACCTATCGCGTGCTCGCCGCGAAGAAATAGGCTTCCGGCCGGCGCCGCTCGCAGCTATGCCTTTCACATGTCCGCGCCCGATCCCGAAGACGTCTTCCTCCGCAACATGATCATCATGGCCTCGACCGCCGCGGTCCTCGGCTTGCTCGCCGTCGGCACGGTGGTCACGGTCATGGTCTCCGCGAATTTCAACATCCTCAACTGGATGGAGTAGGAGAAAAGCATTGCCCTGCAGGGCATCGTCCGCTACTGCTTCCCTCTTATGCCGAAATCGGTAGCTCGCAGAAAAACGAAAAAAGCCGTGGCCAAACGCTTCAAGGTCACGGGAACCGGCAAGGTTCTCCGCGCTCAAGCCTCCCGTCGACACCTGTTGTCTTCGAAGAGCAACAAGCGCAAGCGTCAACTCGCCAAGAATGTCCTCGTGGACAAGACGGACGTAGCGCGCATCAAGGAGAATCTGCCGTTTGGTTAAACATTGACGCCGGCCACCGCGCCTGGCCCCGCGATTCGGGGCTCACGGGATGGGTGAGGTGCGGGGCCGAACAACGAAACGATCCGTCCCGAGGAGACCGCCGCAAGGCGGGAAAATCAGATGCCTAGAGCAACCAACGCGCCGGCCAGTCGTGAGCGGCGCAAACGGATGGTCGAGAAAGCCAGTGGCTATCGCGGCCGTCGCAGCAAACTGTTCCGTTACGCGAAGGACGCGCGGATGAAAGCCCAGGTTTGGGCCACCCGCGACCGCAAAACCCGCAAGCGTAACTTCCGTGGCCTGTGGATCACGCGCATCAATGCCGCGTGCCGCGCCGAGGGAATCACCTACAGTCGCCTGATCGAGGGCCTCAAGCGCGCCTCGATCGAGATCAACCGCAAAATGCTGGCCGACCTGGCCGTGGCCGACGAGGCCGCGTTCAACCAGATTGTGGCCAAGGCTGCGGCTGCGCTCAAGGCCGCCTGACCATTTCCCGCCGGGACCACCGGCCGAAGCCATGCGTGAGGAACTGACCGCCCTGCGCGAGGAAGCGTTGCGCGAGATCGCCGCGGCAGCGGATCTGTCCGCGCTGGAGCGCGTCCGTGTCGCGTGTGCCGGCCGTTCCGGGCGTCTGACCCAGGCCGGCGAACAGATGCGCCACCTCGCCAAGGAGGAGCGGCCCGAAATCGGCAAGCTCCTCCACGAGGTGCGCCAAACCGTGACGGCTGCCCTCGACGCGAGGGGCGCCGAACTGCAGGCCGCGGCCGAGGACGCCGAGCTCGCCCTCGTCGATCCAACCCTGCCCGGGGTAGGCAGGCCGGCCGGCAGCCTTCATCCCTTGCAGCACCTGCAACGGCGGGCCGTTGATATCTTCCGCCGCATGGGCTTCGCCTTGGCCGAGGGGCCCGACCTCGAGACGGAATGGCATTGCTTCGATGCCCTCAACACCCCGCCGGATCATCCGGCCCGCAATGAGCAGGATACGTTTTATCTGCCGGACGGGCGCCTGCTGCGCACCCACACCTCGAGCGTCCAGATCCGCACGATGGAAAATCAGGCTCCCCCGTTGCGCATCATCGCTCCCGGTGCGGCCTACCGGCGCGACGAGGTGGACGCGACCCATCTCGCGCAGTTCACGCAGATGGAGGGACTCTATGTCGACGAGGGCGTGACTCTCGGCGACCTCAAGGGCACGTTGGAATTCTTCTTCCGCGAGCTGTTCGGCTCCGATGCCCGCGTGCGGTTTCGTCCGCACTTTTTCCCCTTCACCGAGCCGAGCTACGAGCTCGACGTGCGCGCGGCCGCGCTGGGCGGCGGCGAACGATGGCTGGAACTGGCCGGGTGCGGCATGGTCGATCCGGCCGTCTTCGAGCAGATCAACCAGCGGCGGGGCGACCGCGCTTTCGATCCGGACAAAGTCACGGGCTTCGCCTTCGGCTTCGGCCTCGAGCGCCTGGCCATGATTCTCTACGGCGTGCCGGATATCCGCATGTTTGTCGAAAACGACCAGCGCTTCCTCGCCCAATTCATGCCATGAAGATCGCCCTCTCCTGGTTGCAAGATTATTTGGCGCTGCCCGCCTCCGCCGAGGTGCTGGCTGAGGCCCTCACGGCGGGCGGGACCGAGGTGGTGGGGCAGGAAACCCGCGGCAACATTCCGGACAAAATCGTCGTCGCGCGGATTCTCTCGAGCGAACAGCACCCGAACGCCGACCGCCTGAGCGTGTGCTCGGTTGAGGACGGTTCCGGCCAGCCGCGGCAGATTGTCTGCGGGGCGAAAAATTATCGCGTCGGTGATAAAGTTCCGCTCGCCCTGCCCGGGGCGGTGCTCGGGCCGGACTTCAAGATCAAGTCGGGCAAGCTTCGCGGGGTCGCGTCCGAAGGAATGATGTGCAGCGCGAAGGAACTCGCCCTCGCCGACGACGCTGACGGCCTGCTCATTCTTCCCGCCGACGCAACCGTCGGTCGTCTGGTCAGGGAGTTGTTCCCGCCCGAGACCATCCTTGAACTCGAGGTCACGCCCAATCGTCCGGATTTGCTTGGCTACCGCGGCGTGGCCCGCGAAATCGCCGCGCTCACCGGCGTGGTCTGCCCCGTGCCTGCGCCTGTGGACTTGCCGCAAAAGGAGGCCGGCGACTTCGTCCGTCTGGAGGACCCCGCTTGTCCGTTCTACACCGCGCGCCTCATCCGCGGGGTGACCATCGCCCCGAGCCCTTCGTGGCTCGCTGATCGCCTCACCGCCGCCGGCTTGCGTCCGATCAACAACGTCGTCGATGTGACCAACTACGTTCTGCTCGAGACCGGGCAACCGCTACACGCCTTCGATCTGGCCAAGCTCTCCGGCGGGTTGAGCGTGCGGGCGGCGCGCGAGGGCGAGACGCTCGATGCCCTCGACGGATCGACGCAGATCCTTCGTTCGTATGATCTGGTCATTGCCGACCAAGCCAAGCCCGTCGCCCTGGCCGGAGTCATGGGCGGTGCCGCCACCGGCGTGACCGCGACGACCACCGACCTTCTGCTCGAGAGCGCGTGGTTCGAGCCCGCCCGGGTCCGGCGCACCTCGCGCGAACTCGGGCTCCAGACCGATTCGAGTTATCGCTTCGAGCGCCGGGTCGATCCGGCCGGCGTGATCGCCGCCTCCGCCCGCGCGGCGGAATTGATTGAGCAGCTGGCCGGTGGAAAAGCCGATCCGGAATTCCTCGTCGCCGGCACTCCTCCGGTGGTCGAGCCCGAGGTGGCGTTGGACAACAACCGCTGCCGCGCCCTGCTCGGCTTGGCCATCGACGACGACGAGATCGCGTCGATCCTCACACGGCTGGGCCTGACCTCGCTCGATCAGGGGCGTTGGCGAGTGCCGTCTTTCCGGCCTGATTTGCTTCGTGACGTTGACTTGTGCGAGGAAGTGATCCGCCTCGCCGGCATCGACCGGGTGCCCTCGCGCCTCCGCGCCTTTCCGGCCTCCGCCAGCGTGGCCGATCTGCGCCACGACCGCGCCGAAGTCGTGCG
>JBGSSV010000010.1:0-24544 GCA_041736875.1 Chthoniobacterales bacterium | reverse complement strand
CCCTCTCCATGCTGGCCCAGGGCCAATCGGGTTGGAGCGCCGCCCGCGCGCTCGCCGCGGCGGCCAAGCCGGTGGCTGCGCCCAAGGATGCCTCGCAGTTGACCAAGCGTTCGGAGCAGTCGAAGGAGCTTTTGGCCAAGGCCAAGGTGCGGCAGAAGCGCCAGCTTCTCATCACCGCGGGACTTTCGCTCGTCCTCCTCGCCCTCGCCCTGGTCTTCCTTCTCCGGACTTTCGGCGGAGCTGCTCGCGGCATCGCCACCAAGTCGATCGATATCCCGGCGGGCGAGTTTGTTTACCAGAGCGGCGAGAAAGTCACGCTGCCGGCATTCTCGATCGACGAGCACGAGGTGAGCATTGCCGATTACAAAGAGTTTCTCGATTTCCTCGAGGCCAACCCCGGCGAGGCGGAAAAGCTGGCGCACCCCGACCAGCCCAAGGACAAGTCGCATGTGCCGCTGGATTGGGCGGACAACAAGCAGATGACCCCACCGATGCCCGGCTACTACACGCGGGCGGTCAAGTGGGGCAAATACAAGGAATCCCCTCTGACTGTCGATTCGGCCGTCTTCAACGTCGATTGGTTCGATGCCTACGCCTACGCGAAGTGGAAGGGGCGCCGCCTGCCGACCGAGCAGGAGTGGGAAAAAGCCGCGCGCGGAACGGACGGACGCAAGTTCCCCTGGGGCCCGGAGGAGGAGCCCAAGCGCGCCAACACCGGGGCCGATTTCAAGCCCAACCCGAAGGAAGGTGGCGAGATCGATGGCTTCAAGCGCTGGTCGCCCATCAATAAACCGGAGGGCGACCTGAGCCCGTTCGGGGTCCGCGGCATGGCTGGCAATGTGTCCGAGTGGACCGCCACCTGGTCGGCCTCGGAGGACGGCATGGCTGGGCAGGTTCCGGTCATTCGCGGCGGCAACTGGGGCAATCCCGAACACGTCATCACCCGGCGTCGCGCCATCCTCGATCCCTTGCAGGTGCAGGACACGCTGGGCTTCCGCACGGTCGCCGACAACCCGTCGAAATGAGTCCCCGCCCGACCATGCTGCGCTGGCTTTTCCCGGTCGCGTTGCTCCTGGGGTTGCTCGCCCCCTCGGTCTTCGCCCAGGTGCGGGTGGACATCAGTTTCAAGCGCAAGCTCTACGTCATGTATGAGCCGCTCATCGCCACGGTCACCATCAACAACCTGAGCGGCCGCCCGCTGCTCCTCGACAACTCCGAGAACGACCGCTGGTTTGGTTTCACCATCGAAACGGCAGACGGGCGCCTCGTGCCGCCGAGCAACCCCAATTACGCGCTCGCCCCCGCCGCCGTCGGAGCCGGCGAGAAACTCACCCGGGCGGTCAACCTCACGCCGCTCTTCCCCCTCGACGAATTCGGACTCTACCGCGTCAAGGCGACCGTTTACGTCGGCGCGTTCGGCCGGTTCTTCAGCTCGCCCCCGCTCCCGGTCGAAATCACCGACGGCCGCCCGATCTGGCAGGAAGTGGTCGGCGTGCCCGGCAGCGCGGGCGAACCCGAGTTGCGGACCATCACCCTCCTCTCGCACAAGCTCTCGCGCAGCACCCGTCTCTACGTCCGGATAGAGGACCGTCAGCGCGGCCGCGTCTATGCCACGCACCAACTCGGCCAGTTTCTCACCTTCGGCCGGCCGGAAGTCATGCTCGACTCGGAAAACCAGATCCACATTTTGCAGAACACGCTGCCGAAGGAATTTCGTTACACCCACCTGGGGCTGAACGGCCAGGTCCTCGGCCAGCAGGATTACCGCGAGGCCGGCTCGCGGCCCAGCCTGGTCAAAAAGCCCGGCGGCGCTGTGGGCGTCATTGGCGGGCGTCCCTATAATGCCGGCGAGGAGGAGGCGGCCGAGGCCACGGCCGACAAGGTCGGGGACCGTCCGGTGCCTGTCCCGGAATAGTTTGGCGGCAAAAAGCCTTGCCAGACCGCGCCCCTGCCGTTAGCTTCCCCGCCCCTCCAAGAACGATTTCCCATGGCCGCTCCCAAGAAAAAATCCTCCACGACGTCGAAGCCCGTCAAAAAGGCTCCGGCCAAGAAAGCTCCAGCCAAAAAAGCTGCGGCCAAGAAGCCTGCGCCAAAAACCAAGCCCAAGAAAGCCGCGACTCCGCAGAAGGTGGCCCAGCCCGCCCGGCCCAAAGGCCGTGCGATCAAGGCCCCGCTGGTCGGCACCCGCGACATGCTGGCTTTCGGTCAGCCGGTCGACAAGGGCCGCCGCCTCAATCCGTGGCTCAAGAAGCAGCAACTCCGCCTTCTCGCCCTCAAGGACACCCTGCTCGACTCCATGACCGGCGTGGCCCGCGACAACCTGCGCACGGGCAACGACGCCCACGAAGTTTCGGCCCACGGGTTGCACCAGGCCGACGCGGGGAGCGATTCCTACGATCGTGATTTTGCCCTCAACCTGCTCTCGCAGGAACAGGACGCGCTGTTCGAAATCGACGAGGCGCTCAAGCGCATCGCCCGCGGAACCTACGGGGTCTGCGAGATGAGCGAGAAAAACATTCCCAAGGCTCGCCTCGAGGCCCGCCCGTTCGCCCGCTTCACCGTTGAGTGTCAGAGCGAGATCGAGCGGAAAAACCGCTTCAGCCGCGTGCGCCAGCCCGTGACCCGGCTTTTTGAAAGCACGGACGAGGAAGGCGGCGAGGACGGGGACGAAGAAACCACGGCAGATCCCAAGGAGTAAACATTATGGCCCAGGAAATCATCACACTTGAATGCACCGAGGCTGCGGCCGAGGGCAAACCGATCTCGCGCTACATGACCACGCGCAACAAGAAAAGCCTGCGCACGCCCGGCCGGCTGGAGAAGAAAAAATACAACCCGAACCTGCGCCGCCACACCCTGCACCGCGAAACCAAATAAATCATCATGCAACCGAAGACACCCCAACGCCGCGCCGCCATGCGCCGGGCCAACCGGTCCATGCCGCGCCGCCGCATCGACCTCGCCCTCGAGGCCATCGACTACAAGAACCCCGAGTTGCTCAAGCGCTTTGTCACCGAGAGCGGCAAAATTCTGCCGCGCCGCCTGACCGGCGTCCCGGCCCACCTGCACCGCCGGATCACCCGCGCAATCAAGCGGGCCCGTTCCGTCCTCCTCCTTCGCTAGTAGGCGCCCCGTTCTTCGGTGGGTTCTTCCCGCCTTTGGGCAGGATGCGCGGACGCCATTGCGGTTCGGACAATTTGCCGTCCGAGACGTATTCGAACAACTTGCTCACCGGGTAGAGGAGCAGTCCGGGCACGCCTTGGGCGTTGATCCGCACGCCGAAGTCCATGCGGTCCTCGAGATAGAAAAGTTTACCCTGACCGATCATGCTGAACCCGCGGCCCACGACCTCGAGGTTGTCCGTCGTGATCACGCCGTTCTCGACCTTGTAATCGCACGTCGCCTCTCGCGCGGTCTGGTAGCCGGCTCCCGGCACGATGGTGTCGAGGACGGCCGAGAGCGGGCCGAGCACGGGAATGGCGAAGACGTTGCCCTCCTGCACGAGCAGGCTGCCCTTGCCGCGCATCTCGCGGGGTTGGCCGCCGACGAAGCTGAACTCGTAGCGTCCGCTGACCGCACCCTGCGACTCGCCGTAGTCGAAATAGAGCTTGGTCAGTTTTTCGAAATTCACCCCGTCCAGATCGATGGCCATCTCCTGCCGCGCCCCAGGCTGGCCGGTGTTGATGTTCGCGTCGATTTTGACCTTGCCGCCGAAAAGCTCGGCCGAGGTGATGCGCACGCCGATCTTGCGTCCGGTGAATTCGAGTGAGCCGGTGGCCGCCCCGAAGCTCAGTGTGCGCTCCAGCAGGTCGTAGTCGAGGCCCTTGGCCGCAGTGAAGTTCGCCCAGATGCGGGTCAACGTGGGATCCTTGAGTTCAATGATGCCGCCGGCCGTCACGTCCGGCGGACCCTTGAAACGGTAGGGCTCGGTCTCTCGCGCCACCTTCGGGTCGGCCCACTGGAGAACGTTGAACGGGTTCATCGTGCTGCGGATGCCATCGAGACGCACCTGCTCGCGCGCGAAGTCGTAGGTGAAGGCCCCGGTCGCCGTGCCCTCGGGGCGGATGGCTTTGATGTTGCTCAGGGTCAGCGCCCGGTCTTGAAAAGTCAGGTCCGCCGTGGCGCTGTCCATGGTCGAGCCGTGGATGGACGTGCGTCCGAGCTTGATCTTGCCCGCGCCCTTGAGCACGGCGGGGTCGAGCTTGGGTCCGGAGAGTTCAAAGAATATCTCCGGCGCATCGAGGCAAACCGCCTCGAGTTTGGCCAGCGAGTCACGCGCCTTCTCCTCGAGGAGGGCGACGAGCAGGAGGGGGTCCGCCTGGCATTCCACGCGCAGCCGCACATCGTCCGGCCGGACCAGCAAGTCGGCTGCGATCTGACCCGACGGCAGTTCGACCAGCACGTCGCGCGCGTAGAAGTCTCCGTTCTGCCAGGCGAAGCCGGCGGAGATGCTGCGGAAGGGAACGCTGCGGAATTCCCCCCCGCCGGTTTCCAGCGTGCCGAGGATCTTGGCCCGGCGCGCTTCCCCGGGCGGCAGGCTCAAGGTGGCTTGAAGTTTCGGGGGGGCGGTGAGCACCAGTTCCTGCCAGGGCCCGGACGGCTGGAACTGGGCCAGCCATGGCACGAAGTCGATGTCCGAATCCAGGCTGGCTTCGGCCGCGCCACTGGCCGCGTTCCAATTCCCCGTCAACGTGAGCATTCCGCCCCACTCGTCTCGGGCCGAGGCGCTCTGGATGAACAGCGTGCGGTGGTCGAAGGTCGCGTCGAGGCTGACCGAGCGCAGCTTGGCCCGGCCGCGCGCGATCTCCGGGGCTTCGAAGTGAATGCGCGGCAACTGCAAGGCCGCCAGATCCCCGGCGCGGGCGGAAAACTCGATTTCCAGGCGGGGGGGATTTTCCCCGAATTCGAACGACTCGAGCAGATCGACAAACTTGCCCAGGTCGGGCGCGCCGAGGGCGGCGGGAGGCGCGCCCTCGACCGGTTCGAGCAGCATGCGCCCGGTCGCCGTGATGTCGATGCCCTGCACATTGAAGCGCGCGAGCGGCACGCTGAGCACGCCGTCGGAAAGCACCAACCGGGCGCGGGCCTTGGTCAGCCGCAGGGTGCGCATGGTCCCGTCGCCCACCGGAAGGGGCAGGGACAATTGCGCCCCCCGCAAATCGAGCGAGGTGAGATCGACCTGCCCGCGCACCAACTTGCTCCAGTCGAGCCCGACGGCCGCGCGATCCACGCCGATTTCGTGGTCGTCGGGAAGTGTTTCGGCGTTGAGGCGCACGTCATCAAGCACCAACCCCTGCAGGATGCTCAGCCTCATGCGGGAAAAAGTGAGGTCGAGTCCGGCCTTCCCCGCCGCCTCGGTCAGGGCGGGATAAAAGGCCCGGGGCAGCCCGACGAAATGCAGGTAACCCAGGACAAGCGGCAGGACGATGAAGACGAGCACCTGGGCCGCCTGAAGCAGTGTCTTCAGGGTGTGGTGCGTCAGGATCCGCCAGGACATGGCCGCCGAGGCTACCAACCCCGTGCGCGCTTGTCAGGTGCGGTGCACGAAGCGGGGTCGCCGGGGAAAAAGCTCAGTCGCCCTCCACGACCGGATTCTCCAGCGCGCCGATGCCCGCGATGGCCACCGTCACCCGGTCCCCCGGTTGCAGCCAGACCGGCGGTTGGCGGGCCATGCCGACACCGTGCGGTGTGCCGGTCAGGATCACACTGCCTCCCGGCAGCGTGGTGTCCGCGCTGAGAAACTCCAGCAACGCGGGCACATCGAAGATCATCTGCGAGGTGTTGCTCTGCTGGAGGATGTTGGCGTTGATCCGGCCCGAGATTTCCAAGGCCAGCGGACGGGGCAATTCGTCCGGAGTGACCACCCAGGGACCGAGCGGACAAAAGGTGTCGAAGGATTTGGCCCGGCACCATTGACGGCCGGGGCGGCGTTGCCAGTCGCGCGCGCTCACGTCATTCGCGCAGGTGAACCCCGCGACGAACTCCATCGCCCCGGCCCGCGTCGCATTGCGGCAGTCGCGCCCGAGCACCACGGCCAACTCGGCTTCGCTGTCCACCTCGTCGCTGCGCAGTCGGCGCGGGAGGCGGATGGCTTCACCCGGGCCGATGACGGCGCGGATGTTTTTCATGAAGATGACCGGATGATCGGGGATGGGCGCGCCGGTCTCGATGGCGTGGTCGCGGTAGTTCAGGCCGACGGCGAAAATGGCCACGGGCTCCACCGGCGCAAGGAGCTTCGCCGGGCGGAGGGTTTCCCCCGTCGGGACGAACCCGGCGCCCCAACTTCCACTCAGTCCGGTGAAGACGGCGGGATCCTCCGTCGGGCTGGCGAAAACAATCCGGCCGTCTTCCGCGGCTACACGGGCAATGCGCATGGCGGCAAAATAAGCCTGCGCTGCGGTATTGCGCAATGGCGCACGGGATGCGATTTTCTCGGACATGCACGAAGGCCGGGTGCTCAGCGCCGACGAACTCTCCCGCCTGCGGGACGAAATGGACCGTCAGGGTCGTCGCCTCGTGGTGACCAACGGCTGCTTCGATCTGCTCCACGCCGGTCATGTGCGCTACCTCAAGGAGGCCCGCGCGCTCGGCGATGCCCTGGCCATCGGCTTGAACAGCGACAGCTCCGTGCGCGAACTCAAGGGGCCCGGCCGGCCGGTCAATTCCCAGGACGACCGGGCAGAGGTCCTCGCCGCCCTCGGCTGCGTCGATTTTGTCTCCATCTTCGAGGGCAAGCGGGCAACCGGATTCCTCCGCGCGGTCCGTCCGCATCTTTATGCCAAGGGCGGCGATTACACCCCGGACAGTCTCGACGCGGAGGAGCGCGCGGCGCTGGCCGATGGCGGGGCGGAAGTGCGCATCCTGCCGCTCGTCCCGGGGCGCTCGACTTCCGCCGTGCTGGAAAGGATCGGCGCATCATGAGCACCGGGGACAAACTCCGTCTCGGCGTGCTCGGCTCGGGCAAGGGCTCGAATCTCGAGGCGATCTTCCGCGCGATTCATGACCGGCCGATCGCCGCCGAGGTCAAGGTCGTGCTTTCCGATGTGCGCAACGCCGGGATTCTCGACATCGGTCGCGCCCACCGCGCCCACACCAAGTATGTCTACCCGGGCGAATCCCGCGCGCGTCTCGATGTGGCCAGCGAGCACAACATTGTCAACGCCCTCCAGCACGAGCATGTGGACCTCGTCCTGCTCGCCGGATTCATGCGCATCATCGGCCGGGAAATTCTCGCCGCTTTTCCCCGCCGCATCCTCAACATCCATCCGTCCCTCCTGCCGCGCCATCCCGGCCTGCGCGCGTGGGAGCAGACGCTGGCCGCGGGCGACGCCGTGGCCGGTGCGACCGTCCACTATGTCGAGGAGGGAATCGACACCGGGGAGATCATCGCCCAGGCGGAAGTCGATGTCATGCCGGACGACACGGTGGACACGCTCCACGCCCGCATCCAGGAAGCCGAGCATGTGCTTTACCCCGAGGTGGTGGACTTTTTTGCCCGCGAGCGGCCGTTTGCGGGATAGACAAGGCGGGCCGCCCCGCGTTTATTGGCGGCATGACAGCGGCAGGACAGGGTTCCGCAGGCAACGTGATCTCCGCGCTTTGCAGCCTTTTCATCCCCGGCCTTGGCCAGTTGATCCAAGGGCGGTTGCTCGCCGGTATCCTTTTTTTTGTCGGCGCCAGCGTGCTCTGGTTCATCACCCTCGGCACGCTCGGCTGGCTCATGCATCTTTGGGCTTCGCTCAATGCGGCATTGTGGAAGCCCCGCTGACATGGCTTAACTTGCGCCGATGAAAACCCTCCTCAACCACATCAACGGCCAGTGGGTCGCCGCCCGCAGCGGTGCCACCCGCGAGGTGCTCAACCCGGCCAACAACGAAGTGATCGGCCTGGCCACCGACAGCGGGGCGGACGACGCCGAGGACGCGATCAGCGCCGCACGGGCGGCTTTCGACCACGGGCCGTGGGGAAAATCAACCGGACCCGATCGCGCGGCCAAGATTTTCGCCCTCGCCGATCTGATCGAAAAAAACGCGGAGGAATTCGCCCGCCTCGACACGCTCAACAACGGCAAGCCGCTGCGCGAGGCGACCTACGATGCAGCCGACGCGGCCGGCTGTTTCCGCTACTACGCCGGGCTGGCCGGCAAGCCGCAGGGCCAGACCTACAGCGTGGCCGATCCGAACATGGCCTGCATGACCGTGCGCGAGCCGATCGGGGTCTGCGGACAAATCATCCCCTGGAACTATCCGCTGCTCATGGCCGTGTGGAAACTCGCCCCGGCCCTCGCCGCCGGCAACACCTGCATCCTCAAGCCCTCGGAGATGACGCCGCTTTCCGCCGTGCGCCTGTTCGAGTTGACCGCCGAAGCCGGCTTTCCGCCCGGGGCGGCCAACCTGCTCCTCGGCCCCGGTGACCCGGCCGGCCACGTGCTCGCGGCCAGCGACCGGGTGGACAAGATCGCCTTCACCGGGGGAGGGGTGACCGGACGCAAGATCATGACCGCCGCAGCGGGGAATCTGAAAAAGGTCACCCTCGAACTCGGCGGCAAGAGCCCGAACATCATTTTTGCCGACGCCGATTTCGAGGCCGCGCTCGAGGGCGCCATGTTCGGGATTTTCGCCGGGCAGGGTGAAGTCTGCAGCGCCGGCTCCCGCCTGCTGCTCGAGCGTTCGCTGG
Organism: Chthoniobacterales bacterium; assembly: GCA_041736875.1. Classification (GTDB taxonomy): domain Bacteria; phylum Verrucomicrobiota; class Verrucomicrobiia; order Chthoniobacterales; family JACTMZ01; genus JACTMZ01. Next base: position 15,868 of record JBGSSV010000010.1, on the reverse strand, counting down.
CCGAAAAATTTCTCCCGCGTCTCGCCGCCGCCTGCCGGCAGATCGCTGTCGGCGACGGATCGGATGATTCCACGGAGATGGGGCCGCTCATTTCCCCCGCGCACATGGCCAAGGTTCTGGCCTACATCAAGTCCGGCCTCGACGAGGGTGCCACGCTCCTTTGCGGCGGCCACCGGATGGAGCAGGGCCCGCTGGCCCGCGGCAACTTTGTCGAGCCGACCGTCTTCACCGACGTCCCGCCCAACGCCCGCATCCTCAAGGAGGAAATCTTCGGTCCGGTCCTCGTGGTTGAAACCTTTGAGACCGAGGAGGAGGTGATCCGCAAGGCCAATGACACCGTCTATGGACTGGCCGGGGCGGTCTACACCTCGGACGGGGCCAAAGCCCAGCGCGTCATCCGCCAGCTCCGCGCCGGCATCACCTGGATCAACTGCTACCATCCCACTTTCAACGAGGCCCCGTGGGGCGGCTACAAGCAGTCAGGCATCGGCCGGGAGCTGGGCACCTACGGCTACGAGGCCTACACCGAGGTCAAACAAATCAACATCAACCTGGCCCCGGGCCGCGTGAATTGGTTCAAGAATCTTTAGCTTTTCCCGCTTATGAATCCGATGGTCGAAGTCCGCGACGTTACCAAGAGCTTCGGTGCTTTCACCGCACTGGACCACGTGAGCCTCGACATCGCCGCGGGCGAGTTCATGACCTTCCTCGGGCCCTCCGGCTGCGGCAAGACCACCTGCCTGCGCCTGATCAGTGGGTTCGAGCAGCCCACCTCCGGAGTCGTGCTCATCGGCGGTCAGGACGTGACCGGTGACCCGCCCTACAAACGCAACGTCAACCAGGTCTTCCAAAGTTACGCCCTCTTCCCCCACCTGACCGTGCGTGAGAACATCGCGTTCGGCTTGCGGATGAAGCGCCTGCCGTCCGACGTGATCAACCAGAAGACCCTGTGGGCCGTCGAGATGACTTCCCTCCAGGGCATGGAGGATCGCAAGCCGGCGCAGTTGTCCGGCGGTCAGCGTCAGCGCGTCGCGCTGGCCCGGGCCATCGTGTGCGAGCCGCAGGTCCTCCTTCTCGACGAGCCGCTCTCCGCCCTTGATGCCAAACTGCGCACGCAGATGCGGATGGAACTGAAAAATCTGCAAAAGCGCCTCGGCATCACGTTCATCTTCGTGACCCACGACCAGGAGGAGGCCCTGAGCATGTCGGACCGCGTGGCGGTGATGAATCTCGGCAAGGTCGAGCAGATCGGCACGGCGGCTGAAATTTACCACTATCCGCGGACGGAATTCGTCGCCAGCTTCATCGGCGAGACCAACATCGTGGAGGCCGAGGTGCTCGAGCGGCGGGACGGCCTGCTCTTCTGCCGCCTCGAAGGCGGCCTCGACCTCTGGATCCGCGACGGTGGCTCCGACCCGGTCGGCGGAAAAATGCTCGTCTCGGTCCGGCCGGAAAAAATCCGCCTTCACCGCACCCGCCCGCCCGAGGGACAAAACATCTTTGCCAGCCGGGTCAGCAGCGAAGTTTTCAAGGGCGCGGTCGATGACATGACCGTGGTTACCGAGGGCGGGCTGGAACTCCGAGCTCTCTTGGCCAATGCCGGGGAAACCGGAATGGATTTCCACGAGGGCGAGCAGGCTTGGTGCCTCATCCACCCCAATGACATCAGTCTCTTGGTCCGCGAAACCGCCGGGTCGGCCGGCTGAAAAACGCCATTCTGGCGATTATTGCCCAAGCCCGCGCATGCGGGGCCTTGCGTAAGTAGCTCAGCCAGAAGGCTCCATTTTTTTCTTGCCGGATGGCACGCTTATTGCTTTTTTCAACGGCGTTCAACATGCGTGTCTGTCCCAACAGTCCCGCCCAAACAACAAACCAAAACCAAAAACACCATGATCAAAAAACTCATTGCTCTAATGACGGGCTCCCTTCTGGCCATCCAGATTGCCGGAGCGCAAACCGAAACCGGCACCTCGGCAGGTGCGCGTTCCACCGACATGGCCCGCTCGGAACCCATTAGCGCCGGGGCCCCGGCTCAACCTTCCGAGACCGCGGTGGTCGTCTCCGACGGCAAGTCCTCGAAGAAGACGGTTGTCGTGGAGGAACCCGCCGAGAAATGGTGGAGCATCTCCGCCTCGACCGGCTGGGACAGCCTCTACATGTTCCGCGGCGTCAACGTCCTCGGCAACGGCAACGGCATCTACTGGGTTGGCGGCGAGCTGAACATCACCCCGTGGGAGAACGGCACGATCTCGACCGGTGTCTGGTATGGCGTCGGCTCCTGGTGGAATGGCGCGAACACCCACGCTCCCTACGGTGAGCTGGATGTCTATGCCGATTACACCCACACCTTCGGCGACCTCTCGCTGACGGCTGGCTGGATCTACTACTACTACCCGAACCTCCCGGCGGTTGCGGGCGGCCCGAATTCGTCGCAGAACGAAATCTGGTTCGGCGCTTCCTACAACATCGAGATCGGCTCGGTCACCCTGACCCCGAACACGGCTTACTACTACAATGTGGGTCCGGAAATCGGCAAACCCGGCGGCATCGTCAACGGTGGCTCCTCCTACTGGAGCATGGGCCTCAATGCCTCAATGCCGGTTGGCTTCGATGGTGCGGTCTCGCTCGCTCCTTACACCCAGTTCTCCGTGAACTTCGGGTTCAACAACAAGGACGGCGGCGCGACTCGCTACAATGGCGGCAACAACTGGCAAACCGGCGTGGCTCTGCCCGTCGCCTTCACCAGTTGGCTCACCGTCTCGCCCTACGTCGCCTACTCCTACCAGTGGAACAACTTCATCGCTGGCGGTGGCAGTGGCACGGGCCTGACCGCGGTGAACACCTTCTGGGGTGGTGTCAGCGCGACCGTTACCTTCTAGTTGGTTATTGCGTAACTCACAAAACCCCTCCGGCTCCGGCTGGAGGGGTTTTTTGTCGTTTGGCCCCGACCCGCACCTCGCCTATGTTGATCGCCTGACATGGAAATTCTCCAACTGCTCGGTGTCGCCGTCGGCCTGGCCTCGCTGGCCGGGCTGAACCTTTACCTCACCGTCTTTCTCACCGGCCTGGCCGTCCGCTTCGATTGGATTGCGCTGTCCCCGGAATACGCCCGCCTCGAGGTGCTGGGTGACCCCATTGTGCTGGTCGTTGCCGGGGTCCTGTTTTCCATGGAATTCCTCGCCGACAAGTTCCCCTGGGTGGACTCGGCCTGGGATGCCGTGCACACGGCCATTCGTCCGGTCGGCGCAGCCCTCCTCGGGGTCATGGTCCTGGGCGACAGCAACCCCGTCTTCAATGTGGTGGTCGCCCTCATGGCTGCGTGGCTCGGCTTCACCACGCACGCGCTCAAATCCACTGTGCGCCTCCAAGCCAACGCGTCGCCCGAGCCGTTCTCCAACATCGCCCTGAGCGTGGCCGAGGATGCCACCGTCGTGCTCGGCCTCGGCCTCATCTTCACCTACCCGATCGTGGCCCTCGTGGTCGCCATCATCTTCCTCGCCGCCATCTGGTATTTCGTCCCGCGCATGCTCCGGTCCACCGGAATCAAGCTGTGGCTCTGCAGCCGCAAATTGCGCCTTGCGGCGGATGAGGAGGTGGTCACCGAGTTGCCCGCGGATTTGTCTTCGGCCGCCCGTCGTGCGGTCCTTGAGCGGGCCGGTGATGGTTGGCGGGTCGATTGGGCCGTGCCCTGCATCAGCGGCAAGGGCCCTGGTTACCCTTGCAACCGCTTCGGCTGGCTTGTCTCGACGGATGGCCCCGCACAGATGCTGTTTTTCGTGCCCCGTAGCCGCCTGTTCAAGCCCCGAGCTCTTCCGCCCGGCGCACCCGCCTCGGCCGTTTTGGAGGGCAAGTTTCTTGCCGATGTTCTCGTGCTTTCGTGGGGTGGCGAGGATGACCGGGCCAGCTTCCTGTTCGATCGTGGCTCCCGCTCGCTCGGTCGCCTCGTCTCCTCGCGGCTGGCCGCCCGGTCCGCATGAATACGTGGCCCGGCAATGTGGTCGACCTCGCCCGGGCGCTTGTCCGGATCCCGAGCGTCAATCCGGACGGAGATCCCGGCACAGACCTGACGGGGGAACAGGCGTGCGCGGATTATGTCGCCGGGTTCCTGCGTGCTTCGGGGGCGGAGGTGGAGTTGCAGGAGGTCTTGCCCGGGCGGCCCAACGTGGTCGGACGTTTTCCCGGCGGCGCGGGCAAGCCTCGTTTGCTTTTTGCCCCGCACACGGACACGGTCAGCGTGGCCGGCATGACCATTGATCCGTTTGGCGGCGAACTGCACGACGGATTGGTCTACGGGCGCGGAGCCAGTGACACCAAGGGGCCGATGGCGGCAATGCTCTGGACGTTGCATGAGTGCCGCGAGTTGTTGCCTTCGCTTTCGCATGAGATTTGGTTTGCCGGGCTGATGGGCGAGGAGGCCGGACAGGACGGGGCCAAGGCACTGGCGGCACGCGAGCGCTTCGATTTTGTCGTCGTGGGGGAACCGACCGAGTTTCGTGTGGTCTTCACCCACAAGGTCGATGCCACCGCGCGGATCGTCGCGGAAGGCCGGGCGGTCCACAGCTCCTGCCCGGAGTGCGGGGAGAACGCCATTCTCAAGCTGGCCCGCGGCTTGCTCGCCCTCGAGGCGGCGCTGACCAAAGAATTCGCCCGCTTGGAGGACCCCGTGCTCGGGCATCCGACGTTCAGCATCGGCACAATCAAGGGCGGATCGAAGTTCAACATCGTGCCCGACCATGCCGAGGCGGTGATCGATCTTCGTCTCTTGCCCTCGCAGTGGAAGAACGGTCAGGCCGCGGAGGTTTTTCGCGTCATGGTGGAAGCCTGCCCCGACCTGCGGATCGAGCGCCTGGGCGGATCCGAGGCGCTGGACACCGACCCGTCGCATCCACTGGTCCAGGAGTTGGTCGCCGCCGGCGGTGTGCCGGGCGGTGCCGCGTGGTTCTGCGATGCGGCCATCTTTTCCGCCCTCGGCGTGCCCGCCGTGGCGGTCGGTCCCGGCTCGGTCGCGCAAGCTCACACGAAGGACGAGTTCATCGCCGCCGCCGATCTCGAGGCCGGGGTGGCCTATTTCAAAAGGTTTCTCCACCGGCTGCGGGTGGGCTAGTTTCCACCTTCCCTCAGACTTCATCCCGCAACGCTCAACAACTCATGCAAACCGCCATCACGCCCACCCGGGCCGACAATTTTCCCGAGTGGTATCAACAGGTCATCAAGGCCGCCGATCTGGCTGAGAACTCGGACGTGCGCGGCTGCATGATCATCAAGCCCTGGGGCTGGGGGATTTGGGAGGGCATTCAGCGTCAGTTGGATGTCATGTTCAAGGCCACCGGACACGTCAATGCCTACTTCCCGCTCTTCATTCCACTCAGCTTTCTCGAGAAGGAGGCCGAGCACGTCGAGGGCTTCGCCAAGGAATGCGCCGTAGTCACGCACCACCGGCTCGAGGCGCGGGATGGCAAGCTGGTGCCCGCGGGCGAGCTGAACGAACCGTTGGTCGTTCGCCCGACCTCCGAAACCATCATCGGCGCAGCCTACGCCCGCTGGGTCCAGTCCTACCGTGACCTTCCCTTGCTGATCAACCAGTGGGCCAATGTCGTCCGCTGGGAGATGCGGCCGCGGCTTTTTCTCCGCACGGCCGAGTTCCTCTGGCAGGAGGGGCACACCGCCCACGAGACCAAGGAGGAGGCGCTGGCCGAGACGGACCGGATGCTCGGAGTCTATGAGAAATTTGCCCGCGAGCACCTCGCCCTACCGGTTTTTACCGGGGAAAAGAGCGAGAGCGAACGCTTCCCCGGCGCGGTCAGCACTCTCTGCATCGAAGCCATGGTCCAGGATCGCAAGGCCATTCAGGCCGGCACGTCGCATTTTCTCGGACAAAACTTCTCCCGCGCCTCCGGCATCGAGTTCGCCACACGTGACGGCGGGCGCGAACTCGCCTGGACGACCAGTTGGGGTGTGAGCACGCGGCTCATCGGCACGCTCATCATGGCCCACTCGGATGACGATGGCCTCGTCCTTCCTCCCCGCGTCGCCCCCTCGCAGATTGTGATTTTGCCCGTCCTGTCCAAAGAAGAATCCCGCGCCGCCGTGCTGGCAGCGGCCGAAAAGCTGGCCGCGGAGTTGCGGACGCACTCGGCCTTCGGCGAACCGATCCGCGTGGAGATCGACCGCCGCGACGCCGGGGGCGGGGTCAAAAATTGGGAGTGGATCAAAAAGGGCGTGCCGCTGCGGGTCGAGATCGGGCCGCGGGATTTGGAGAAGGGCGCGGTGGCTGTGAGTCGGCGTGATCGAGGGCCGAAGGAAAAGGAGTTTCCCGCCCAAGCCGAGTTCGTCGCCGGGGCTGCGGCCCTGCTCGAGGAGATGCAGGCCGGGTTGCTGGCCCGCGCCACGCAATTCCGCGATGAGCACACGCGGACGATCGACTCAGCCGAAGACTTTCGCGCCTTCTTCACGCCCAAAAATTCCGCCCAGCCCGAAATCCACGGGGGTTTCGCCCTGGCTCATTGGGATGGCACGCGCGAGACCGAGGAGAAAATCAAAGAGGAACTCAAGGTCACCATTCGCTGCGTCCCGCGGGACGATAACCCCGAGGCGGGCGTCTGTCCGTTCAGCGGGCAGCCTAGTGCCCGGCGGGTGGTGTGGGCCAAGTCCTACTAATGCGGCGACTTCTCTGCGTGGTCGCCGTGCTGTGCGGCACGGCCGTGTCTGTCCTGGCCCAGTTCCCGTGGAGTGGGCTGCTGTTCCTGAGTCCCGACGGAAAAATCGACCCGGCCCTGGTTACCGAGTGCTCGGGTTTGGTTCAGAGCCTGCGCTATGCGGAGGTTTTCTGGGCGGTGGGTGATTCCGGAAGCGGCGCATCCATTGTGCCCGTGCAGGCCGATGGGAAGCTCTCGCCGTTCTGGCCCGGCCCGGTGCGGATCGATGGGGTCAAGAATCACGACTGGGAGGATCTGGCCCTCGACGAGAAGGGCAATCTGATCATCGCGGACCTCGGCAACAACAGCGGGCGGCGCAAGCAACTGATGTTGCACTTCGTCAACGAGCCGAAACCCGGTGCCACCGCGGTCAGTCCCCGCCGAACGTTGCGCGTGCACTACGAGGACCAGACCGCACCCTCGGAGGATTACGATTGCGAGGCGGTCTTTGCCGCGGGTGGAGGCATCTTCACGCTGACCAAACAACGCGGGGACCAGCGCACGCGGCTTTATCGGTTGTCCGGCGAATCCACCTCGAAGTCCAACCCCCTGCGCCTTGTTGATTCGTTCGATATCGGGGGGATGGTCACGGCAGCGGATGTGTCGCCGGATGGAAAATCCGTGGCTCTTCTGACCTACACCGCACTCTGGATTTTCGATTTTGATGCCAAGACCGGCAACATCTTTCGCGGCCGCATCCGCCGCGCGCCGATCTTCGCCTGGCAGGCTGAGGCCGTGGCCTTCGACGGCCACGACCGAGTCGTCATCGGCAACGAAAGCGGCCAGCTTTTCCGCGTGTCTCTTTCTAGCCTCGAGGTGGTCAAACCCTGAGCGGACCGGGCGTTCGTAACCCGGAGTTTGCCCGGGGCCTCTGCTTGGGGCATAAGGAGGGGATGATGGATGCGCGTTACGAAAAACTGGCGGCCGTTCTGGTCAAACACTCCACCGCTCTCAAGCCCGGGGAAAAGGTTCTCATCGAGACCTCCGATATTCCCGACGCCATGGTCGTCGCGTTGATTCGCGCGGTCCGGCAGGCCAAGGCGCTTCCCTTCGTCCAACTGGTCCACGGACCCGTGGCCCGCGAATTGGCCCGCGGTGCCGCGCGCGACCAGATCAGCGTGGCCGCCGAGGTCGAATTGATGCGGATGAAGAAAATGGACGCCTATATCGCCATCCGCGGATCCCACAACGCCACGGAGATGAGCGACGTTCCGGCCGAGACGATGAAGATGATTGCCGCGACCATGCGCCCGGTCATGAACCATCGCATCAACAAGACCCGCTGGGTCGTCCTCCGCTGGCCCTCGCCGTCCATGGCCCAGCAGGCCCAGATGAGCACCGAGGCGTTCGAGGACTATTTCTTCCGCGTCTGCACCGTGGACTACACCAAACTGCGCAAGGGCATGGAGGCGCTCAAAACCCTGATGGACAAAACCGACCAGGTCCACATCAAGGGCCCGGAGACCGACCTGCGCTTCAGCATCAAAGGCATCGGTGCGGTCATCTGCGGCGGCGACCGCAACATACCCGACGGCGAAGTCTTCACCGCGCCGGTCAAACGCAGCGTGGAAGGACGTGTCCGCTTCAACGTCGCGAGCATCTACCACGGCACAACCTTCGAGGACGTGGCGCTGGAATTCACCCGCGGCCGTATCACCGGTGCGACGGCCGGACGCGACACGGCCAAACTCAACTCCATTCTCGACGCCGACGCCGGCGGCCGCTTCATCGGCGAATTCTCCCTCGGCTTCAACCCGCACATCCTCCATCCGATCCGCGACATTCTTTTCGACGAAAAAATCGCCGGCTCCTTCCACTTCACCCCGGGCCAAGCCTACGAAGTCGGCGGCAACGGCAACCGCAGCCAGATCCATTGGGACATGGTCAACATCCAGCGCGCCGACTACGGCGGCGGTGAGGTCTGGTTCGACGGCAAACTGCTGCGCAAAGACGGCCTCTTCCTCCCCCCCGAACTCCAGTCCCTCAACCCCGAGCGGAGCAAATAGGCAGGGGAGCGCGTCCCGCATGGTGAGGCGACGACTTTATTTACCCGCTGTAGCCCACCGCCCGCGCTGTCCCCGTCCGGCCAACAATCCCTGTCCTTCCTCATCCCAACTAGAATAAACGTCTCGCGCCAAGACCGCCAAGGGCGCGAAGGATAAGGGAACTCGGGCTGGCCGCGGTGGCTGCAAGGCAAATCAGAAGGAGGAGGGCAGCCAGTGGAGAGCAGAAGCGAGTCATGTCGGTGTTTTGTGAATGTGGTCGCGGTGCGTCGACTATTTTTCGTTCTCTTTGAGCATTTTGAGGACGCTGCGGCCGTCCGTGTAGCTCACATCGGCAATGCGCCAATCGCCCGCTTCCTTCGCACACTTGAATTTGATGACCACGGGTTCGCCACCCATCTCGAACGAGGCCTTCACGATCGCGGTGTCAGCTTTGATCTCGGACTGTGTCTTGAAGTTGGTGACCTTCGGAAGATCTTGGCTGTCATAAAGCACGGAGCAGTCAATGAAACCTGCATACGGCTCATCCCCCGCGAGTTTTTCGTCCTGCGCGAGCAGCTTGATCAGCCCAGGAGTAAGAAACTTCGCCGAAAGCTTCTTGTTTGCGCTGGGGTAGAAAACGTTATCCCCCGCCTTGTAAACCCCGTGGATGAGCGCATCCGGCGTGCCCGGGGCCACTTTCTCCGCGGCCCGGACCAAAGTAGAGAGACCCAGAAAAAGACAAACGGAGAGGGCGATAACTTTCATAGTGCGAAAAGCTTCTACGGACCACCTGGCGGGGTGCCAAGCTAATAGTTGGCTGATCCTGCTCCGATTCAGCGGGGAGGGGGGGAATAGCCGTAACGGGCCCGATACAGAATTGGCATCTAGATAAGGCGGTGGGCCGCGGCTGATGGCGAAAATAAAGCGGAAATCATCGGAGCGTTGGCGCGTAACCTCGCATTAGGCCCTGAGATTTTCGCCAACACCTCAAAACACTCAACTGCGTCGAGTGAGCCGCATGATGGATTTTGTCTTGTGCCCGGCTGGATACACGCCCGTGCTGGAGAGAACCGTTCCATCGCTGCTGAATTTGTATTTATTTCCCGAATGAAGCATTTTTGTCGCGAGTCCATCGTTTCCGATGCTTTCAACTCGGGCAAAGAAGGGGACGCCATCGCCGAATGTCACTTCGATGAAATCGCCGACATAAGAGAGATCATTTTTGCGACCTCCGTAATAAACAATGCTACGACACTTATGCCCAGGTTTGTAGGCTCCCTTGGAAGCCGCTACAGTTTTGTCCGAAAAGGAGTAGGCAGAACCCGAATGCAGCATCTTCGTGTTAACCGTGTTTGCGCTTTTTGACAGCACTCGTGCATAGAAAGTTTTTCCATCACCAAATGTCACGACACATAAATCATCTTTGGCTGTGTTTTGTGCTTTGGCCTCAAAACTGATGAGCATTACAGAGATAAGGAGGGCAATTATATGTTTCATGGATGTGCTAAGAATTCGGGTTTGGCGTAATACCGTTGGGCGAGTCGGTGGTCGCGCCGTAGGCAGGAAAAAGGGAAGCGCAAGGACTTGAGTAAAGGGGAAAACCTGACAGTCAAAATGCACCTCGTCAAAATGTTAATTTGCCGCACGAGCGTCCGGTTGTCTAAGGAGGGAGTCTGTGCAGGAAACAAAAGGTGAGACGGCTGCAGAAGACCGCAGTTGTCACACATTTGAATTTGGGCACAGCGGCGGACACTTTGCCGCTTGAAGACCAACCGCTTCGCTCTCTCGCAGATTCTCGACTTGGTGGATCGCAAAGCCCGGCGACAAAGTGCAGTTGGAAGTCGCCCTCCACGACCTGAGCAAACCGCTCATCATTTTCCGCGAAAAGTAGCCCGCCACCAGCCAGGTGTTGTCTGGCTACACGAGTGGGGGTAAAAGCGACCCCGCATGTCTTCACCTCAGCCTGCTCCCTTGCGCCAATACGCGGTCTTCATCTCCTACCGCCATGCGGACAACAAGGAGATGGGGCGGAAGTGGGCGAACTGGCTGCACGAGGCGCTGGAGGGGTATGAGATCCCGCCGGATCTTGTCGGGACGCTGAACACGCGCGGCGAGAAGGTGCCGCCTTCGCTTTACCCCGTTTTCCGGGATGAGGAGGAACTTCCGGCTGATGCGGATCTGAGCACCAACATCTGTCGGGCGCTGGACAACAGCGCCCTGCTGGTCGTGCTGTGCTCACCCCGGGCCGTGCAGTCGCGGTTCGTCGCCGATGAGATCCGCTACTTCAAAGAAATTGGGAAGAGCCATTCCATGCTGGCCCTGATGATCGATGGTGAGCCCAATGCCAGCGATGATCCGGCCAAGCTGCAACAGCTGGGGGCCGAGATGGAATGCTTCCCCGAGCCGCTGCGCTTCGGCGGGCCGTCGGCGGAAGATCCGAGCAAGATCGACTGGACCAAGCGCACCGAGCCGATCGCGGCGGACGTGCGCCCGGAATGTCGTCCGATCCAGGGCTGGACCTCTGCGGCCGCTTACGATGAGGAGCTTCAGCGGGAGGGGAAACTCAGCAAGTCTGAGAGGGCTGCGGCGGTCAGCGATTACGCGGCGCAGCTGGAGCTGGCCAAGCTCAAGGTTGTGGCCGGAGCGCTGGGATTGCCTCTGGGCACGCTGACGCAGCGGGACAAGGCCGCCCAATTGGTCAAGGCCCGGCAGCGCGCCAAAGTTCTCCGGCGCTGGCTGGCCGCGGTGGCTTGTCTCAGTGTGGTGGCCATGGCGGCAGGGTGGGTGGCTTGGACTCAGCTCCAGGAAGCGACACGACAACTTGAGCGCTCGCGGTTTCAGGAGGGCAAGTTCTGGCTGGAGAAGTCCGCCGTGGCACAGGAGAAATCCGATAATCCTGCCGCCATCCTGTTGGCCGCGCGGGCTATCGGATTTCATGGGTTCGGCCGCAGCGAGCAACCCACGGCCGAGTTCGAGGAGCTTTATCCCTCGCTCATCGGCGTGCCTTTTGTGACCGATCCGGACTTGGAGGAGCGACGGCAAGAAGCCGCGGCCTCCGCCCTCGGGAAAGCTGAAGCCACTTTTCCTGCCGGCCTGCCGCTTTGGGCCAGTCCTGCTCCGGAAGGGGAGACGCCATCCGAGATGAATGATGGTGCGCTTTCACCCGATGGAACGACGCTCTACACCGCGATGGCGGATGGCAGCCTGCGCACGTGGGATCTGATCCGCGGTGCGGAGGGCCTCAAACTTCCTGCGCATGACACCGAGGCGACCTGCGTGGCGGCGTCGGCCGATGCGAGCACGGTGGCCAGCGGAGGTGAGGACGGAACACTGGTGCTTCTGGAGGCGACGACGGGCAAAGTCCTGCACAAGATTGCAGCTCATGACGAATTGATTCGTCGGGTGGCCTTCTCGCCGAATGGACAAGTGGTCGCCACGGCTTCAGGGGATAAGACGGTGAAGTTGTGGGATGTGGCGTCAGGCGCCGAGTTGCGGACTCTGGCTGGTCACAGCGACGAAGTGGCCGATGTTGTTTTTTCCAAGGATGGCGAGCAGCTGGCCACCGCTTCCGCCGATCGCACCATCAAGCTTTGGGCCAGCGCCACAGGCCAGGAGTTGCGCACGCTCAGCGGGCACACGGGAACGGTGATGGCCGTCGCCTTCACCGCGGACGGCTCACAGTTGGTGAGCAGCTCCAAGGATGGCAGCCTGCGACTGTGGGATGTTGACACGGGCGAATTGTCACGGGTAGTCGACCCTACGGACTCTGGCGATGTCGTTCGCCTGGCCGCCTCTCCGACTGGAAACTGGATGGCCACCAGCGGAAGCACCGGGGACTGTCTCGTGCACGATCTATCAAATCAGCGGGTGGCTCTGCGCCTCGAAGGCAATGGCTACGAGATCAACGGCCTGGCCTTCCTGCCTGGTGGCCAGAGGCTGGTCACGACCTCACGTGATGGCATGGCAAAGCTTTGGAACACGGATGAAGGCCGGCCAAGCTACGCCTTTGCGCCAGAAGCGAGCGCGCTCCGCGTGGCTGCGTTCTCCGACCAAGGCACACTCGTTGCCGCCGGGGTGGAGGATGGCAGTGTGCCGGTGTTTGATCTGCGCACCCGACAACTCGTGGCGCGGCTCGAGGGGCACGCGACACCAGTTACGGCGGTGCGGTTCTCCGCGGATGGAAACACGATCATCAGCGCGGCCGAAGGCGGCGGCATCACGGTTTGGAACCTCCCCACCGCGCGCGCAATCAAGACACTCCAAGGCGAGGCCTCCGACATCCGCGCGATGGCTCTTTCACCGGACGGCGCGCTGCTCGCCACCGTGGGGGCTGATCAAGTTCTGACCGTCTGGGATCTGGCCGCCTCCACGTCGCGGCATCGTGAGACGCTGGGGGATTTTGAAGCTGGGCGCATCACCTTTTCCGCGGATGGAAAGCTGCTGGCTGTGGCGCAGCGGGGGATGGAGACTCACTTGGACGATCCTGAAATCGAAGCAGCCGCCGCCGCGGTGAAGCTTTGGGCGGTTCCGGAGATGAAGCCGGTCAGTCCGCCACCCGTCGGCCAGCGCGCGGAATGGATGGCTTGGCTGATCCAATCCGACCGCAGCTTTACCCGGGACAGGCAGTGGTTGACGTCGCTGTTAGGGCGCCAGTTGTTTGTCTACCCTGCCGACGAGCAAGCGTCTATAGTGACCCCGCCGGACCTGATGGCATTGGTGGACACGGGTTTGCTGACTCTGGCCGACGGACTCGTCGGGGTGGGGAGGGAGGCCCATCATTTCACGGGTCCGCCCATGGTCTTCGGGACTCCGGACACATTTGGTCAGTTGATTGAGTCCGCCGGTGATCCTTCCGTTCACCTGCGCCTTTGCGCGGAACTTTCGCAGGTTCCAATGAGTCAGCGGATCTGGCAGACCTCAGGAGCGAAGCTCAACGAAGAGGCCCGGCGGGATTACGTGGTGCTCATGGCCGGAGCGGATCGGGCTGATGACGTGGCTGCGGCCGTGGCCAAACCCATGTTGGATGACCCGGGCGTCGCTGCGTCGCTCATGACTCTCCTGCGCCGACTGCCCGCGGACGATGCGGCGAAGCTGGCTGGCGTGCTCAAAGACAAAGCCCCCGACGGTTGGCTGGAGAGGCGATAGATCCCGGCTGTTCTCTTCCCTGCTCCGCGCGACGAGCCTCGACTAACCTTGGCTTTCCGAGAGCATTTTGAGCACGCTGTTGCCGTCCTCGTAGCTGACATCGGCAATGCGCCATCCCGCCGCCTCTTTCGCACACTTGTAGGTGATGACTACCCGCTCGCCGAACATCCCGAACGAGGCCTTCACGACCGCGGTGTCACCGGCAATTTCGGATTTCGTCGCGAACTTCGTAACTTTTTCTCCATCTTGGCTGTAATAAAGGACCGACGCGTCCGTGAAACTTGAACCCGGTTCTTCCGCCGCGGCCGAGCGCTTTTCGTCCACCGTAAGAAGCTTGATCAGCGCCGGGGTCAGAAATTTCGCCGCAACTTCCGGATGGCTCACGGGGTAGAAGGCATCATCCCCGGTTGTCGAGTAAAGCTCTTGGATGAGCGCATCCGGTGTGCCTGGAGCCGCCTTCTCCTCAATGGTAACAGCGGGGAATGCCGCCTCCTCTTCTTCGGCTTGGACGGATGTGTCTGCAGCCATCTCCTCTGCGGCTCGGACCAAAGTGGACAAACCCAAAACAACGCAGATCGAGAAGAGAATTGATTTCATGATGAAGGGGGTTGGTAAAGCACCCCTGGCGTCTTGCCAAGTCGAAAGGCATCCCCCACCGAAGTATCAGAAAGGGGGTTAGTCCTCACTTTTTGCCTTTTCGCCGGGCCACGACCCGTCGGTGAAGCTGGGGGATGGTCTCCTGGCGTCATGAAGTTGAGTTCAACTTTGATCTGTCTTGTGCGCCTGCGCGAACAGCTCCCGCCAGTGGGCCAGGCGTTCGGCGATGCGTTTTTCTTCGCCGCGGTCGGAGGGTTCGTAAAAGACACGGCCCTCCGGGAGGTAGGCTTGGGGCACGTAGGCGTCGGGGTGGTCGTGGGCGTATTGGTAGCCCGCTCCGTGGCCGAGTCGTTCGGCACCCTTGTAATGTTTGTCCCGCAGGTGTTCGGGCACCGCCAAGGTGCGCCCCTCCTTGAGGTCGGATTGCGCGGCGAGTAAGCCCATATAGGCCTTGTTGCTCTTCGGAGCCGTGGCCAGATAGACCGTGGCATGGGCCAAGGGTATTTGAGCCTCGGGCAGGCCGATGAATTCGCAGGCCTGCTGCGCCGCCACCGCGACGAGCAGTGCGCGTGAATCGGCCAAACCGATGTCCTCGCTCGCCGCAATGACCAGGCGCCGGGCGACGAAGCGGATGTCCTCCCCGGCGTGGAGCATTTTGGCCAGCCAGTAGAGCGCGGCATCCGGATCGCTTCCGCGAATGCTCTTAATGAACGCGCTGATCGTGTCGTAGTGCGCATCATCCTTGGCGTCGTAGACCACCGCCTTGCGCTGGATGCTTTCTTCGATGACTCCGCGGGTCAGGCGGATCTCGCCCGTGTCATCCGGCGGAGTGGTCAGGGCGGCGAGTTCCAAGGCGTTGAGGCACCGCCGGGCGTCACCGTCGCAGATGGCAGCCAAGTGCGCGGCCGCATCCTCGTCCAGTTGCACGACCCGGCCGCCCAGGCCGCGCTCGGGATCCGCCAAGGCGCGCACCATCAGGGCCCGAAGGTCCGCCGGGGCGAGCGGACGGAGTTCGAAAACAAGGGAGCGGGAAACCAGCGGGCTGTTGACGTAGAAGAACGGATTCATCGTCGTGGCCCCGATCAGGCGGACCGTGCCGCGCTCGACATCGGGGAGGAGGACATCCTGCTGCGCCTTGTTGAAGCGGTGGATTTCGTCGATGAAAAGCACCGTCTTGCTGCCGTCACGGGTGAGGCGGATGGCGGCGGCGGCCATGACGCGGCGCAGGTCGGCCACGGTGCTTTCCACCCCGCTGAGGCGCTCGAAGCGGGCATTGGTCGTCCGCGCGATGATCTCGGCCAGGCTGGTCTTGCCCGTGCCCGGCGGACCGTAAAGCACGATGGACGAAAAGCGGTCGGCTTCGATGGCGCGGCGCAGGAGCTTGCCCGGTCCGAGAATGTGCTCCTGCCCGGCGTATTCCGTCAGCGCGCGCGGCCGCATCCGCTC
>JBGSSV010000196.1:0-3208 GCA_041736875.1 Chthoniobacterales bacterium | reverse complement strand
CTCGACCTGCGGGCCCTCGGCGAGGCCCTCGGCCTCGCGCAGCCGCCGGCCATCATGGAGTGCTTCGATATCTCCAACATCACCACCACCCACGTGGTCGCCTCGATGGTGCGTTTCAAGGACGGCGTGCCCGAGCGGGCCAGCTACCGGCGTTATCGCATCCGGACGGTCCAAGGTCAGGACGATTTCGCCAGCATGGCCGAGGTCGTGCGGCGGCGTTACGCCCACTTGCTGGCCGCCGCACGCGAGGCGCACCCCGATGTGGCCGAATTCTCGCAGGAGGAACCCGGCGAAGCGATCGCGCGACTCGGACGCACCGGGACGGCGCGGTGGCCGGACCTCGTCATTGTCGATGGCGGACGCGGCCAGCTTTCCAGCGCCTGCACCGATCTGGCCCGGCTGGGTCTGCGGGGGCAGGCGGTCATCGGCCTGGCCAAGGAGCGCGAGGAGATATTTTTCCCGGGCCGCCCGCAGCCGCTGGTTCTGCCGCACGAAAGCGGGGCCCTGCATCTGCTCCAGCGCATCCGGGACGAGGCGCACCGTGTGGCCAACGGCTACCATCAGCTCTTGATGAAGCGACGCGTCTCGGAGAGCCGGCTGGACGACATCGACGGGGTAAGCAAGTCGCGCAAGCAGGCCCTGCTGCGCGAGTTTGGCTCGGTCGCGCGGCTGCGGCGGGCGAACGTCGAGGCCATTGCCGCCGTCCCGGGGATCGGGCCGCGGCTCGCAGCGCAGATCAAGGCCGGTTTGGAGCGGTGAAGGCGAAACGGTTGCACCGCGGGCGGGTTTGGCCTTAGGTAATGCGCCGTGCTGCAACATTACCTCAACGCCGCCCAAGGTTACTTCGAATTGGGCATGACCGACGAGGCCCTGGCCGAACTCGGCCGGGTGCCCGAGGCCGAGCGTTTCCATGCCGATGTCGAGCAGTTGCGCGTCTACATCCTCATGCGCGCCCGACGCTGGGACGAGGCTCTCGCGGCTTGCACGTCGCTGCGCGAGAGCCATCCCGAACTGAGTCTGGGTTTCATCCACGGCGCCTTCTGCCTGCATGAATTGGGGCGCACGGCCGAGGCCATGCAGATGCTTCTGGCCGGCCCGGCTTCCCTGCTGCGCGAGCCCGTTTACTTCTACAACCTCGGTTGCTACCACGCCGTGCTGGGCAACCCCGAGGAGGCGCAGAATTGCCTGCAGATGAGCTTCAACATGGATGACAAGTTCCGGGAGATCGCGCGCTACGACCCGGACCTCGAAGGGGTGATCGGGAAAATCTGATGCGCCGGATTGATGAGGCCGCGCTGGCGCGAGTGCGCGCGGCTTTTGCGGAAAACTTCGCCCTCGGCGAGGAACTCGGGTCGGAAGTGTGCATCTGGCAGGACGGGGTGGAACTCCTTCGCCTCGTCGGTGGCTGGCGCGATGCGGCCAAAACCGTGCCGTGGGATGAACAGACTCTTGTCCTGGTCTGGTCCGCGACCAAGGGCCCCGCGGCGGCCTGCGCCCTGCACGCACTTGCGGTCAGGGGGTTCACCCTCGACCAACCGGTGGCCGCCGTCTGGCCGGAGTTCGCCGCGGCTGGCAAAGCGAAGGTCACGCTGGGTCAGCTCTTCTCCCACCGAGCCGGCCTAGCCGTGCTCGAGCAGGATGGCCTCGACATGTTCGACCTCACCGGGGTGGCCTCTGCGCTCGCGGCGCAGGCGCCCAACTGGTCGCCTGGCACGGCCCATGGCTATGCGCCCCGCACGACGGGCTTTTGGCTGGACGCGCTGGTGCGGCGCGTGGCCGGGGTTTCGCTCGGGGTTTACTGGCGCAGCGTCTTCGGCGATCCGCTCGACCTGGATTTCTGGATCGGCCTGCCGGACGACGAGCATCATCGCGTTGCCGCCATGCAGGCGGCGCGCGTGCAGGATCTCAAGCAGCCCGGTCCCTTCGAGTTTGCCATGGCCGATCCGTTGAGTCTGACCGCGCGCTCGTTCGCCCTGCCTGCCGGACTCGCCGGGGCCTCCACGACCAATCGTCCGGAGGTCTGGCGCGCGGAAAACCCCTCCTTCGGTGGCGTGGGCAACGCCCGCGGTCTCGCCCGCTTTTACGACCGCCTCGCGGCGGGGAATTTTTTCACCGGACCCTGGCGCGAGGCCTTGACCACGCGGATCAGCGATGGATTTGATCTCGTTCTGCTCCATCCGACGGCGTTCTCGGCGGGATTCAAGATGGATCCGCTCGCGCCCGATGGATCGAAGCTGCGGGCCCGGATGGGGCCCTCGCTCGACACCTTCGGTCATCCCGGTGCCGGCGGCAGTCTTGGCTTTGCCGACCCGGAGAATCGCATCGGTTTCGGCTATGTGATGAACCGGATGGAACACGGTGTCCTGCGCGAGTCGCGTCCGGCCCGTTTGGTCCGCGCGCTTTATGGAGTTGAGGAAGGGGCATGATCGCGAGGACAGAAACATTCAGTCTGCTGACCCGGGGGCGGGGGAGTTACGAGATCACCGACGAGGTCGAGCGCATGGTGGCGGGCACCGGATTGCGCGAGGGCTTGGTCACGGTCTTTGTCCGTCATACGAGCGCGAGTCTGGTCATTTTCGAAAATGCGGATCCTTCGGCCCGCGAGGATCTGCAGGAATTTCTCGACCGCGTGGCACCGGATGGCGAGGACTGGCATGTCCATACGCTCGAGGGGCCGGACGACACGGCGAGCCACCTGCGCATGGCCGTGACCCGCACGAGCGAGGTTGTGCCGGTCAGCGGCGGACGCATGGTTCTCGGCACCTGGCAGGGGATTTTTCTGCTCGAACACCGGCACGCCGCGCACCGGCGCGAGATCGCCGTGTCGGTGCTCGGGGTTTGAGCGGGTTGCCGGGTCGGCTAGGCTGGGGCGATGTCCAATTTTGCCCAAGTGATCCTCGACCGCTCGACCGGCAAGGTGTTGGACTACGAGATTCCGGCGTCATGGCGTGGTCAGGTCGGGGCGGGCTCGCGTGTGCGCGTGCCGCTGCGCAACCGGCAGATGCTGGCCACCGTGCTGTCCGTTTCCGAAACGACCTCGGCCAAGGGCGTGCGTCCGCTCGCCGCTGTGCTCGATCAGCGTCCGCAAATGACCGTGGTCCTCATGCGTCTGGCCAAGTGGATGGCGGAGTATTATGCGTGCGACGAGCAGGACGCGCTGCGCTGCGTGCTCCCACGGGCCGTGCGCGAGGCGGGTCATGCGCCGCTG
>JBGSSV010000215.1:0-3412 GCA_041736875.1 Chthoniobacterales bacterium | reverse complement strand
GCGCCGCAGCGTTCCAGGCCGCGTCCGCTGGCTGGTGGTCGGCCAAGCAGATCTGCGGCACCTCACGATGGCTGACCGTGCGAGAGAAGTGCGGCCGGGCCGGGCGCTGCACCACGACATGCAGGACAACATTCTCGTAGTCGGGGTTGGTGGCGTGCCGGTGCTGTTCCCATCCGGCCGCATCGAGATCCACCTCGATGGCACCCCGCCGCTCGTGGGGGCCGACGCGGACGGTGCAGCGGACAAAGTCCGGCCCGGCTTCGTGGTTCCATTCACCGAAATCGCGGATGACGACATTGTCGCCGGAGTTGGCGGTGAATTCGCGGCCGCAGGCACCGGAGAACCAGCGGGCCTGCCAGGCGAGTTCATCGGTAGGCTCGGCTGTTTCCTGCACGCGCGGATTGTCGCCGGCCTCGAGCGCGTCACGGTAGGCCCGGAGAATCGGGGTCATGGTTTGGCCGGTGATGCGCCCGGGGGCGGAGGCGGGGGTGAAATTGCGTTGCGCAATTCGGCCAGCAGCTTGGCGCGATCCGTCGGTTGCTCGCGCTGGGCGGTGCGGTCGATGAGTTTGAGCGCAGCGGATTTGTCGTTGAGGGCTTGGAAAACCCGGACCCGTTCGATGACGGTGCGGAAAATCTCGGCCGGGTTGCGGTAGAGGGAACCGGCGGTCTCGAAGGAGGAGACGGCCTCGCGCGACTCGCCGTAGAAACTCTGCAGCATGCCGAGGGCTTCGTAAGCCAGGCCGGTGCGGGCCTCGCGGGCCAGTTTGGCCAGATAGATGGTTTGGTTGGGTCCGCTGCGCGCGCCCCGGCGGAGTTCCTCCCCGAGGCTGACCCACGGCGCGTTGTCCCCCGCCGGCTCGCGCCTCCAGTCCGAGACGTGCGAACTGGCGAACGGCCGGTAAAGCGGGTCACCCACAACAACATTCATCCAGGACAAAACCTTCAGCCCCGAGTAGGCGCTTTCCGCGAGGGTGAAGCCCTTGAGGAGCCTTTCGTTGAAAACATCGAGGTGGACGGTCAGGTCGAGGTAGGGCTCGTAAACGTTGCCCAGACTGGCTGCGGCGCCCATGCTGACCAGCGGGGCGACCCAGGCTTTCGTGGGATCGCGCAGCGTGTTGGCGCTGAACGAGTGGATGTGCACGGCGACCGCTCCGGGACGGAAGTTGGCGGTGGGGCTCGCCATGGCACCGGAGACGCCCCATGCATACCAACCGTAGTAAAGGGCCGCGTCGGTCACCGGAAATCCGGCGGGGAAAATCTCCGGCACATTGTCCGGGATGACCGGGACGCCCTCGTTCCAGCAATCGGTGGCCGCCGTTTGCATCCATTCGTCTCCCTCGCGATAGCCGCTCTCGGGAATGCTCCGCCGGTCGATGTAGGCCCAGCCGTAGAGCCCGGTGCGCTCGGCGGCGAGGCTGTCGTCGATCATCCGGCGGACCGTCTCTGCCGTCGGTGCGTCCAGGCGGCAGACCAGCAACAGTCCGGCGGTCACGGCTGAATCGATGATGGGAGTGAAGCGCCGGTAGTAGGGATTGTGCAGGATGCCGAAGTTGTCTTTGCTGAAAGCGCCGAGGGCGGCCAGTTCGGAGTCGACCGAAGCTTCGTCGTGTCCGCGGATCGGATCCCCGCCGTTCGGTCTTGGGGGTGCTGGCTGGTCCGGGGCCGGGGGCTGGATGATGGTTTTGATTTTCAGCGGCATGCCGCGGATGAGGGCGACAAAGCGAATGCGGCTGTCGCTGATTTCGCGCTGCCCGTCAAACGCTGGGCGCACGTCCCACCAGCCGTTTCTCTCGAAGCGGCTGCGCAGCGGAATCTCGATTGTGTCGATGTATTCCTGGCGCGTGATCTCCTCGGTCAGCGGACAGGCCAAGCCCATCAACTGGTCCGGCGGGATCTGCCGCTTCTCGGCGTAGTAGGCCGCCAGCGCGCGGGACTCGGGGTCGAGGGTGTTGAAGACCACGAGGGTTGCGGCCGCCTCGCGACTGGGCCGGTCGCGCTCGGCCAGAGCCGGGGCGGCGCTGCCAAGGGCCAGGGCGCAAACGAAGCTAAACTTCCACACGCAGTCCGTCATAGGCGAGCCGGACACCCGGCGGGAGAAGTTTCTCGGTGGCTTCGTGGCCGAGGTCGTGGCCGATGTGGGTCAGCCAGGTGCGTTGCGCACCGGCTTCGGCGGCCACGGCCAGCGCCTGGCTGAGCGAAAGATGCGAGGGGTGCGGTTCGTGTCGAAGGGCGTCGATGATCAGCACGGGAATGTCCCGGATCTGGACGATGACCTCCAGGGGGACGTGATGACAGTCGCTGAAGTAGCCGACCAGTTTTCGTCCGCCCCGGGCCAGGATGTATCCGTTGACCAGCATGCGCCCGTGCGGCACTTCGGCGGGAATGATCTCCACGCTCCCGAGTTTGAATGGTGCGGTGATTTCATGGGGCTCGGGTTGGACGTAGTTACGGAAGGCGTGTTGTCCGTCGAAGGCGTAATAAAACATGCGGCGCAGATCGGCCATCGTGTGAGGCGAGGCATAGACGGGCATAGGGCGTCCGCTCAGCTCGCAGAACCGCCGCAGGTCGTCGAATCCGGCCACATGGTCGGTGTGCGAGTGGGTGAAGATGGCGGCGTCGAGGTGGCGGAGCCTGTGCCGCAGCGCCTGGGCGCGCAGGTCCGGGGTGGTGTCGATGAGGAAAGTCACATCCCCGGCTTCAACGAGGATGGAGGAGCGCAGGCGGTGGTCGCGGGGATCGGTCGATTGGCAGACAGCGCAGTCACAGGCGACGAACGGCACCCCCTGAGAGGTCCCGGTGCCAAAAAACGTGACAGCAAGTTCGGCCATGACTTGAATCCGCCACACTTGCATAATCCGCCCCGTGCTCGCAACGCTGGCTTCCCTTCGCATCCGCAATCTCGCCCTCGTCGAGGACCTGACCTGGCAACCCGGCCCCGGGTTGGTCGCCATCACCGGCGAGACCGGCGCCGGTAAGTCGATCCTCATCGGCGCCCTGCAACTCCTGCTCGGCGAGCGGGCGGATAAATCGCTCATCCGTTCCGGGGCCGAGTCCTGCACGGTCGAGGCCGTCTTTGAGTTGACGGAGGCGGCGGCGTTGGATTCATGGCTCGAGGAGCAGGGGGCGGAGCCCTGTGCCGAGGGGCAGCTTCTGCTCAAGCGCTCGCTTTCCGCCGCCGGGGCCGGGCGGCAATTTCTCAATGGCTCGCCCTGCACTTTGGCCGCGCTCAAGTCCCTCGGCGACCGTCTGGTCGACTTGCATGGCCCACACGATCACCAGTCGCTCTTCTCCCGGGAGGCGCAGACGGCGGTCCTCGACGCCTTTGCGGGAGCCGGGCCGGTGGCGGCACAATTCGCATCCGCCCATCGTGAACGCCTGCGCCTGGCGGCCGAGGCCGCGGAGCTGCGGGC
>JBGSSV010000210.1:0-4202 GCA_041736875.1 Chthoniobacterales bacterium | reverse complement strand
GCGCCGTGGCCGCCCGCCTAGCCGGCAGGGCCATTGACGAGGTCCGCGCCGCGCGGACGACCGCCGGGGCCACCGCCCGCCAGATCCTCGGGTGGCGGGAGATCTGCGCGCACTTGGACGGACAGCTTTCGGCTGCCGAACTCCGCGAGCAACTTGCCACGGCGACCCAGCGCTACGCCAAAAGGCAGTTGACGTGGTTTCGGGGCAAATCCACCTTTCCCGTAGTCAATCTTTCCACCGTGACCCCTGACGCATTGGACCGCACCGCCCGTCAACTCGGGCTGCCATGATTGTTTCGACCCCCGCGCCAACGGCCACCGAGAAAACCGTCCTCGTCGGGCTGGAGCGCGACGGCGTCAGCCGCTGGGATCTGGAGGATTCACTGGCCGAGCTGCGCGAACTGGCCATCACGGCCGGCGCGCAGGTCGTCGACACGGTGACGCAGAAGCTGGATCACCCGACCGCGCCCTACTACATCGGCAAAGGCAAGGCCGAGGAGGTCGCGGCGCGTTGTCTCGAGCGCGGGGCCGGCTCGATCATCTTCGATGACGAATTGTCCCCGGCCCAGGGACGTAATCTCGAGACGGTCACCGCGGTGAAAATTCTCGACCGCACCCAGCTCATCCTCGACATCTTCGCCCGCCGGGCGCGCAGCCGCGAAGGGCGGCTGCAGATTGAGCTGGCCCAGTTGCAGTATTTGCTCCCGCGCCTGACCCGCATGTGGACGCACCTTTCGCGTCAGACCGGCGGCATCGGCACGCGCGGTCCGGGTGAAACCCAATTGGAAGTCGACCGTCGACGTGTGCAGGAGCGCATTTCCCGCCTGCACCGCGAACTGGAGGAGGTGCGCAAGCACCGCACGATCCAGCGCGAGGGACGCCAGCGCCACCAGTGGCCGGTCGTCGCCATCGTCGGCTACACCAACGCGGGAAAGTCCTCCCTGCTCAACCGCCTGACCAAGGCCGGCGTGGTGGCCGAGGACAAACTCTTCGCCACCCTTGATCCGACCACGCGGCAATTTGTCCTGCCCAACAAACTCAAGGTCCTCTTCACCGACACGGTGGGCTTCATCCGCAAGCTGCCGCACACCCTCATCGAGTCATTCAAGGCCACGCTTGAGGAACTGCGCTCGGCCGATCTGCTGGTTCATGTCGTGGACGTAAGTCATCCGCAATACGAGGAGCACATCGCCGCGACGGAAGCGGTCATCCACGAGTTGGGGGCGGATGGAAAGCACACGCTGATTGTTTTCAACAAGATGGACCGTGTGACCAATGCCGAGGCGGTGGAGGCTGCGCTCCTGCGTCATCCGCGCAGCGTCGCCGCCTCGGTCAAGACGGGCCAGGGCATGAGTGACTTTGTCGAGGAGTTGCAAAACCAGCTCGCCGCCTGGCGCATGCGGCAGAAGTTCCGCATCCCGCAGGCGGACAGCGCGGCCCTAGCCGAACTCCACCGTGTCGGGCATGTCATCGAGATCAGCTACGATGGCGATGACGCCCTTCTCACGGCCCACATTCCTCCCGCCCTGGAGGCAAAGTTTGGCCGCTACCGCCCGGCATGAAAACCCATCGCGAAGAACTCTGGTTCGAAGTGCCCGCTCGGCGCGCTTTGCTCAACATCACCCCGCAGATCGAGAAATCCCTGCGGGCCAGCGGGATCAAGGAGGGGCTCTGCTTGGTCAACGCCATGCATATCTCGGCCAGCGTCTTCATCAACGACGACGAGCGCGGGCTGCACCACGACTTCGAAGTCTGGCTGGAAAAGCTCGCGCCGGAGAAGCCGCACAGCCAATACCGTCACAACGGATCCGAGGACAACGCGGACGCCCACCTCAAGCGCACCATCATGGGCCGCGAGGTTGTCGTCGCAGTGACCAGGGGCGCGTTGGACCTCGGTCCATGGGAGCAGATTTTCTACGGCGAATTCGACGGTCTGCGCCGCAAGCGCGTGCTGGTCAAAATCATCGGCGAGTAGGCGCCCCTACTTTTTCTCCGCCAGCAGTTGCGCCTTGGCCGCGGCCAGTTCCTTGCGTTGGTCGGATCCGACCTCGGGGTAGGCGAGGTCGAGTGAGGCCAGCGCGTCGATCACCGCCGCAGCCACCACCACGCGGGTGAACCACTTGTTGTCCGCCGGCACGACATACCACGGGGCTTCCTCGGTGGCCGTCGCGCGAATGCTCTCCTCGTAAGCCCGCTGGTAGTCGTCCCAAAATCCGCGCTCGCGCGCGTCAGCCGAGGAGAATTTCCAGTTTTTCTCCGGCGTGTCGATGCGGGCGAGGAAGCGGCGCTTTTGTTCCTCCTTCGAGACGTGGAGGAAAAATTTGCGGACGAGAACGCCATTGCGTCCGAGGTAGCGCTCGAACGAGCGGATATCCTCGTGGCGCTCATCCCAGAGGCGCTTGGTCAGGAGTTCGCGCGGGACTTTCTGCTTCTGCAGGATCTCCGGGTGGACGCGCACGACAAGGGTTTCCTCGTAGTAGCTGCGGTTGAAGATGCCGATGCGCCCTCGCTCGGGCAGGGCCTTCATGCAGCGCCACATGAAATCGTGGTCTAGATCTTCGCTCGAGGGGGCTTTGAAGGACGAAACCTGCACGCCCTGGGGGTTGATCCCGGACATGACGTGCTTGATGGTGCCGTCCTTGCCGGCCGCGTCCCTGGCCTGGAAGACGAGCAGCACGCTCCAGCGGTCCTGGGCGTAGAGTTTGCCCTGTTCTTCGGCCAGCCATTCGACCCCCCGGGTCAGCAGCTCCTTGGCGTCGTCTTTGCTTTCGGAAGTAAAGCCGTGGGTGTCTGCCGGGTCATGATCCTTGAGCCGGAACCCTTTGCCCTGGGAGATGCGATAGGGCTCCAAAAAATCATGGATTCTTTGCTTGCGGGCTTTGTCCATCGGTTGCCTCCCTGTATGTTGCGATCCGGCGTTAAAGCGTATCGCCTTTTACCACCCATCGAGCCACTCACTATAGCAGCGATAGAGAAACACTCACGGTGCTGTCTTCAAGGCGTTTTTCCATGGGCAAGCCGCTGCGACCGAAAACCCTCAGCATCGCGGTGTTTTCCGGAAGAACCTCCGCATGGAACCGGTGCACGCCTTTTTCACGGGCGATCTCCGCCAAATACCTCAGCAGTCGGCCGGCGATCCCCTGGCGGTGAAAATCCTCCTCCACCGTAAAGGCGACTTCGGCGGTACGCAGCGCATCGGGGGTCGGCATCAGCATATAGCGCCCCGCGCCGATGATCACCTCGTCCTTCCCCTCGCCAAGCGTGACGACCAAAGCCACCACCTCTTCGAAATCTACCTCGGTGGCGGCCTTGAGGTCGCTAGCCGTCAGCGCCTTTTTATGACTGAAGAATCGGGTATAGACCGATTCGGCGTCAAGGTTCCGGAAGGCTTCGGCAAGCCGGTGTTTGTCATCGGTCCGGATGGCCCGGACGGTGACCTGCGCTCCGTTTTTCAGGGTCTCGCTGGTTTTGAATTTTGCCGCGTCGATCATACGGGCTCCTTTATGCAAAGCGACGGAGGCCTTGGTGTCATGGGATAAATCCCGCCTCTTTGTCCGGCTTCACCGGGATCTGCTCCTCGGCCAGGGCCACCCAGCCGCCGCCCATGGCTTTGTAGATGTCGATCAGGCGGCGGAAGAGTTCGTCCTGGCCGGTGGTATAGGCCAGCTCGACGTTGAACAGGCTGCGTTCGGCGTCCAGGACCTCCAGGTAGCTGGTGTAGCCGCCTTCATAGCGCATGTGGGCCAGTCGGGCGTAGTTGCGCAGGGCCTTGAGCTGCCGGCCCAGGGCTTCGAGACGCTCGAAGGATTTGGCGCGGCCGATCAGGGCGTCTTCGGTTTCGCGGAAGGCGTTCTGGATGGTTTGCTGGTAGCCTTCCAAGGCTTGCCGTTGAAAGGCTTCGGCGGCCTTGACCTCGCCGCCGATGCGCCCGGCGGAAAAGATCGGCAGGGAGATGGGGGCGGCCAGGCTCCAGGCCTCGGCCGGACCGGTGAAGAGATCCGACAGATCGGCACTCACCGAGCCGAAGGCCGCGGTCAGGGAGATCGAGGGGAAATAGGCCGATTTGGCCACGCCGATGCTGGCGTTGGCCGCGATCAGGTTCTGCTCGGCCAGCAGGATGTCGGGCCGCCGCGCCAGAACGTCGGAGGGCACGCCCGCCGGAATGGCGGGCAGCACCAGTTGGTCGATGGTCAGGCCGCGGGC
>JBGSSV010000202.1:0-2826 GCA_041736875.1 Chthoniobacterales bacterium | reverse complement strand
GCGCCGGATGCGCTGACCCGCTACCGCCTCGTCGCGGTGGCCGTGTCCGGTCCGACCGCTTCGGGCTCGGCGGAGTCGTCGGTCAACATCGCCCGTCCGCTCATGATCCTCCCCTCGCTGGGCCAGTTCGCCAACGCCGGGGACCGGCTGACCGCGCGCGCGGTTGTTCGCAACGAGACGGGCACGAACGGCCGGGTTGAGGTCGTGCTCACGTCGCCGTTGGGCGAGGAGAAAATGTCCCTCGACGTTCCCTCGGGCGAATCGCGGGCCGCGGATTTCCCGCTGACTTTCGCCGAGCCGGGGTCGATTGATCTGGAATGGACGGCCACGCTGAAGGCGGAGGCCCGGACGTTTGCCGACCGCGTGAAAACCGTCCTGCCGGTGCGCTCGCCCATGCTGCAATTGCGGGAGACCTATTTCTCGCAACTCGACGAAAAGACCAACGATCTGCTCGCGGGGGTCAACCCGCAATTGACCGAAGGACGCGGCGAGGTCGCGGTCACGGTGGCCAACACCCGCCTCGCCTCCCTCGGGAGTCAGGCGCGCTTCCTCGCGGAGTATCCCTACGGCTGCGCCGAGCAAACCGCCTCCGCGCTGGTTCCCTGGCTGGTCTTGCCGGTGCTTGGTCCGCTGTTGCCGGACTTCGCGCGAGATCCGGACGAGGTCCGCCGCGTGACGACCGAGACGGTGGCGGAGTTGTTCAAGTTCCAGACGCCGGATGGCGGACTCGCCTTCTGGCCGGGCGGGTCGGTGTCGTCGCCCTTTGCCAGCGCGTGGGCGGCCATTGTCATGTCCCGCGCCTTCGCGCAGGGCGTGAACCCGACGCCAGCCTGGTCGCGTCTGCTCGAGGACCTGGCCAAATCCCTGCGCGGGCTCTCGCCCAAGGAATCCACGCCGCGGCTGGCCGAACGCGTCTTTGCCGCCTACGCCCTCGCGTTGGCCGGACGGCCCGAGGTTGCGTATCATGAGGAACTCTACCGTCGACGGGACGAACTCCCTGCAGAAGCCCGCTGCGTTCTGGCCCTCGCCATCATGCAGGCTCAGGGATCGCGCGAAATGGTTGCCACGTTGTTGCGCGAGGACAAGTCGGCCCCGCCCGACGTCTCCCCCTATGGCGGGGCGGCGCGCGATCGGGCCATCCGCCTGATGGCCTGGGTCAACCACCAACCGAAGAACAACGAGGTGGCGCGCCTTCTCGCCGAGGTGCTGGCCTTCGGCCCGCAGAACCGCGACGGCACAACCCAGAGTTCGGCTTGGACGCTGCTGGCCTTGGCCGATTACTACACGAAGATCGAACTGCCCAATGCCTCGAACCGCACGGCGCAGGGTGCGATTGTGAACAACGACGGACCAACGCCGTTTGCGGTGGACACGAGGACACCGGCTTTCCGCCAGACCTTCCCGCTCAGTCCGCCGCCTCCTGCCGCCACGTTGCAGGTGGACAATCCGGCGGCCGTGCCGCTCTACGGGGAAACGCGTTTCGCCGTGTATCCGCCGCTGGGCGAGCAGCCGCCGCAGGACCGCGGGTTCAATGTCTCGCGCAGCTACCGCAAGATTGCGGCGGATGGCTCGCTCCAACCGGCCGAGGGCCTGCGCGTCGGCGATCGCATCGTCGTGACCCTGCGGGTCGAAACCACGCGCCCGGCGTTCTTTGTCGCCATCGATGATCCCCTTCCGTCCATCCTCGAAGCGGTCAATCCGGATTTCGTCAGCCGCGAATCCGGGGAGGGCGGTGCTTCGACGCCGTGGGAGGTCAGCCACCGCGAAATGCGAGCCGACCGCGTGGTCTATTTCTGCGACACGCTGCCGGCGGGAGCCTTCACCTTCTCCTACCTCGCGCGGGTGCGCATGGCGGGAGAAGCAGCGGCCGGGGCGACCAAAGCCGAGGCGATGTATCGGCCCGAACGTTTCGGGTTGGGCACGATCACCCGCCTGACGAGCCAAGCCGCGGACCTTCCGTGAGTCCTTTCATCCGAGCCACCGGCGCCACGGCGGTGCTTGCCGCCGCGGGCTGGATTCTTTTTCCGCACCTCGTGCCCATGCCGGCGGACCTGCTGGCCCCGGCCCCGCCGAGCACCGAGTTCCTCGACCGTGAGGGCGAGCCGTTGCGGACCATGCTGGTGAACGAGCAAACTTACCGCCGGCATGTCGAGTTGGCGGACGTTTCCCCGCAGGTGGTTGCGGCCACGTTGGCGGCGGAGGATGCGCGATTTTTCTCCCATGCGGGTTTTGATCCGCTGGCCATCGCCCGCGCCGCTTTCAACGCCTGCCGCGGAGCCCGACCGCAGTCCGGCGCTTCGACCATCACGCAGCAACTGGTCAAAGAGCCGGGTCCCCGCACCCTCGGAGCCAAGCCGGGGGAGTTTGTCCGCGCCCTGCGGGTCGAGCGCGAGTGGCCCAAGGAGCGCATTCTCGAGGAGTATCTCAACCGGCTTGACTACGGGAACCTGCGGACCGGCATCGCGTCGGCCAGCCGCTACTATCTGGCCAAGCCGCCCTCGGATCTGAGCGCGGCCGAGGCGGCCTTCCTGGCCGCACTGCCCAAGGCACCGGGGCGCCTCGATCCGCACCGCAATTGGGCCGGGGCGCGCGAACGTCAGCATTGGATCCTCCGCCGCATGGCGCAGCAGGGGATGTTGACGGCGGACGAATACTCCCGCGCGATCAATGAAACCGTCGCCCTGCGGCCACCCGCCCAGGATTTCGCCGCGCCGCATTTTGTCGATCTGCTGCTCCAGCGACGCGGCATCCTGCCGGCCGGAGGCGGTCCGTTGCGGACCACGCTCGACCTCGGGCTGACCCGCCGCGTCGAGCAGGCGCTCGCGG
>JBGSSV010000152.1:0-23005 GCA_041736875.1 Chthoniobacterales bacterium | reverse complement strand
GGCGCAACGGGCGCAGGCGCGGCGGGCAGAACGGGCTCGGGCACCGAGGGTGGCGCCGCAGGAGGCGGGGGCGGCACGGCGGAAATCGGCACCTACCATGACCACATCCACGACCGGTTTTTCAGCGTCTGGGACCAACCGACCAGCATCGCGAACACGGCCAACTTCGTCACCGCCCTGCGCATCCGCATCGAGTCGGACGGCCGGATTTCCGATTTCAAAGTCGTCCGCTCGTCGGGCAATGTTGTCATGGACGAGAGCGTCCTCGCCGCCGCCCGCCGCGTGCTCAAGGTCAACGCCCTGCCCAAGGGCCTCGGGTCCGGCGGAGCTTATGAGCTGACGATCAACTTCGAACTGGAGTAAGCGCGGCCAAGGCTTCTGCTCAGAACGTGTGGACGAATAGTCCGGAGCGGAGCTTGGGTTCGAACCAGGTGCTTTTCGGCGGCATGATTTGTCCGGCGTCGGCGATATCCATCAGCTGTCGCATGGTCACCTGGTGGAGCGAGAACGCGACGGCGGCGCGTTTCGCATCGACCTCGCTGCGCAGGTAGTCGGTCCCGCGGATGCCGCCGACGAAGCCGATGCGTTTGCTGGTGCGCGGGTCGTCGATGCCGAGGATGGGAGCCAGGATGCCGTTCTGCAGCAGGCTGACGTCGAGGCGCGAGACCGGATCGGTCGCGGTGGCGGGGTCGAATTCGAGCCCGAGCCAATGCCCGCCGAGATACATCGAGACATGGCCGGGCTGCGTCGGAACGGGCGGTGCCGTTGGTTGCAGGCGGCAGGCGTGACTGACGCGCACGAGAAACTCCTCGGGGTGAAAGCCGTTGAGATCGGCCACAAGGCGGTTGTATGGCAGGATCTGCAGTTGATCCTGCGGGAAAAGCACGGCGGGGAACCAATTATAGTCCTCGTCCCCGGTGTGCCGAGGGTTGGCCTCGCGCCGGGCCAGGCCGACTCGGGCGGCTCCCGCCGAGCGATGATGGCCGTCCGCGATGTAAGTGTGCGGCACGGCGGCAAAGGCCCGCGTCACTGCGGCGGCATCGGGCATGCGCCAAAAAATGTGGCGAACACCATCAGGCGCCGTGAAATCAAAGAGCGGCTCGCCGCGGGCGGCGTCTTCCATCAGCGCGTTGATCTCGTCCGTCGAATCAAACGCGAGAAACACCGGCTCGATGTGGGCGGACAGCGCGGTGTTGAGCCGCACGCGGTCATCTTCCTTGTCCGGCCGCGTCTTCTCGTGCTTCTTGATCAGTCCGGCGGAGTAGTCATCGGCATGGCAGACCGCGGTGAGTCCGGTCTGGGTGTGCAATCCCATGACCTGACGGTAGAGGTAAATCTGGGGGGTGGTTTCGCGGACGAGTTCCCCGTCGGCTTGCACTTGGGCGAAGTTTTTTCCGGCCTGTTGGTAAACCTCCGGGCTGTAAGGATCGGTGTTGGCGGGCATGGTGGCCTCGGCCCGGACGACGCGGAGGAAGCTGTGCGGTTGCGCCGCGATGATCGTGCGGGCCTCGGCGGTGTCGAGGACGTCGTAGGGTGGGGAAGCCAGGTCGGCGACGAGGCGGGCGGGTGGGATGAGTCCTTGAAAAGCTCGGATGCGCATGATGAGGCCCGTCAACGCATCAAATTGGCGGCCCGGTGGCAAACGGATAATTTTCCTGCGCACCGCGGTGCCTTGTGGCAGGATGCCCGCCATGATCGGTGTGATCCTGCGCGTGGTCGGGGTTTTGGTCTGTGTCGGCCTGTGGTGGTGGCTCTCGTCGGTCGGTCACCAGAAAGGCGGTCGCGAAGGGATGCTCTATATCGTGGCTTCCTTCGGTGCGCTCCTCACCGGCGCGTCCCTCTTGGCCCGGCCGTTGGCCGGACTGCTCGGCGAGTGGGCCTCGACGCTCTTCATGCCGGGCGACCGGCACAGCGGGCCGCAGCCGATGTATAGCATTCCGGAAGGGCGGCTCTCGGCCAATGATTACGCGGGGGCGATCGAGGCCTACGCCGAGCTGGCCGGGGCTCATCCGACCGAGATCGTGCCGCATCTGCGCATGATGGAGATTTATCTGCGCGTCTACCAAGATGCCGATTCGGCCCGCAGGATCCAGGCGGCGGCCTTGCAGAGCATCAAGGGGAAGCGGAATCGTGAACGGTTCGCCACCGCAGCCAAGCTGATCATGGCTGAAGCCGAGGGGGCGTAGGTCCCATTTGAGTTGGCTGCGGGGGGGTGGGGGTGGTTTATTGGGGTCGTATGCAAATCCACCTCAGCCCCCGGCACCTCGTCCTTACGGGTGCCATCCACTCCTACGTGGCCAGCAAACTGGCCCATTTCGACCAGCACACCGATCGCGTGATCGGTGCCCACGTGGTCCTGATGCACGACGAGTCCAAGAAGAAGGACAACTACGTGGTCAAGGTCCACCTCGCGCTCCCGGGCAAGGACATCCACGCGGAGGATCGCGAGAGCGACCTCTATGCCGCGATTGATCTGGTCATGGCCAAGGTTGCGCAGCAGCTGGCCAAGCGGAAGACGCGCCTGGTCACGGGCAAGAAGCACAAGGCGCAACAGGCCGCGGAGCGCCGCCGCCGCGGGATTTAGCCGCCGGCCGTGATGGACGCGGCCTACCAGGTCAAACTCGACGTTTTCGAGGGCCCGCTCGATCTGCTGCTCTATCTCGTGCGGCGGGACGAGGTGGATATTTACGACATCGAGATCGGGCGGATCACCCGCCAATACCTCGAATACCTCGAGGCGATGGAATCGATCGACGTCGAGATCGGCGGCGAGTTCATCGTCATGGCGGCGAACCTTCTCTTTCTCAAGAGCCGCACGCTGCTGCCCGTCGACCTACAGGGGCCGGTCGAAGAGGAGGGCGAGGACGAGGACCCGCGGTGGGAGTTGATCCGGCAGCTGATCGAATACAAGAAATTCAAGGAAGCGGCGGGCGACCTGCGCGACCGTGAGGAATTGGCGGCGAGGCTGTTCGGCCGCAGTCCTTCGGCCCCGGCTCCGGATGGCGGGGCGACCCTGCTCGCCGGGGAGGTCGGGGCGCTCGATCTCATCGCCGCGTTCCAGCGGGTGCTGGCCCGGCTGGAAAAGCAGAAGGGGGCGGAGCGGGAGATCGAGGCCGACCGGTTCACGGTCTCGGAGAAAATCGAATTTGTCCTGCGCGTCCTCCCGCAGACCGAGCCGCTGCGGTTCGAGGAGTTGTTCGCCGGGCAGCACACGCGGGGCGAAGTCGTGGCCACCTTTCTGGCCCTGCTCGAGTTGGTGCGCCTGCGGCATGTCCTCGTCGAGCAGGCGGATGCCTTCGGCGAAATCATGCTCCGGCGCCGCGGAGACGCCCAGCTTGAGGCTTGAACCGGCATTTCGCGGTTGAAGCGCCGCGGCAAATGACAAATCCTCCACCCTCGATCAAAGATTGCTTTTCATGAACCAGCTCTCCCGCGTCCTCGAATCCCTGCTCTTCGCCTCCGACAAGGCGCTTTCCGCCGCGGAGTGCGCGGGTCATTTGCGCGGGGCGGCCCAGGCGGCGCCCGACGACGAGGTGGTGGCGGCCTTGGCGCGGACCAAGGCGGACGAGATCACCGCGGCCCTGCAGGAGCTGCAGGCCGAATACGAGACCCAGGAGCGCGGGTTCCGGCTGGTCGAGAGCGCGGCGGGGTGGAAAGTGGTGACGACCCCGGCGACGGCCCCTTGGGTGCGGCAGCTTTTTCCCGAGAACCGTCCGGCGCGGCTTAGTCCTTCGGCCCTCGAAACCCTTGCCATCGTGGCCTACCGCCAGCCGATCGGGCGGGCCGACATCGAGGCGGTGCGCGGGGTCAATGTGGACGGCGTGATGCAAACACTGCTGGAGCGCGGAGTCATCCGCATCACCGGCCGGGCGGAATTGCCCGGGCGTCCGCTGCTTTACGGCACGACGGAGTTTTTCCTCGAGCATTTCGGCTTGCGCGAACTCGATGAGTTGCCGAACTGCGCGGAGTTGCGCCGGGTCGAGCTTCCGGTCGCCGTGCCGGCGGAGGAGGAGCAGCCCGCCCTCCCGCTGGAGGAGTCGGCGGAACCCGCGCCGGTTGCTGAAGCGGAGGTGCCATCATGACCGTCACCGACCTGCGGGAGAAGATCGACGCGGTGGATAACCGCCTGCTCGATTTGCTGCGGGAGCGCGCGGACCTCGTGCATGAGGTCGGCCGGTTGAAGCAAAAGACCGGCGAGCCCTATTACGCCCCGGAGCGGGAAGAGGCGATGTTGCGCCGCCTGGCGGCGGCCAACCAGAGCCGGTTGCCCGAGGCGTCGCTGCGGGCGGTTTACCGGGAAATTCTGTCGTCCATGCGCGCCCTCGAGCAGGACATCGTGGTTTCATATCTCGGACCGCAGGCGACCTTCAGCCACGCGGCCGCGCTGGCCCACTTCGGCCACGGCGTGAGCCTGGCCCCGGAGCGGACGGTCGCCGAGGTTTTCGAGGCGGTCGAGCGCGGGCGGTCGCACTACGGGGTCGTGCCCATCGAGAATTCGCTGGAGGGCGCGGTCAGCGCAACACTCGATCGCTTCATGGACACGACCGTGCAGATTTGCTCTCAGCTCTATTTGCCGGTGGAGCTGAATTTGCTCGGTCGGGGCGACCTGGCCGGGGTGCGGAAGATTTACTCGCATCCGCAGCCTTTCGGCCAATGCCGGCACTGGCTCTCGCAGCACCTGCCCTCCATCGAATGCGTGGAAGTTTCGAGCACGGCCAGGGCAGCCGAGCTCGCCGCGGGGGAGGCTGGCGCGGCTGCCATCGCAAGCAACGCGGCCGGCGAGCTTTTCGGCCTCTCCGTGCTCGCGCCATCGATCCAGGATGCCGCCGGCAACGTCACGCGGTTTTTTGTCATCGGGCGGAAGCCGGCGGGGGTCTCGGGCGCGGACATGACCTCGGTCATGTTCGCGGTGAAAGACCAACCCGGGGCCTTGGCGCACGCCCTGGCTCCCTTCGAGAAGTCCGGGATCAGCCTGACCCGCATCGAGAGCCGTCCATCGAAGCGCCGTCCGTGGGAATACTACTTTTTTGCCGACATCGTCGGCCATGCGCAGGAGCCGAAGGTGGCCCGCGCCCTCGAGGAGTTGGCGGGGGTGTGCTCCCTCACCCTCATCCTGGGCAGTTATCCGGCCCCGGCGGGGGTTGTCTGACGCTTATTGCGCGCCGTCGCGCGGAATGGTAGTTAGTTCCTTTCCTGTGAAGACCGAAAAAGACCTGCCGACCCCCAAGCGGGCCGTTTACCTCAAATCTCTCAGCGCCCTCGAGATGGGCAATCATGCCCTCGTGGTGAGCATGCTCCAGCCGCTCGTGGCCGAGGAGCCGGAGTTTCTCGCCGGACGAAAACTTCTCCGTGAGGCCGAGGTCATGGGCTCGCGGGGGAAATCCAGTTTCCTCGGCATGTCCGGCGGCGGCCTTTCCCTCGGCAAAAGCAAGGTGCGAAAGCTGCTGGAGACCGGCAACTGGCAGGAGGCTTTGGCGGCGGCGGAAAAAGCGCTGGAAAGCGACCCCACCGGCACCGGGCCCAACCGGGACCTTTTTGAAGCGGCCGAGTTTGTCGCGGCGGCGGAGCGGACGGCCGCCCGCACGCTGGAGGCCGAAGTGGTCGCGGCGGCGGATGATGTCGCCAGCGCTGCCGCGGGCAAGAAGCTGGAGGTTTCCCGCGAAAGAATCCGCACCTTTGAAGCCATCGCCCGTTTCGCCCTCGAGACACCTTCGCTCGATCCGAAGAACACCAAGGCGCGCTTGGAGCTGGGGGATTACCTCATGCGCATCGAGGCCTTTGAGGAAGCAGGCAACGTGTTCGACGAAATCTTGCGGCGCACCCCGGGCGATCTGGATGCACGCGAGAAAGCCAAGGAATCGGCGGCGCGAAAATCCATGCAGCGCGGCGGCTTGGAGAAGGCATCGTTCTCGGACCTGGTCAAGATGCGCCAGACGGCCGGTGCGGACGAAAATGTCGTGACCGCCAGCGAGACCCCGGAGGACCTCGCCCGCATCGTTTACGAGGCCCACGAGGCCGGCACGCCTGATCGGGAGGCCGCGCGCAAGCTGGCCGACATGTATTTCAACTCGGACGACTACGAGAACGCCCTGCAATATTTCCGCTACCTCTCCGGCCTCGCCAACGAGACCGACCCGGGGCTGCTGCGCAAGATCAGCGATATCGAAGTGCGCATTCTGACCTGCGCCATCATTGAGAAGGAAAAAACCCTGGCGGTCATGGATCCTCATGACCCGGCCGGTCCGGCGCTTCGGGCCGAGTTGGACGAGCTGCGCCGCGGACGGGCCGAGCAAACGCTGGGCGAGGCCCGCAAGCGGGTCGAGCGGAACCCGACCGACCTGCAATTCCGCTTCGAATTGGGTGAGCAGCTGGTCATCGCCGCGCATTACAAGGAGGCCATCCCCGAGTTGCAGAAAGCCCGGTCGAATCCCAACACGCGCACCCGTGCGCTCAACATGCTGGGCAAATGTTACAGCGAGCTGAACATGCTCGATCTGGCCGCGAAGACCCTCAACGATGCCGCTTCGGAAATCCCCGGGGTGGACGGACCGAAGAAGGACATTCTTTACAATCTGGGTCTGGTCTACGAGCGCATGGGGGATGCGGTCAAATGCCTCGACTGCATGAAGCAGATTTACGAGGTCGATTACGGCTACCTCGACGTGGCCGAGCGTGTGGAGTCGTCCTACACGGGCTGAGCCGTGAGGTCGTAGACCTGCGAGCCGGTCACCCGCACGTCGGCAAACCCGCCGCCCGGCAGAGGCGATTCCAAAAGCACCCGGCAATCCACCTCCGGCGCGTCGTGTTCGGATCGCGCCACCAAAGGCTGCTCGACCAGCACGCGGAGCACCTGACCGACCCGGCTGGCCGCAAGGTCGCGCGCGATCTGCTGTTGCAGTTGCATGGCCCGCCGATGCCGCCGGTTCTTCACCGCCGCGGGAATTTGTCCTTCCATCTTGCCCGCCCGCGAACCTTCTTCCTGCGAGTATTTGAAGACGCCGAGCCGCTCGAAGCGGACGCGGGCGATGAACTCGAGCAGGGATTCGAAGTGCTCTTCGGTCTCGCCGGGGAAGCCGATGATGAAAGTGGTGCGCAAGCCCAGCCCGGGGATGCCCTCGCGCAGCTGCAGGATGAGGTCCTCGATGTGTTGGCGCGAGGTTTCGCGTCGCATCGTCGCCAGCATGTCGGTGTGGATGTGCTGCAGGGGCATGTCGATGTAGCGCGCGACCTTGCGGCTTTGCGCGATGGTGCGGATCAACTCCCCGCTCCAGTGCGCCGGGTGGGTGTAAAGCAGGCGGATCCAAAACTCGCCGTCGATCTGGTCCAGCTCCTCGAGCAGGCGCGAGAGGGTCGGGCCGCGGGAGGAATCCACCGGCTGACGTGGCCCGGCCTTCTCAGCCCACAGGTCCATGCCGAAATAGGTGGTGTCCTGGCTGATGAGGTTGATTTCCTTTGCTCCGTTGGCCACGAGTTGCCGCGCTTCGGCCACGACCGAGGCGATGGTCCGGCTGCGGTGGCGCCCCCGCATTTGCGGAATGACACAAAAGGAGCAGGGGTGGTTGCAGCCTTCGGCAATTTTAAGGTAAGCCGAATGCCGCGGGGTCAGGAGAAAGCGCGGCGTGTCGTAGTCGGGGATGTAGCGCGATTGGCGCGTGACTAGGTCGAGCGGTCCCGGGATCTCCGGGGCCGGCCGAGCCAGGACCTCCCGCACGATTTCGGGGAAGCGTGCGATCTGGTCGAGCCCGATCAGCGCGTCGACTTCGGGAATCTCCTGCTTCAGGTCGTCGTGGTAGCGCTGGGCCAGACACCCGCTGACGATGATTTTCTGCCCCGGGTTATCCCGCATCCGGCGGTCATGCATTTCCAAGATGGTGTCGATCGATTCCTCTTTGGCCGTGTCGATGAATCCGCAGGTGTTGATCACGAGCACATCGGCCTCGGCCGGTTCGCGGGTGATGTCGAATTCCCCGCGGGCGGCACCCCCGAGCATGATTTCGGCATCCACGAGGTTCTTCGCGCAGCCGAGGCTGACCATGCCGATTTTCGGCCGGGCGGGAGCGGTGAGGGATTCCATGCCGTCGGGCGGGCGGCGCAGGCGCCCGGGATGAGACTACTCCAGGTCGATGCGCCCGGAGGAAGTGAGATTGAGGACGCCGCCGTTTTCGCCGGGCGGAATCATCGGGCCGCCGAGGGACAGGGTCTCACCCGTGATGGTCAGGGGGACGGTTTCGAGGGGCGGCAACTCGGGTGCGGCTGGCGCGGCGGTTTCTCCCGCGGCGTGGACCGGCCGGTCGTCGAGATTGAGCCGGTCGAGTTTCGCATTGAGCGACCAGAGGCCGACCGCCAGCACGACGACCACGATAGTGCTGGTGGTTTTCGCAATGGTCAGCAGGCGGCTGCGCTGTGCCGGGTCGAGTCGGGGCGCTTTGGCTGCCCGGCCCATGCGACGGATGCGCACGCCCACCGGCGCGATGCGCACGCCTTCCGGTGTGCGTGTGGCGCGACGCGTCATCTCCATGTCTACGCCGAGATAGCGCGCATACATGCTGAGCGAGAGCTTGTCATAAACGGCCGGAAGATCCTCGCCGTGGCCGACCTCTTCGAGGGCCCCCAGCACGGCCGCCCTCATGCAGGTGTCACGAGCCGCCTGGTCCAGGGTGATTCCCTTGGATTCGCGGAGCTTCTTGAGCTCAAGTCCGGTCGGCGCACTCATGGTCGGCGACATTATGCATCAATCAGCAGGATTGTCCAAGTCCACCAAAATCTCACGATCCTTGGCCCCGTCCTTCGGGCCGAGGATCCCGCGCTGTTCGAGGATGTCGACCACGCGGGCGGCCCGGGTGTAGCCGAGGCGCAGGCGGCGCTGGAGCATGGAGGTCGAGGCCTTGCGCTCTTGGCGGATGATTTCCAGGCACTTGGTCACCAACTCCTCGTCCTCCTCGGTCACGTCGTCGTCACCCCCGGAGGGCGAGGTCATGGCCTCATGGAATCCGGGATCGAAGCTGGGCTGGGCCTGGGCGGAAACACTGTCCACCACGCGGTGGATTTCCTCGTCGGTCACGAGCACGCCTTGGGCGCGGACGAGGGTCGAGGTGCCGGGCGGCAGATAAAGCATGTCGCCCTGGCCGAGAAGTTTGTCCGCCCCGTTGGCATCGAGAATCACGCGGCTGTCGAGTTTGGAGGCGACTTGGAAGGCGATGCGGCTGGGAATGTTGGCCTTGATCACGCCGGTCACGACATCGGCCCGCGGGGTCTGCGTGGCGACAATCATGTGAATGCCGGCCGCGCGCGCCATCTGGGTGATGCGGGCGATGGCGCTTTCCACGTCGGCCGGCGCCGTCTGCATGAGATCGGCCAACTCGTCGATGATCACGACGATGAAGGGCAGGCGGTCGGGAATTTTCAGCTCGTCGTCCTTGGCCGCGGGGCGGGGTGCCTCGACGGTTTCCTCCTCGGGCGGTTCGATCGCTTCGCCATCTTCGGTCGCCGCCGCCTCGGGCGGTTTTTCCTCCGCTTTCTCCTCCCGCGGCCGGGAATTGAAGCCGTGGATGTTGCGCAGTCCGCACTTGGCGAAGATGCGGTAGCGACGCTCCATTTCATCGATGACGTAACGCAGGGCGAGGAGAACTTTTTTCGGCTCGGTCACCACGTTGGCCGCCAGGTGGGGCAGTTTCCCGTAGTGCTGCATTTCGACCACCTTCGGGTCGATCATGATGAAGCGCAGCTCCTCGGGGGAAAACCTGTAGAGCATGCTGGCGATGATGGCGTTGATGCAGACGCTCTTGCCGCTGCCGGTTGTGCCGGCGACGAGGAGGTGTGGCATCTGGGCGAGGTCGGCGATGATGGTCCGGCCGTAAACGTCCTTGCCGAGCGCCAGGGGGATCTTGGCTTTGGACTCGGTCCATTCCACGCTTTCGAGCAACTCGCGGAAGACGACTTTGATCTTCTTGGTGTTGGCGATCTCGATGCCGACCGTGTCCTTCCCGGGAATGGGCGCGAGGATGTTGATTTTTTCCGCCCGGGTGGCGCGGGCGATGTCGCGTTCGAGGCTGAGGATGCGGTCGACGCGCACGCCGCGGGCCGGATAAACCTCGAAGCGGGTCACGGTCGGTCCCCGGGTGATGTCGCCCGCACTGGCCTCGAGGCCGAATTGCTTGAGCGTTTCGAGGATGGTGGCCTGCGTGGCCAGCAACTCGGCCGGGTCCGCGGTCTGACGCGAGCTGGCATCGGCCGCATCGAGCAGATCAAGCGGGGGCAGTTGGTAATTTTCGATGTGGATGTCGGGCGGCGCGCCCAAGGGATTCGCTTTCGGCGGGGCCGGCTTCTTCGGGGCCGGGGGTTGGATGGCCCCGGTGTCAATGATGCGCGGTTCCGGCAGCACGGGCTCCGGGAGATTGTCGGTGGGTTCTTCGGGTGTCTGCTCCTCTTCATCCGCAGCGGCCGCGCGGCGGATGCGGGCCGGTCGCTTGATCCGCGGGGTGGTTGCGAGGGCTTCTTCGACGAGGGCTTCCTGTTCGGCGCGCTTCTGCTCGATCTTCTCCTCCCGCCGCTTCCGCCACCATTCGGGCAGCGCGGTGAAGAGTGTCTTGAAGAAAGCGACCGGATGGGTTCCGGTCATGAGGATGAGGCTGGATAAGTAGACCACCGCCAGAAGGATGGTGGCACCGACCAGGCCGAGCAGTCCGGCTAGCACGGTTTGCCCGAGGATCAGGCCGAACCAACCGCCGGGGCCGAGGATGTTGAAGTGCGTTTTCCACGACTGGAGGAACCAAGGCTGGATGCCCAGAAGGCACGCACCGGAGAGGATGAACGCCGCCACCCAAGCGAGGCGCTGGCGCGGCAGGGGCAGGCCGGTCATGAATTTGACCCCGCCGAAACCGATGAGCACGACGGCCAGCAGGTAGGAGGCGGCCCCGAGCATGAAGTAGGTGAACCCGGCCACGACCGCGCCGACGGGGCCGATGAAATTCTCGGTCAGCGCGCCGGTCGCCCCCTGTTTGCTGAAGAAGAGCCACGAGGGCACATCGGAGGGCGAGTAGGAGACGAGCGCGAGGAAAAGCAGCGTGCCGGCCCCAAGGAGGACCAACCCGAGGACCTCGCTCCATGCCTTGCTGCTGCCTTCTGGTATTCCGCGGGACAAGGGGACAGCTTAACAGAGCGGTGCGCGGGTGGACAAGGAAGGCGTTTGCCGGGCGGCGGCCGGCCTGCTAGGAAAACTGCCCTCATGCATATCGACCCTGCCGCCTCCGCCATGGATCAAGCGCGCGCAACGAAGAACCCGCTGCGCAAATTGTATTTCTGGACGCTGCACTGGGCCGACACCAAATACGCCTTGCCGGCGCTGGTCATCATGAGTTTCGCCGAGTCCGCGTTTTTTCCCATTCCTCCGGATGTGCTGCTCATGGCCATGTGTTTCGCCCGCCCGCAAAAGTGGGTGCTCTATTCTTTCTGGTGCACCATTGCGTCGGTCGCCGGCGGAGTCCTCGGGTGGTTCCTCGGCTGGGGCTTCTGGGAGTTGACCAAGAACTTTTTCTTCAACATCGTGCCGGGCTTCACGCCGGAAGTCTTCGGCAAGGTTCAGGAACTTTATCAGGACAATGCCTTCCTCGCCATTCTGGCCGCTGCGTTCACGCCGATCCCCTACAAGGTCTTCACCGTCGCGGCCGGCGTCTTCATGGTTTCGATTCCCACCCTCATTCTGGCTTCGGTCCTCGGCCGGGGCGGACGGTTTTTCCTCGTGGGCGGAGTCATCCGTTTCTTGGGTCCCCGAGCCCGGCCGTTTCTCGAGAAAAACTTCGAGTGGGCCACGGTGGTCTTGCTGATCCTGTTCGTCGCCGGCTTTGCCTCGATCAAATACCTCCGGCACTAGGAGCGTGTTGTGGCTGGTGATTCTTCTCCCCGTCCCGTTCTTTGCGGGTGGCGCCGCTTCGCCGGCGGCTTGGGCAACAGGTTGCTGGCCGGCATCGCCCTTGCACTGCCGCTCGTGGTCACCTACTGGGTGTTGTCCTTCGGCTATGGGTTGGTCAACGGCCTGAGCGAGCCCTGGCTCAAAACCCTCGGCCTGCGCGTGCCCGGCCTCGGATTCCTCATCACACTCCTCGCATTCATCGGCCTCGGCTTCATGGCCACGAATGTCTTGGGGCGCCGGCTTTTCGACCGCTTCGAGCGTTGTCTCCTGCGCATCCCGGTGATCTCCTCGATCTATTCGGGTGCGCGCCAAGTCATGCATTCCATCCAGGGGATCGGGGCGACG
This sequence comes from Chthoniobacterales bacterium, assembly GCA_041736875.1. Taxonomy (GTDB): domain Bacteria; phylum Verrucomicrobiota; class Verrucomicrobiia; order Chthoniobacterales; family JACTMZ01; genus JACTMZ01. The sequence continues at coordinate 10,752 of JBGSSV010000152.1, read as the reverse complement.
AATGCCGGCAAGCGCGTCGTCGTGATCGATTACCCCTCGCCGGAGGCTTGCCTCTTCGGGTTCGCCACCGGGCAGTTCATCGAGGCGGGATCCGGTCGTGAAATGACGACGATCTTCGTGCCGACGGCGCCCAACCCCACCACCGGCATCATCATCGCGGTGCCGTCCACCCGCGTGCGTGACTGCGACCTGACGGTTGAGGAGGCTACCAGGATGCTGGTGTCTGGGGGCTTGGTCATGCCCGCCCGCCCCCTCTCGGTGTCGCGGGGAATGCCCTGGCAAACGGACGTTTGAAACTTTTTTGAACGCCGTGCGTTTCGGGTGGTCGAAGATGGTATGAAAACAAAGTCTTTCAACCCCTACCGCAAGTTCAACCGTGGCCGCCACTCGCTGGGCGAGCTGGTCTCCGCCGTCGGTTCCGTCACCGAGGATAGCCGCGAAGTCGTCGCCGCCTTGGTTGATCTTTTCCAGACCGGTCGGGTGCGCGTCAGCGACCACGGCCACCTCAAACGGGTGCGGGTCAGCGTCTGACGATAACAATTTTTTCATGGCATGGAGGGCTGCAGCCGGGTGGTTGTGGCCCTTCTTGTTTTCCGGGTTGGTGCGCGGGCCGTGCACAGGTTAGCTTGCGCGGGTGATTGACCGATATTCCCGGCCGGAGATGCGCTCTCTGTGGTCGGACCAGCGCAAATACGAGATTTGGCTCGAGATCGAAACCCTCGCCTGCGAGGCCATGGCCGGGTTGGGGCAGATACCATCCGAGGACGCCCGCGCCATCCGCGAACGCGCCCGCTTCTCCATCCCCGAAATTCTCGAGATCGAAAAACGCACGAACCACGATGTCATCGCCTTCCTCGAGAACGTTGCCTCCTCGGTCGGACCAGCGGCGCGCTGGATGCACCAGGGGCTGACCTCGTCCGATATCCTCGACACCACCCTGGCGGTGCAGATGACCTCCGCCTGCGACCTGCTGGTCAAGGGGGTTGAGGAAGTCCGGGCCGCGGCCGCCGAGCAGGCGCGCGCGCACAAGCTCACGCCGATGATGGGCCGCAGCCACGGCATCCATGCGGAGCCGGTGACCTTCGGGCTCAAGATGGCCCTGATGTTCGACGAATTCGGACGGGTGCGCGAGCGGCTCCTGCAGATGCGGGAGCGCGTGGCGGTGGGCAAATTGAGCGGTGCGGTCGGGACCCGCGCCCATCTCGACCCGCGGGTCGAGGAACAGGTTTGCACCAAGCTTGGGTTGCGCCCGGCGACCCTTTCTACCCAGATCGTGCAGCGTGACCGTCATGCGGAATTTGTCACCGTGCTTGCCTTGGCCGCCAGTTCGGTGGACCGCTGGGCGACCGAGTTCCGGCACCTCCAGCGCACCGAAGTGCTGGAGGTCGAGGAGTTCTTCGCCCAAGGACAGAAGGGCAGCTCGGCCATGCCGCACAAACGCAACCCGATCACGGGCGAGCGTCTGAGCGGGCTGGCCCGGGTGATCCGCGGCTTTGCCGTCACCGCGATGGAAAACGTCGCCCTCTGGCACGAGCGGGACATCAGCCACAGCAGCGCCGAACGCATCATTCTGCCCGACGGCTGCACACTCCTCGATTACATGCTTTTCCTCCTCGCCCGTCTCGTGCGCGGCTTGCAGGTTTACCCGGAGAACATGAGGGCCAACATGGAGAAATCCCGCGGCCTCTTCGCCAGCCAGGCCGTGCTGCTCAAGCTGACCGAAAAAGGCCTCGAGCGCCAGGCCGCCTACGAGGCCGTGCAACGGGCCGCGCTCAAGACTTGGGCCGGTGACGGCGAGTTTCTGGCCAATCTCTCGGCCGATCCGGAAATCAGCGCCGCGCTTTCGGCGGCGGAACTGCAGGACGCCTGCGGCCTCGACCGGCATTTCCGCCACGTGGACCACGTCTTCCGCGCGCTCGGTTTGGAAAAATAATCCCCCGCCCTCATGTTTTCCCGCCTTTCCGACAAGCTCCAGGACGTCTTCAAAGACCTCCGCGGGCATGGTCGCATCAGCGAGGCGAACATCAATGACGCCCTGCGCGAAGTGCGCCTTGCCCTCCTCGAGGCGGATGTGCATTTCCGCGTGGCCAAGGATTTCGTCGCCCGGGTCAAAGAGAAATCGCTCGGGCAGGATGTGCTCAAGAGCATCACGCCCGGCCAGCAGATCGTGAAGATTTTCCATGATGAGCTGGCCGCGCTCCTCGGCGGTTCGGCGGCTCCGTTGGCCCTTGGTCCGCAGGGCCGCCTGCTCATCGTCGGCCTCAATGGCGCGGGCAAGACCACGACCTGCGCGAAGCTCGCCGCCCATCTGAAAAAGCAGGGCCGCACCCCCGTCCTCATCGCCTGCGACTTGCAGCGTCCCGCCGCCATCGAGCAGCTTGCCACGCTCGCCGCGCAGATCGACGTCCCCATGTTCCGCCCCGCCCCCGGGGAGAAAAATGTCCTCCGGGCCGTGCGCGACGGCATGGCCTGGGCCAAGCAACAGGGCTGCAACGTCGAGATCTACGACACGGCCGGACGCCAGGATCTCGACAACGAACTCATCGACGAACTGCGCAAAGTGCAGGAACTGGTCCAGCCGAACGAAAGCCTCCTCGTCTGCGACGCCGCCACCGGCCAGCAGGCCGTCGGCGTAGCGGAAAAATTCCACGGCGCCGTCGGGGTCACCGGCCTCATCCTGACCAAACTCGACGGCGATGCCCGCGGCGGGGCCGCTCTCTCCCTCCGTGAGGTCACCGGCCAGCCGGTCAAATTCGCCGGGACGGGCGAGAAACTCGACGCTTTCGAGGTCTTCCACCCTGACCGCCTGGCTGGCCGCATTCTGGGCATGGGCGATGTCGTCAGCCTGGTCGAGCGGGCCGCCGAGAACTTCGAGATCGAGGATGCCGGCCGCCTCGAACAGCGCCTCCGCAGCGCCCAATTCGACCTCAACGACTTCCTCGAACAGTTCAAAGCCCTGCGTAAAATGGGTCCGCTGGAAAATCTCCTTGGTCTCATCCCCGGCATGGATAAGATGAAAAACCCCGGTGTTGATGAAAAACAGATGCGCCGGGTGGAGGCCATCGTCCTCTCCATGACCCCCGGCGAACGCAGCCGGCCCGACGTGCTCAATGCCCGCCGGCGCCAACGCATCGCCCGGGGCAGCGGGACGACGGTTTCAGAAGTGAACAACCTTTTGCTGCGGTTTTCCGAGATGAAAAAACTCATGAAAAGCCCCGGCAAATTGAAAAAAATGATGGCCAGAGCCGGTTCCATGGGCATGCTCGGCCGCAACTAACCAACGAATACATTTATGGCAGTGGCAATCAGACTTCGCAGGGAAGGGACTCGCAACAGTCCCTATTACAAGGTTGTGGTCACGGACAAACGCAGTCCGCGTGACGGCAAATTCATCGAGATCATCGGCAACTACGATCCGAAGAAGACCGGCACAAACTACAAAGTCGACCTCGCTCGCATCGACCATTGGGTCAAGAACGGCGCGCAGATGTCCGACACCGTGCGCAGCATCGTCAAGAAGGCGCGCGGGACCGTCGCGGCCGCCTAGCCCGCTCCACCGGCCATGGAGGAGTTCCTCAACTTCGTCCTCCGCCGCCTCGCCGGCCATCCCGACGAGGTCTTCATCGCCCACGCCGAGGTGTCCGGGAAGGATGTCTTCACCGCCAGGCTCCCCCGCGCTGACATGCCGCGCATCATCGGCAAGCACGGCCAGACCATTCACGCCATCCGCAGCCTGCTTGCGGCCGGCGGCCAGAAGCACGGCCGCAAGGTGCAGCTGGTCGTGCCAGATTGATTTATCCATGAAGCGCCGCCTCACCCTCCTCGCCCTCGGCACCGTGCTGGCCCTCTCCGCCGCCTGCGAGCGCATCCCGCCCTCGGTCAGCATCCCCGGCTACGGGGAGAAAAAAGCCGGGGCGGAAAAAGCCGGCGAAGAAAAGCTCGGCTCTACGGACCACTCTCCGGCCTTCTTTCCCGCCAAGGCGGCGGAGTAAGGGCGACCGTTCTGCGTGGCCATTGGTCGGATCGCCTCGCCGAGGCGACCGCAACCTTTTCAGGGTGGCGGCCGGCTGGGCCAGCCGAACCTACCGCTAAGCGCGTTTCGCGCCGAACACCGAGTCCAAATACGGCTGCATCCGGCGGCGCATTTTGAACAACCCCGGCCGGAGCGCGAAAAGTTTCCGCCGGGGCCGCGGCTCTTCCAGCATGTGCCGGAAAAACCCCAGCACCCGTTCCTCGTCGAACAAATCGGGTGGCCGGTTTCCGTGGAAAAACGGCTGCTCCAAATAGCCGCGGTAAAGATCCGGGTCCTGGTCGATCCGCGCCACGTGCCGGATGGCTTCCTCATCGCTGCTGAAGTCGCTCACATTGACGAAACTCTTCGGATTGAAATCCCGTCCGACCTCCGGATCGCCCCAGTAAATCGGCACACATCCGTTGACCATGCCATCGGCGATTTTTTCCGTCGTGTAACCCGGATAGGCTGCGTTTTCGAACGCCATGTAGAACTTGTGACCGCGCGCGAAGGCCTGGTGATCTCCGACGCATCCGCCGATGTTGTTCATCACGCGCCCGCCTGAGCTGACTTTCTTGTAGCCGCTGAGCCGCGGGAAAAACTCCAACCGTCGCCGCGTTCGCCGCGGATTTCCGTTCGAGGCGACAAAGGCGCAGAAATCGCGCGCTTCGCCCATGATCCGATCCGCATAGCTCTCGTCTTTGATGAATTGCTGCGGCTCATGGATGATCGCCCAGTCCGGCATGCGGAGGTAGCGCTCGTGCGGGAGATGCATGTAGGCCATGACGTAGTCGGCCTCGGAAAAATCCGGGTAAAGATTTTCAAACGTGACGCAAACCCGCGTGCAGTCGGGGAAGTTCCGGTAAACTCGCGCCTTCCCGTCGCCGTAAAACAGCAGGTTGGGCTTCTCCTCCGCCAGCCGCTCCGCCGGGATGACGTCATACGCGGCCAACCGCGGCAGCCACCGGGCGACAAACGGCTCGACCTCGGGGACGATGTCAACGAAGGCGACCTTGAGCGGGGCGGAAGGCATTCGTTGACGATTGCAGCAAAATCGGACGTGGCAGGCAACGGCGGTGGTGCTTGGCTAATCCTAGAGTGCCCCCAAATTCCTAACCTTACCTGCGACTCTCACCACAATGTGTCCAGTCGCAGGGGTTGGATCAGGTCGTCTGCCAACCCTCAGGAACCCCGGAGAGTGGCGGTCAGTAATAAATACACTTCAGCCCACCATCGGCTGGGTCGACATAAAAAACCCGACCCGTGGAGGTGACGGCAGCTTGATCGCCACGCCAGTTGGCGTAAGCGGCAATCGGGCTGGTTCGCCATTGACCCCCGCTGAAGTAGAGCACACGCAGCTTGTTTCCCGCACCGACTCCGTCGCGACAAAGCACCCAGTGGTTACTTGTCGCCACCCAGGTGGGGCTACCGGGCCACACTTTGCCCGGATGGATGGAGCCGCTGCCGCCGCTGAGCGACGTCCAACCCAGTGCCCCCGCAGCCGTGCCGTAGTAGAAGTAGCGATACCCGGGGTCATACCCGTAGGAAGAGCGCGCATCACCCACCACCGCGCCGATGGTGCCCCCACTGGGAATGGCTCTGGTCATCCACGACGAACCGCTCAAATACCGCTCCACCAGAGAACCGTCGCTCTTCCAGCCGACCTGCGAACGATTCCTGTCCACCCCCGAATACGCGACCGCGCCGCCAGTCGGTGCGGTCGTCTCAGTCCAAGCGGAGCCGGACCAGAAGACCACCGCGTCCGTGCCATCACTCTTGCGAGTCCAGACAACATGCTTGTTCGTGTCCACCCGATGCACCCTAGAGAACGGCCCGGGGCGCAGCATCGCGTTGCGCCAAGCGCCGCTGCTGTAATAGGTGGCGTAAAGTTTTGCGTCCGTGCCGATGTAATAGACGATGTTCCAAGCGGAATCAGCGCCCAGCCCTTTGGCCCGATCCACTTTGGCGAAGGCGGTGAAAACTATGTGTTGCCACGCACTGCTGCCCCAATAGGTCAGCTGGAGCTGGTCGGCGTTGTCCGCCGTCCATGCTCCAATCCCGTCCCACATGAGGGCAAGTGGCGAATCCGTTGCAGCTGTGCGTCCGAGGCTGATGGTTTTCCAGGCGTCCACATACTTGGTAGCATCACTGGGGTAACGGTCCTCGGAGTCGGCCACTCCGTCTCCATCAGCATCACCGGTCTGCGTGATGCTGTGCGTGCGGGTGAGCCCTCCACCGGTGAGAGTGATGACCGCCGTGCGGTTGGTGGCGCTTGGGTTTGCCGCGACACTGTAGCTGAAGGTCTGGTTGCCCGTCTGGCTGAAGGTCTCGCTGCTCGTGACCCAACTCGCATTCACACTCCAACTCCAAGAGGTGTTCGAAGTCACACTAAACGATGATGCCGCGCCGACCCCGGAAACGGTCTGCGTTGTCGGATTTGATCCTAGGGTCGGGGTTGGTATTGGCGTTGGTGGAGGTGTTGTTGGTGGTGGCGTCGCTGGGGGTGTGGGTGTTGGTGGTGGCGTTGGAGAAGCAACCATTACCGCTGGGTAATCATTCCAAGTGGGCAACGTGAAGCCGGTCGCACCACTGCGGAAATAGACTGTGAGATTAACCGGATTCCCAAAAGTTTTTAGGAAGACGTCGAGCCCAAAGGCGGCAGGAGCATTCCCCAAAAACTCCGCACTCGCCAAGTTGTAGCAGTCTATGAACGCGCCGTCCTCAATGCTGGTCACGCTGGCGGGGATCGTCACGCTCGTCAGAGCGATACATCTGGAAAACGCATATGCCCCGATGCTGGTTACGCTCGAGGGGATCGTTACGTTGGTTAAGCCGAAACAGCCGGAAAACGCGCCAGACGGAATGCCGGTCACGCTGGCGGGGATCGTCACGCTCGTCAGACCGGTGCACCCTGAGAACGCGACATACCCTATGCTGGTTACGCTGGCGGGGATCGTTACGCTCGTCAGATCTATGCGTTCTTTAAACGCGTAGTCCCCGATGCTGGTAACGGGTTTTCCATCGATGGTCGCCGGGATTATAAGCGCACGAACCACCGCAGAGGGGTTGGCCAAGCCGGTGATCGTGATCTGGGATCCAGAAGAAGTATAAGTGAAAGCACTGCTCGGAAGGGGTGGCGGTGGTGTCGGCGTTGTTGGGGGTGTTGGCGTCGGGGGTGGTGGCGTTGGCGTTATTGGGGGTGTTGGTGTCGGTGGCGGTGGCGTCGGCGTTGTTGGTGGCGGTGTTGGTGGCGGTGTTGGTGGTGGAGTTGGTGGTGGAGTTGGAGGTGGTGCCGTGTCCGGGCTTGAGAGGATGCCGACCTTGGAATTGAAGGAAATTCCAACGGCGACGAAACGACTGCTGCCATAGATAACCCCATTCAGGGTCTGGAGATAGTCGGTTGAGGAAGGAACTGAAGTGGCGCGCGCCCACGATGTTCCATTGGTGGATGTGAGGATCCCGAGCGTGGAATTGAAGGAAGCACCAACGGCGACGAAGCGACCGTTGCCATAGGTAACCCCATTCAGGGTCTGGAGATAGTCGGTTGAGGAAGGAACCGAAGTGACCCGCGTCCACGACGTTCCATCGGTGGAGGTCAGAATTCCGACCTTGGAAGTGAAGGAAACACCCACGGCGATGAAACGGCCGTTGCCGTAGGTGACGGCGTTGAGGGTCTGGAGGTAGTCGGTGGAGGAAGGAACTGAAGCTGCACGCGTCCACGACGTTCCATCGGTGGAGGTCAGGATTCCGGCCTTGGAGGCGAAGGAAACACCAACGGCGACGAAACGGCCGTTGCCATAGGTGACACCGTTGAGGGTCTGGAGGTAGTCGGTTGAGGATGGGACTGAAGTAACTCGCGTCCACGACGTTCCATTCGTGGACGTAAGAATTCCGGCCTTGGAGTTGAAAGAGGCGCCCACGGCGACGAAACGGCCGTTACCATAGGTGACGCCGTTGAGGGTCTGGAGATAGTCGGTTGAGGAAGGGACTGAAGCGGCACGCGCCCACGATGTTCCATCCGTGGAGGTAAGAATTCCGGCCTTGGAGTTGAAGGAGACGCCAACGGCGGCGAAACGGCCATTGCCGTAGGTGACGCCGTTAAGGGTCTGGAGATAGTCGGTTGAGGAGGGGACTGAAGCGGCACGTGCCCACGACGATCCATCGGTGGAGGTAAGAATTCCGGCCTTGGAAGCGAAGGACACACCCACGGCGACAAAACGGCCGTTGCCGTAGGTGACGCCGTTGAGGGTCTGGAGGTAGTCGGTAGAGGAAGGAACCGAAGTTGCCCGCGTCCAAGTCTGTGCCGTAGCACTCGGCAAGGGGAATATTGCGAATAAACCCAGAAAAAGAGCCGCCAGCCGGCTGCCCAGTGAAAGTTTACCGCTGCCGTTCATGCGAAAGTCCGTTCGGCTCCCTCGGGTGTCTGACGCGAGGCGGAAGCTGCAAGCGTCGGATCGCATAGCCGGACGCTGGCGATTCCGGGTTCGCGAGTCAAGCGGTGGGTTGCTCGCCATACGCAGCGAACCGCAATGAAAGCTCCGCGGGGCCGCCAATTAAACCTCATCCCCAACCGGCGGCAGGTTGATTGCGAGCAGGTATATCTACGGGGCAACCCGGTCTGCCAAGCAAACGTCTATTTGCAAAGGGTCCTTTGTATTAAGGGTTGCATCCTTCGTGCGTGGTGGCGAGGCTGCGGAAATCTATGCACAAATCACGCCAAATCATCTTGGTGGGATTGATCGCAGCGGTCATTCCCGGGGTAAGTTTCGCCGTCACCGATGTCACTTATCCGCTCAGCTCGGCGGCATCGGGCAATAACTGGGGATGGAACCCCGCTTCAGCGGCCAGCTACTCACCCTACAGCGCCGTTGGAGTGGTCGATACGAGTGAGGCCCGTGGCTCTGGGTGCGCGGTGCTGCCGCATATCGTTCTGACTTGCGGACACGTGCTGCTGGACGACTATGGAAATTGGAGAGGCGGCATCCGCTGGAGCCGCGCGCGGACGCCCAGCAACACCAGTTCGGTGAACGCGACCACCAGCTCCGTGAGTTCCTCCTACCGCAGCCGCCTGCAACAGGGGTATGGCAAGGAAAACAGCGTCAGCCTCAGCGTGGATTGGGGCTACATGGCTTTTAACGGCTCTGGCGCGGGCCCGACCCATGCCGGCATGATGCCCGGCTACCTTTCTGCCCTGGACCCCGGTGGTTACAGCGGGCTTTACGAGATCGTCGGATATCCGTCGGGCAAATACACCAGCTCCTCCGATTCGCGCCGGAATGAAATGCATTCCACCAATCCAGGCATGAACTACTCGCGGTTCTACCGCAGCAGCAACTTCTACCTTGATGGGGTGTTGACCCAAAGCGGGTGGTTCCAGAACTACAACCTCTACAGCTACTCCGGGAACAGCGGAGGGCCTCTCTTTGCCTACGCCAACGGGGCCAAGTATCTTGTCGGCATTTACGTGTCGAACAGCAAAAACACGGTTATTTCCGGTGTGCGCGAGTTGAGCTCATCAGTTTACAACAATCTGGTTTCCAAAAATGAGAGCTACAAGGGCTGGATCAGCACCCGGGTGGGTGGCCGCCGCACGGGCAGCCCGGTCAAAGTTCACCAGGCTTGGCGGCAGGTCTTGAGCGTGGACGGGAGTGGGCGATTGCAGGCCACGTTTTTCAATGGCTCGACCTGGCAGACCGCCACGCTCGGTGGCCAGGTGCTCAATTACGGCACATCACTTTTTGACATCCATCCTCAGCGCGGGTGGGTCTTCTACGTAGGCGGCGGGGACATCTGGATGGCTTATTCCACCGCCTCGGGTTGGCAGCATGCTAAGGTCTTTGACTACCCCACCTACCGATCCGGCGATCCTTATCCGGTGGGTGTGTCGGTGGACCCGACCTACGGCGTGGTCGGTATTCAGGAGAGCAACAACAACAAGCGTATGCTTTATCTGTCTTCGTGGACCACCGGGACATCAACACTCCCTGCGGGTCGGCTGGTTAGCAACACCAAGTGGGGGCCGATGGCCTGGGACTATCGAACGGGTAGCACCGGAATTGTCGGAAGGTTTTATTCCGGCGGTTGGCGCAGCGTGGACCTGACCGGACAGATGGCGGGAGTGCTCCCGGGCGACGCCAGCCTCACAACCACCTATGACGGCAAGCTTGCCCCCCTGATGGGCGGCCTCGTCTTCGCCAGCCAGGCCTCCACCCTCGAAATGCTCTACCCCTCGGGTAGCCTGTGGACCCGATGGTTCATCCAGAGCGGGGTCGACTCACGCTCGTGGATTGCCGCCGACAGCGCGCGCAACGTGGTTTATTTCCGCAACTCCAGCGGCAATATCAGCTTCGTCACCCTCGGCAGCTACTGGCAGCGCACCGACACGACGATCTCGTCCGATTACAACAATGCGGCGGCCGTGCTGGAAGCCTACGGGTTGCTTTTCCACGGGCAAGGCAGCGACCTCAATGTCGTCGCGCGGTATTGAGTATTGAGCTGAATCGCTTCCGTGGCTCGAGCAGGCGGTGATTTGAGCCTCTGAGCATGACAATGAGCAAACTTTCGCCTGCCCGGAAAAAGTGGGTCATCGTCGGCTGGATCTTCGTCGCCCTCGGACTCGTCTGGCTCTGCATCCGCGCCAGCCTGCGTGTCCCGAGCGAGGAGGCCCCCGCCCCGGTCGCGGCCGGACGCGAACCGGTCCTGCAGCCCCAACCAACCAACCTGCCACCACCGCCGCCACC
>JBGSSV010000133.1:0-6529 GCA_041736875.1 Chthoniobacterales bacterium | reverse complement strand
GGCCTTCTCCCCGGTGAAAAGCGCAGCGATCTCCTCGGTGTTGAGCGAGAGGGAGAAGAGATACCCCGCGCCCTCGGTCTCCGGCGCAGTCCAGGCTGAGTCCAGCGCGACCGCCGCGCCGGAGTAGGCGCCCTTCTCCTTCGCCGCCAGGATTCCGGTGGCTCCGGCGATCGGGGCCGAAGGCACCACCTCCAGTTCCAGCAGGTCGCCGCGCTTCGCGGCAAGCCGCCGGATGGGCGTGGTGCCATTTTCCTCCGCCGTCAGAAGCCCCGTCTCGATGTTCAGGTAGGTTTTCATTTCAGTGTTTCAAGTGTTTTCATCCCCGCCATCCGCACGCCGTCTTGAACGTGATCTCGCGGATGGTTTCCTCCTCCGAATCCGCGCGGATGATCCGATGCTCCCCCAGCTCCTCCGAAAGAAGCCCGTCCAAGTCCGACCCGACCAGGGCGGCGATCACAAAGTCGCGGAGGGCCGTGCCATCGATTCCCGTCGTGTTGAGCAGCACCGACTCCACCACATGCACGATGAGCTCGGCTTCGTCATAGAAGGCAGGCGCAGCCCCAGGGATCGCATGGATCGTCTCGAAGGGCAGCACGATCACCGCAAGGCCCAGCGCCGCCAGACTCTTGTCGATCTCGCTCTCGATCTCTCCCTTCTCATACGCCACCACCGCAACCCCCTCCGGAATATGCGTCGAGGCACGAATCAACTCCGCGGCCGCCGCGCTGATGTCGTAAAACTGGCTGCGTTGCTTTTCCTCGCTCATGCCGCCCTCCTCGCCAGGTAATCCGCCACCACGATCCGCGCCGCGCGGGTCATCTTGTCCGTGCTCGGCAGCGCATTCGGGTCCGCCTTCTGTTTCACGCTCTTGACCAGAAGATACTGCGCCTCACCGCCCTCGATGCGCTTCCCGCGGTCACGCTTCCGGCCCTTGAGCGAGCTGTGCAGGTTCTCGCGCAGCAAAAGCTTCCCGCTGCTCAGTCGCAGCACATGCAGGCTGGTGCCCGTCCAATTTCTCGGCCGCCCCGCCGCATATGCCCGCGCGGTGAGCGGTATGGCCAGAAACTTCCCACTCCCGGCCCGGATCGTCCCGCCGAAAAGCTTCTGCGAGAACTCCCGGCTCGCGATTTTGACCGTCGCCGTGTCGTTTGTCGCCCCGGAGAAGGCCGTGGCCCGGCGCACCACGCGGTTCCAGAAATGTTTCCGGGGCCACCCCTTCTTGTTGCCCTCCGCATCACGCCTCGTGAAATGGCTATGCAGCACCCCTTCCACGGCCTTGCCGGCCGCCTCCATGAGTGGCTGGCGGTTCTGCAACTCCTGCAGCCTCTGCCGCAACGCCGGCGTCGCCCCGTCCTCGATGGTGATCTCGATCATCGCTTGACCTCCCCGCCTCCCGGCGCGATCGTTCCCTCGGCCTGCGTTGGTGCCGGTAGTGGCTCAACCTCCGCGGGTGCGCTCCGGGCACTGCCGCCCGGCTTGGCGCTTACCAGTTTTTTCGCTGGCTTCTTGTAAAAGTTCCACACCTCGCCCCCAGGGCGTGAGGCCAAGGTCAGAGCGCCCTTGGGTTTGCCGGTGTCACCGAGGAACGCCATCGTGTAAACCACTCGGTCCTCCAGCACGCTTTTCGTGCCCGACTTCACGGCCTCCACGGCCCACGGCAACGACTTCAGGCGGTCATCCTTGCCCCCTTCGGCTTTGTCGAAATACTCGAGAACCCTCCGACCGAACACGACAGGCTGGCCTTCGGAATCCGCAACCTCGAAGCCCTTTTCCAGCGCAGCCCGGGCCTCAGCTACGGAAATCTCCGGAGGGGCCTCGGCCACAGGCGTCTCCACCATCCGCGCCTTGCCGGCCTGCACCTGCACGCCGCCCCCGAAATCACTCAGCGCATCCTCCACGATCTCCGGCGCATACCCCTCGACGCTTTTCTCCAAGTTGGCATTGAACCCGACCTGCGGCGGTTTCACCTCCGCGCCTGGCGCGATCACGCCCAGCCTCTCGGCCTCGCCGCGCGAGATGTCCCGCACGTCCATGCCCGAGTTGTAATCAAACGGTGGCCACGGCGTGCCGAACGCCGAAATCGCCGTCCAGATCGGGTCGTCCTTCGCCGCGATCAGACGGCCACCGTCGCTGATCTGCCCGCCGGCCGCCTGCCAGCGCACGATCCAATTGCGCGGCACCTGGCGCGACTCCGAGCGGAACAGCTCCTGGGCGGGAAACGCAAAGAGCGCGCCCTCGGCCTGCCCGGACTTCCACCGGGCATAACCCTGCGCCGCCTGCGTGTTCATGTCGAAAATCAGTCCCAGCCGGCCCGTGCTCGTCAGATCCTGAATCGTTCCCCGCTTCCCCTGGGGTGGCACGTATCCGGACGCCTCGAGTCGGTCCCGCAGCTCGGTGATGAAGTTGTCCCGCGACATCGTCACCGCTCCGCGCCCAGGCACACTCTCGCGAGGTTCAAGTTTCAGCCGGTCGCCGATCGCATCGTGCATCACCTGCAGCACGTCCGCCTTGGCAAAGTTCGCCGTCCACAATGCCCGCTCCCGCAAGGCGAGCGGCACGTCCGCCCACTCGGCGCTGGTCAGAGCGCGGGCAATCGGCATCTTGCGGTCCATCCGCCCGACGGCCTCCTCCAGGGGCGCGATCTCAAGACCGACGCGAGCATTAGCCAGGGACCGTTCCCCGCTCGTCACTCGGCACTTGTCACTCGCCACTGTTTTCATAGCCCGCGCATGTCCTCCGTTTGCCTGGTGCGGCTGGTCACCACCGTGACACCGCCGGCCCCGGCCTGCACGCTGGCGGCCGTGGTCGGCGCCGCGACTTTGAATTCTCCCCGGCCGACCTGCCCCAGGAGTGTGCGGGCCTGGTCGTTGGCCGTCTTGCGGTCGTCCTTGACCGAGATCCCGAGGCGGGTCGTGAGCCGGAACACAATCATGTCGACCGCGGCGGCCAGCAATTCGTCGGGGATGGTGAGGCCGTCGCCGAGCACATTGCCGCCGCCGGCCACGTGCCCGCGCACCTCGCGGACCACCTGGGCCGTGATGTCGGGCAACGGGTCGGTCTGGCCCGCGCCGAGTGCGCGGGTCGTATAGGCCGCAAACTCCGCCGCCGCCAGGCGCGTCTTTACGTCGTCAGTTGTGATCGTGGTCCACATGGTTAGCTCAATGCTGCGGCCGCCGAGGCGGCCGCAGGGTTTGAACTAGCTGATGTTCAGCTTGGCCGTGCCGACCGAGCTCGTGCCCACCAGGTTCGAGTAGTGCTCGACCGTGATGTCCACGAACTTGTCCTTCTCGTCGCGGTAGACGCGCGTGCCTTCCGGTCCGACCGGGGTCACGAAACGCTTCACGCTCGACGGGTCGTCCTTGCCCACGCCGTCCTCGCCGAAGAAGACGACGGCAAAGCTGCCGACGACTTTCGACTTGGTGCTGGCGGCGGACTGGTAACGCTCGCTGCTCACGCGGCCCCCGGAGAGGCCGAGCTTCTGCGCGACCTGGTCCGCGGTCTGGTTGAGCGCGGCGAAGGCCCCGGCGGTCGCCTGCTGCTCGTAGCTGGCGTAGCGGAGCTGCCATGCGGCCAGGCCGTAGAGCAGACGGTTCGGCGAGATGCCGGCGCTGTCGCCCGCGGCAATGATGGCACTCATGACATCGCTGTCAGGCTTGCCCGTGCTGCCCCAGGTCTTGTTGGTGCCACCGCTGTCGATGGCCAACAGGATCGCGACGGCGCGACGCAGGTCGTTGCGGAAGAGACGGGTCTTGAGGCGCATCACTGCGCGCTCCTCGTCGCCCTCGACCATCTCGTCCTTGTCCAGGCAGATGGTGAGCCCCTTGTTCAGGGTCTTCTCGTTGACCGTGGTGCCCTTGAATTCCACCCGTTTGAAGGAGGAACCAATGGAGCGCACGTCGTCGGTTTCGCTGAGGAACTCCTCCGCGTTGGTCGACTTCTTGAACTCGAAGCGACGGCCAACCACCACCTCGGGGGCGATGAATTGGAGCGACGCCAGGATGTTCTGGTCGTCCTTCCAGCCGACGCTGAACGTGGTCAGCGGCTGCGAGAAGGTGGCGCTGCTGAACCGCGCCTCGTTGGCGAGATAGATCTCGCCCGGGTGATTGGCGCCGCCCTGGTCAGCCAGGAGGGCGTCCACAATGTGGTTTGTCTTCATGTGATTTGGATTCGCTGAGATTCCTTGGTCGCTCAGGCCTTAGGCCACGACGCGCTGGACCGGGAACGAGGGCACGAACTCAATCGTGTCGCCATCCGCTCCGGCTGCCGTGATGGCTCGGCCGACGATGTAGTAGGTGCCCGTGGTGGCCGGCAGGGTGCGCAGCTTGCCGCTGGCCGCAGGGGCCAGAAGGTCGCCGGCTGTGATCGCGGCCGAAGCCACGCCCAGGAGCGTGCTGTCACCCGCGCCCAGGAGAGCCACATTGACGGGATCCTCCGCGGCCGCCGGTTCGTCGGTCGCCACCCCGAGAGGGATGTCGCTGACGCCCGCGAGGGCTACGTGGCCGATGTCAGTGCCGATCTTGACCAGGAGATGCCGGGTCGTGATGGCGGCGTCGGCCAGCTTGGTGATGCCGTGGGCGTGCGTGCCTTCCGCCACGTTCGCGAGGAAAGTGAGCGGGTTGCGCTGGACCAGCCACACGCACGTGGCCAGAAGAGCGAGCACTACCATGAGTGCCAGGAGTGTGAACAGGATGTTCATATTTTCGGTTTTTGCTTTCTGTTTTGTGCCGTGGCCGGTCAGGCCTTGGCGGTTTCCATCTGGTCGAAGAGGGCGGGATGTTCCCGCTTCACGGCCGCCCACGCGGGCGTCCATTCCTCTCCGGTCGCAGCCATGCGCTCGTTGACCAGCTCGACGACCTTGTCGGACGCCGCGCTGGCTTCTTTGCGCTGGCCGAGATTCTTGGTGGTGGCCACGGTCTTGATGACCGGCTTGGCATTGGCCAACTCGGTGGCCTTGGCCTCGAAGTTCGCTTCGAGGTCGGTCTCCCAGCGGCTGCGGTCAGCGGCCGTGACTTTGCCCGCGGCGATCGCGCCATCGAGCAGGAGCCCGATCCGGGCCGCGCGCTCGTTGGCCAGGGCCTCTTCAGCTTTCAGCTTTTCAGCTTTCAGCGTTTCCGCAGCGGTCTCCGCCGCGGTCTTGGCGGCCGTTTCATTGGCCAGCGCCGTCTCCGCTTCCAATTTCGCGGCCTCGGCGGTCGCCTTTTCGGTCGCCGCTTGATCCGCACGTTGTTTCGCCTCGTTGGCCAGATCGACGGCGGCGAGGATTTGCTCATCGGTCGCGTCGGCCGGGAGGCCCAGTTTTTCCAGCATTTGCTGTTTCATAGATTCTTCGACTTCGTTCGCCAGGGTCACCGGAGTGACCGGGATGTTGGGCTCGTTGGTGAAACCCACGCTCTTGATCCGCACCGGCCGCCACACCCCGGCGCGCTTCACCGCGCCCCAGTTGACCGAGTGACCATGGAAAGCCTCGCTGCGGATCAGATCCTCCCCTGCGGCGGACCATTTGACGTTGGCGAAGAGTCCTTCCTCGCGCGCCTGGAGACCTTTGATGCGGCCGTAAGCCTTCGTGTCGGGGTAGCGGTCTTTGAACTTCGGATGGTCCGGGTGCCCGATATACCAGGGCAGGCCCAGCAGCCGGGAAGGCAGGCCGAGCAGCCCGTTGAACTCGTTGCACAACCCCTCGGCATCCTCCTTGGTGAACCGCTGGATGCCCTGGGAGTGCTGGAAGTCGCCGTAGGGGGCGAGCATCACCCAGCCGTCCTGGCCGGGGGCGAACTCGTTGCCCAAAAGCTGGGGCTCTTCAGTCTCTCCGGCCTCGTTGGCCAAAAAAGCGCTCTCGGCCCGCCCCCCAGCAACGCGTCTTACCCATTGCAAACCCATTGCAAAGGCGTTTTCACGGGTCGGGGAGGGTGACCACCGCAGGGACAGGATAAAAAGGGCGTAGAGGGCGTTTTTCATGAGTTCGTGTTTTGCTGCTTGAGCGAGTCCCGGACCCCGGCGACCACCGCCGAGCCCAAGACCCCCTCGAAAATCCCTGCCAGCGCGACCTCATCGATGCCGCCCAGCAATTCCGGCAGCCGGCGCTGCGTCTCGGCCAGGAAGGTCCTGGCCTCGTCCTCGGTCAGTCCGCCCTGGGCCAGCTTGGCCTCCATCTCGGCGATGAGTTTCTCGATGGGGGCCAGCCATCCCGCCGGCACCCCGAGCTCGGAGGCCAGCTCGTTGGCCAGGGCGGACGGATCCTCACCCCCGTCTTTCGGCTTTTCCGTTTTCGGCTTTTCAGCTTTTGCCCGAAGGAGCTCCTGATCCGGGCGCGGCCGCGAGAGCCCGAAGCGTTCGAGGACGTCGTCCACCGCCAGCGGAACGCCCAACGCCGCGAGCTTCTCGAACATTTCTAGTATCCAGTAACAGCTAAAGTTTCGGGTAAAGTCTGGTCAGTTTGATTCGGGCGTCCTCGGTGGTAAAGCGCCAGTTAATCGGGGCACCACGCGTATTGCGATGCAGCTGCCAGGCGATGGTTTGGCGGCGCATGGAT
>JBGSSV010000130.1:0-7329 GCA_041736875.1 Chthoniobacterales bacterium | reverse complement strand
TCGCCGCGGCCGAGGTCGCACCTGCGCGCACGCCGCTCGATCTCCGCAGTTTCCGCTCCATGCTGGCCAATCAGGCGACCCAGCGCCAGGCGGTGATTCTGGCCGAAATTCTCGGTCCGCCCCGCGGGCTGGCGGCGCGGGACTTCGAGATGGGACGATCCTGAGGGTCGCCCCGCTGCTTACTTCAGCGCCGCCCAGACGCGATGGACGTCGTCGTGGTCGTCGAGTGCTTGGAGGAAGGCGCCAACTTCGGAGCGCTGTTCGTTTGTCAGGGACGGGAAACTTTTCGGCACGTGGCCTAGCTCGCTGGTCACCACGGTCCAGCCGTGATCGGAAAGCCATTGCGAGGCCGTGTGCGTGTTGGTGCGGTCGGTGATGAAACGCGCGCCGCACGTGCCTTCGGGGATGTCGTCATTCTGCGCATGGGTCAGGGGTTCCACTTCGTTGGCCCCGGCTTCGATGGCCGCTTCCTCGATGTCGGTCCCGGCTGCCGTGGTGTGCGCTTCGACGAGGCCGACGTGGTCGAAGAGAAACTTGTTGCTCCCGGAGGCGCCGAGCTGGCCCTTCTTGAATAGCACGCGGATCTCCGGGGCGGTGCGGTTATGGTTGTCGGTGAAGACTTCGACGATGACCGGCACTTTGTGCGGTGCGTAGCCCTCGAACGAGATGTGTTCGAGGGAGGTTTTGTCCGCCCCGGTGCCGGCGCCGCGGGCGATGGCGCGCTCGATCGCATCGCGGGGCACGCTTTCCTTGCGGGCTTTCTCCAGCGCGGCAGCCAGGCGGGAATTGCTCGACGGATCGGTCCCCCCGTGGCGGGCCGCGATGGTGATTTCGCGAATGAACTTCGTCGTCGCTTGTGATTTTCGCAGCGAGGCGACCTCGCGTTTGGCCAACAACCATTGACGTCCCATAAGTCTTCCAGTCTATCTGCTCCGCCCCTCGGGGCTCAAGGCTGCGGGGCGGGAATCGTCAGCATAACCTCGTTGCGCCGCATGAACCCGGGAATCCACGGCGGGTCGTAGTAGGCGAAGACCGGCTCGCCTGTGGACGCGAGTTTTTTCTCTTCCATCCACTTTCGCAGGAGGGCGAGGTGTTTTTGCTCGTTCTCTTCGCTGCGTCCGCCGGAAAACCGCAGCATGGCGAGCCGCGTGGCCGGCAGGGTGTCGAGCGAAACGGACGCATTTTCCGGGGCGGGCGCGGAGCCCTCGGCCGCAAGCGTGGCGGGAAGGATGAAGCTCATGCCACTTTTTTCGCCGGAGCGCTGCATGAGGACAGGGGCGGTCATGGGGATTTTTTTCTCCGCCGCGTTGGCTCCTTCGATGTAGCGGAAGAGGCGCATGAAGTCCCCGTCGCCGGAGGCGGTCCTCGCGATGGCCAGGGCCGGATAATCTCGCACCTCATAGTCTCCGTCCTTGGCGTGCACTTGGTAGTCGGGGATTTCAGTGGCCATGGCGGATAGACTGGTGGCGAGGAGGAGCAGAAGAGTGCTTCGGGTGGGGAGGGAAAAGGACATGTGACGGTTCGGTTGCTTGCCCCGCCGGTGGCGGTCGGCTAAAAAGAGCGGTTGAATATGCCTACGCTACCTAACCCCAAGGATCTCGAAAAGAAAATCGGCCTGTTGCGTGGGGCCGTCGGCGGGGGTGAGGACGCCGAGCTGACAAGGCGGCTCATCTCCTACATCAATCTCAAACTCCGCGACCTCGGTTTGCCGACCTTCCCGGTGCAGGTCGATCCGGAGTTGGCCGACCTAGTCGGCGGGCTGCTGGCCCTCAACCGCGAGAAGGATCGCCTGCTTTCCCGGCATCTTTGTCCGGCTGACCACCGCGTGCAGAATTTTCTCTACGACTACCTGCAGGATGCGGTCGAGGTTCCCCGTTTACCCAACCACACCTTCGTGCTCGACCGTCACGGCCTGGGCCGCCTGCTTTCGCTTCCGCCGGACCGGGACGAGTTCGCCTCGGACATCATCAGCTCCTACCGGGTTCGTCAGGGCGTGCTGCACAATCCCAAGAGCGACCGCCGCACGACCGAGGGAATCTTCCATGTGTGCGAGGGAGGTCTGCCCGTGCCGGACGACAAGAAGGCGGTGCCGAAGGCGGTCTTCGGGCGCCTGCTCGCGGCCGCGTTGCAGCCCCCGCCGGAGTTGATGCGGCTGCCTTTCACCTCCACGCTGCCTGAGCCGGCGGAGTGTTTTGTCACCCTTCTCCTGCGCCCGGTGGTGTCTCCCGAGGTGCCGGGGGTGAGCCCGGAGAAAAGCATGGAGGTCCGTTTCTTTGTCCCCGGCGGCCTGGTCTGCAACCTCGACTTCGTCGAAAGCATTTTCGGCAACGCGGGTGATCCGAACCTGCCGGAGAATGACGCGGGCTTGGATTCCGAGCACTGGACCGGGCACACCGGATGCGTGATCCTCGCGCCGCACCTCGGGCGCCTGACCAAGGCCGAACTGGGCCTGCCCACGTGGGACGAGGCGACCGAGCGTCAGAGGCGGGACGGGATGTGCTGGAAGTCGCCGGATGAACTCTACAACGACGGGACGGCTTTCAAGGCCACGGCACGGGATGAGCATGGCGTCGTGGTCACAGTCATTGCCGACAACTATTTCGGCTACTGCAAGAAAGAGGTCAAAACGCAGCTGAGCATGGCGGCCAACCTTTTCGGCAACGCCGAGGAGGAGCATGCGGGCGGGGCGCTGATTTTCCCCAGTTACGATCTGGCCGAGCGGATCAGCGTGGCCGACCTGCCGACCGAAACGCCCCGAGGGTTCGCCGGGGCGATGGAACTCATGGGTGATGCCGTCGAGCGCCACCCCGAGGGCTATGCGGTGGACCGGCTTTACTCCGACATCATTTATGTCCCGGAGAACGCCCACTTCGACCTGCTGATCAAGAAAGTCTCATGGACCTCGGATGGCACGGAGCAAAGCATCCCGCTGCGCCTCGACTACCGCTACGTTTTGCCCTGCGGCTACAAGATTCACATGGAGAAGCCCGTCGTCGGGCGCTCCTGGCGGTTGCTTGGCACGATGGCCGAGGGGACTTACTGCCACAAACCCTGCACCGTCTCCGGCGGCGGGAAGTCGGAAATTTCCAAGCCCATTTCCGACGCCATCCTCCAGGGAACAATCTTCGTGGCCGATTTCCAGAAGGACTTCGACCGCGTGGACGAGCTGCTGCGGCACGACTACTCGCGTCGCTACGCGGATCCCGCGCGCAACGGCGTGGACACCCGGCTCCTCCTCAGCCCGCACCGCTCGCTGGGCTCGGTCATCAAGCTGTTGACGCCGTCCCCCGGTTTCAACCCCGCCTACAACACCTGGCTCAAGGGGATTCCGCAGCACATCAAGGAGCTCGTCTTTGTCCTCAAGCGTTTCTACCGCCCGGAGTGGGGCGAGCATTGGCGGGAGAACTTCAGCGTGGACACGGTCAATGGCATGCCGGCCAACGAACTGAGGTTCGACACGCGCAAGCTTGTGGCCAATTACCTGCGCGTCGGCTTCGATGCCCACGATTCCTGGCGGACCTTCGGGCTGCGCAAGGATTTCCATCCGGCGGTCAAGATCCAGATGGAGGACGACATCAGCGCCTCCACCGTCGTGCCGCGCGCCCGGGTGGCGCATCTTCTCGACAGCCAGACCGACCGCCTCGCGGGGGTCAAGTTCGTCCGCAACTGCGAATACCGGCTGTTCCAGCGCCCGGACGATGCCATCCACCGGGGCTACGACAAGCAGACGGAGTTGGATTTTTCCCACGGCGGGAACTTTTTCTCCAACTACGAACCTCTGACCACCGGGCAGGCCCAGGCCATCTTCGACGACGCGATCGAATTTTTTGAATACACCCGGCCGATGCAGAAGCTCATCGCCGGCTACATCGAGGCCGGGCGACCCGCCTACCTCGTCTCCAACGCGAATCCGCGCATCGTCGACGGTCGGCCGACCAAAAACCCCCGCTACCTGCAGACGCGGCCCGATCTCCTCGATCCCCGCGGGCGCTACCTTGCGGACACCGGGATTCGCCTGGCCCGCGGTTTGCGGCAGGACCAGCCGGCGCTGACCCCGGTCAACGCGGTGCTGGCCGGACGCCGGAACAACCCGCCGGATCGCGCCGCCGGCATCCGTCCGCTGGCCGTTTACAATCCGATCCACCACATGGAACTGCCCGAGCTCTTCATGGAGTTCATCAGCAGCATGACCGGCAAGTCGCCTTCGACCACGGGGGCGGGCTCGGAGGGCGCGCTGACCAAGGGACCGTTCAACGCCCTCCCGCCGATTTATGATTTGAACTCGGCCTTCGTTTCCTTCGCCGTCAGCGGCTACGATGGCTTTGTCACCGCCGCCGGCTATGTCGGGCCCAACGCCCGCGTCGATCACGACATCAGCCTGCTCGTCCCCGAGGTCTGGTGCCGCATGTCGGTCGAGGAGCGCCTGCCGTCCTACCTGCAGGCGGGCGGATTTCTCGAGCCGGTCGCCGATTTTGTCCATGAAGGCCGCACGATTCTGGCCAGCAGGCTGGGCAGTCGCATCACGAAGAAATTCGTCAACGCCTTCTTCGGCCGTGTCTTCAACCATCCGCATGTCGTCCTGACCGACGAAATGCTGCGCCCCGAATTGCAGGGCCTGGAGGTCTTTGTCGAGGGGATGGACAACATCATCGCGACGCAGCGCCGGGTCGCGGACCACTACTTTGCCGACGGCAGCATTGAGTGGGCCTGTCCGCCGCTCAAAGCCCTCCTGCACATCATGCGGGATGACCACTACGAGGGCAAAGATCTGGCCGACCCGGCCATCCGTGCCATGTTCACGCGCGAAAGCGTCGTGGCGAGCGAATGGTATCGCGCGCGTTTGCTGGCCAAGCAGCAGGTGGACATTCGCCTGTGGAAGCGGCACGTCGGCTACCTCGAGCGCTTCCTGCGCAACCCGAGCTATGCGACGGAGGCCGAGCGCCTGGGTGTGTCCGCACGCCTGGACCATGCCCTCGCCGAATGCGCGCGCCTGCAGGACGCCGCCTACCTTGAGAGCCTCGTCGGGATGACCGGCGCGGAACCCGCGGTGCCCACACCGGTCGGACCGCCCGTCTGAACTAGCTGAAGGTCAGGTTCTTCACTCCCGCCGCGGCGGCGGAATTGAGCACGTCGATGATGCGCTCTTGGCGGGCGCTGCTGTCGGGGCGGATGATGACGGGATCCTTGTCGCCGAAGCGCTCGATGTTTTCCTTCAAACGGGCGCGCAACTCGGGCATCTCCTTGCTCACCGGGGTGTCAAAGATCTTGCTGTTCATCGAGACCAAGCCATCCGCACTGATGTCGATGATCACTGGGGTGGGGGGCGGACCGGAGGCTTGGCCGCCGCGTCCGCTGGGCAGGCTGATGTTCAACTCGCGCTCGACCACCTGGGAGCCGGCTGAGGCCATGAAGAAGAGAAGGAGAACGAAAACCACGTCCACCATGGGTGCGATCTGGAAGCCGACGTCACCGTCTTCGGAGCCAATGGATGCCATGGGTCAGTAGTTTGTTGGGTTCAGGACGCGGCGCCGGGTCCGGCGTCCTTGTCCACCACGGAAAAGGTCACATTGGCGATGCCGGCTTTGCCCACGGCCTCCAGCAGGCTTTTCGTCACGCTGAAACGCACTTCCTTGTCGGCGCGAATGAGCACGCGGACCATCGGGTTTTTCTGGATGTGCGACTGGAGCATGGGGACGAGATCGCCCGGGCTGGGGTAGTCCTTGTCATTGACGCTGATGGCGACGGCATTGCTCATCGGGTTGTGGGCGACGTTGACGATGATCTGGCCCGGGTTTTCCTTGGCGTCCTTGGCGTCCTTGGCCACGGGCAGCTTGATGTCGCGGTTGGACTGCAGCACCTCGGTCGAACTGATCGACATGAAGAAGACGAGGAGGACGAGGAGAATGTCGATCATGGGCGCGATCTGAAACTCCGGATCAGCCTCCGCTTCGGGCTGCCGTCGCAGCTTCTTCGATTTTTTGTGCCCGGGGTCCGACATGGCCGGAGGCTACTGCTGCCAATCCAAGGTCGTGCCGCAACCGGGGCACGGGTTGTGTCCCGGCACGATGGGGGTCTGGCAGACCGGACAGTTAGTCGTCAGGGCCACTGAAACCTTGTGCGAGGTGGAGGCCCCGGGGGCTTGTCCGGCGCGAAGCCCGTCACCGGCGTTGAAATTGTCCCCGACGCGCAGCCCCTGGACCTCGTCAAACGGTATGTCCTCGACGAGGTGGTTGAGCTCGCTGTCCGCGTAGACGATCGAGTCGCTGATGCGGTTGCGGAAGTAGTAGTAGAAGATGAACGCGGGGATGGCGATGAAGAGGCCGCTGGCGGTGGCGAGCAAGACTTCGCCGATGCTCAAGGCCAGCTTTCGCGGGTCGGAGACGCCCGACTGACCGAGGACGGCGAAGGCGCCCATCATGCCGATGACCGTGCCAAGCAGTCCGATCATGGGCGAGATGACGCCGATGACCGAGAGATAGCTGTTGCGGGTCTTGAAGACCTGGGCCTCGCGCATGCCGAGTTCGATCATCGCGCTCTCGGTCGCATCCTTGCCCCGCCCGATGCGTTCGAGGGTGCCGCCGAGGACGCCGGCGATGTAGGTTTTCGAGTTGGCCCGGCAGGTTTCCCAAGCCTCCTGGAAATTGCCGGCGGTGAGCGAGGCCTTGAGGGCGGTGACCAGATCCTTCGGGGCGAGGCTCTGGCGGCGGACGTTGATGAAAAGTTGGATGACGAAGGTGACCATGACCATGGAGGTCGCGACGATGGCCAGCCAGATCATGATGATGAGCGGGCCACCATGGAGAATCATCTGGATGACCGAGGTGCTCTCGGGCGTCGCGGCGGTGTCATCCGCCCGGGCGGTGGCGACAGCCAACAGGCTGAGCAGGGCGGGGAAGATGAACGGGTGAGGTTGGATTCGCATGGTGGTATGTAGGAGAATTATCAGGGGGCGATCAATCCGGCATTTTCGCTGCGCAGCTTGTCGGCCCGGGTTTTCGCCTCCGCGGCGGCGGTGCGGTCGAAGGGAAACACGGCCGAGGCGGTGAGGTAATGCTCAAGGGCGGCCTGCTTGTCGCCGGCTGCCTCGCGCACGCGGCCCATGAGGTAATGCCCCTGGCAGAGTGGCGGCCCGTCGGCCGGCTCGGGGAAGGCGGTGGTGGCGGACTTGGCCAGGACGGGAGTGAGCAACTTGCCAGCCTCGTCGAACTGTTCGCCGTCCACCGCGAGGCGGGCCAAGCCGAGGTTGGCCAGGGCCGTGGCCTTCGGGTAGGTGCGGCTGAAGGCGGCGTAGGCTTCCTTGGCTCCCGCGGCATCGCCGGCGGCGAGCTT
>JBGSSV010000089.1:0-16489 GCA_041736875.1 Chthoniobacterales bacterium | reverse complement strand
CTGCGCTCGCCGTGCAGGCCGGACTGGCGGGTGTCCTCTGCCTCGCCGGGCTCTGGGCGGTCGGGCTGACGGCGGAGCTTCGGGGCGAACTGCTCGCGCGAACCGGCCTGCACTGGGGGAAAGCTTGATCGCTCGGTTCCGCAGACCGCCTCAACTGGTCTGCACCGGGGTGCTTCGGGCGAAGGACTTGAGGGGCGCAGGAAGCGGCTTCACGAGGGCGGCGGCCACCGGTTTCCCTTCGATCCTGTCGAGGTAATTCGAGAGGAGGTTCAAGAAGCCCGCGGAGACGAGCAAGGTAGGAAAGTTGCTGTCGATGGCGCCGAAGACGAACACGAAATTGAACGGCTCGTAAATCACGGGAATGCCGAGGAAGAGCGCGAGGGTGAACGCCTTGGTGCCATGGGCGCGGCGGCACAATCGCCAGGCAAAGACCGCCATGTAGCACATGAGCGGATAGTAGAGCAGGAAGCCGACCACACCCAAGACCTTGATGGTGGAGAGCGGGCCGCTGTGGAATGAGCCCATGATCATGAAGCTTTCCTGATAGGATCCTCCGAGAAAAGCGCCCCCCGACTTGCCGGCAAGCAGGGCGTTGGCGATGAGGTTCATGTCCTCAAGGGTGAACCCGAATCCCTGCCCCCAGACCTTGTCGCGCATGATGCGGGTGTCTTCCCACGCCCACTTCCACATGTCGAAACGCCACTGCGAGGAGCCCTCGGCGTCCTGCAGGGCCTGGTCACTCCAGTCCCCGGGCAGCCAGGACAGCGTGCGCTGCATGGTGACCGGCCACTGGATGACGGAGCCCTGCAGCATGATGACAGCGATGAGCCCGAGGGCGGTCACTGCCGAGGCCAGCCACAGGTCCTGCATCCGGCGACGCAGCACAGCCGAGAGCAGGAAGGCGACCATGGCAAAGAGTATGGCGGTGCGGAAGCCCGAGAGGAAAATGGCGGTCAGCGAGGCGGCAAACAACAGTGTGCGCAGCGGATGTATGGGCGACATGAGGGTGATCGGGTTGTAGCGCGCACACAAGGCAAGCACGCCCGTGATGCCCGTGAATTGCAGGCCGGTGAAGCGGGTTTCCCCGAGCCGCTGCTCGTCCGAGAACACATCCGAGAGCCCCCCGCCGCCGGCGATGCCGGTGTAGAGGGACGAGATCGTCTGTCCGGCCGCCGGAACCAACCTGGCGAGGACCTCGAGTCCGCCGAGCAAAATCGTGGGAATCACCATGAAGAAGGGGAAAATTCTTGCGGTGACATCTCCCAAAGTCGCCCGGCAGAGGACCAAGTAGACGGCGAAGGCCAGCAGGATCTCAAAATACGGGCGGCCGCCGACCATGGACGTTTCGAAGGCAAGAAAACCCACCGGGTTGCGCAGGTAAACCACCACAAGGTAGGCGAGATTGATGAGGATCAGGTTGTCGAGCAGTGTCCGCGGGCGCGGGCGCTTCCAAGGCACAACGCGCATGGCGAAAAAGCCGACGTAAAAAAGGACAACCACCAACATGCACATGTCGCGGACCGTCAGTGGCGCGGGCAGCCAAGGCAAACGGCCGCTGAAAAACCAACCGATCGGGATGAGCACCCAAATGTTCGTCTTCAAGTGGACGAAGAGCACGACGACCGGGATCAGGCCGATCAGCACGGCGACCAGGCGCATGTCGGACGAACCGACTGCGCTCCCGAGCACGGCAGCCACGAGCAGGCCGCCGAGCAGCGCGACCCACGAAACGAGCTGGTTGATCGTTATGTTTGGTGTTCCCACGCCGCAAGGAACATGCTACGGGATTCGGCCAGAGCCGTCCAGCGGCATGGCGTGGAAGGCAGCCGCTCGTGAAAACGCACTTCATCAGGAACAGGGACGAATGGATCCTCGCACGGTGCCGCGGGCGCCGGGTCCTCCATCTCGGCTGCACGGACTGGCCCCTCACCCGTGAGCGGCTAAGCGAAGGGAGACTGCTGCACGGCCAACTCGCAGGGGCAGCATCGGAGCTGGTCGGGGTGGATCCGGACCGCGAAGGGATCGACGGCATCGCGCGCGCGATGCCGGGTCTCGAGTTCGCGTGCCTCACCGCCGAGGATATGGCGGAGGATCCGCGGATCAGCCGGCGGACATGGGACGTCGTGCTTGCGGCCGACGTGCTCGAACACGTCTCGGATGTGGGACGTGCCTTGGCCGCGATGCGGCGCGTGATGGGGCCGGACTCCGAACTCCTGCTGACCACCCCCTCGGCTTTCGCGCTCAAGCGATTTGCCGCCCTGCTTTTCCAGGGCCGCGAGCATGTCCATCCCGACCATTGCTACTACTTCTCGCCTTCGACGCTGCACCGGTGCCTCCATCGCCAGGACCTGCGCATTACGGAGATGTCCTTCTTCATGTGGCGCAACCCGACGGCAGCCAACAGCGCGGCCTATGCCGCGCTGTTACCGCTCAACCTGTCCACGGCGGGGCGATTCGCCGACGAAATCGCGCTCGTGGCCCGGCCTGGGGCGTCCGCGACGGCTTGAATGCCGACCCGAGACCCTTAGGCTAGCCGTGTGCGTGTCCTGATCTCCGCCATTTCCTGCCGACCCGACTTGGGCTCGGAGGCCCGTGTGGGCTGGAACGCCGTCAACGCCATCGCGGAACGGCACGAGTGCCATGTGGTCACCCACCTTGCGGAGAGGGCGGCCATCGAGGCCGAACAGGCGCGGGGCGGAGCGGTTGGCATCACGTTCCATTACCTCGGCGAGCACTTTCGCTGGCACCCAAACCGCCTGGTGGCCCGGTTGCAAAGCTGGCTCGTCTACCGACGCTGGCAGGAGCAGTTGCTTCCGCTGGCGCGCGAGTTGCACGCGAAGCACCGCTTCGACCTCACGCACCATGTCACCTACGTCACGTGGCGCGTCCCCTCGCCACTGTGGCAATTGCCGGTCCCTTTCATCTGGGGCCCCATCGGCGGCACGGCCACGTTGCCGGGCGCGTTCCGCGGCATGCTGAGCCCGGCGGCGCGGGTCTTCGAGGTGGCCCGCGGCATCTCGGGGGCGGTGGCCGAGCGGTCGGGAGGGTTTCGCGAATGCGCGCAACGGGCGGCCCTCGTCCTCGCCGCCAACGGCGAAACAGCCGACTTCTTCGCCGAGTTCCGCCCGCAGGGTCCGATCCGGCAACTCCCCCCGGTCTTTTTCACACCCGCGCAGGTTTCGCCTTTGGCCCGGGCGATGGACAGCCGTCCGCCCACGAGCGGAGTGCTCCGGCTTTTCGCCGGCGGAAACCTCGAGGGCCGCAAAGGTGTGAGCCTCGCCCTCCGGGCGATCGCATTGCTCCGCGACCGCGGACCGGCCGTGCATTACACGTTCGCAGGGAGCGGACCGGAACTCGCCGCCTTGCGCGCGGAGGCCTCGCGCCTCGGGATCGCAGGGCAGGTCACCTTCCACCCCGGATTTTCAGGCGCGGAATACGTGGACCAACTCGCCGCGTCGGACGTCTATCTGCTGCCGAGCTTCCGCGAAACGACGCCTATCACGCTCCTCGAGGCGATTCTCGCCGGTTGCTACCCGGTGGTGGCCGATGCCAGCGGCGCGGGGGAAATCGTCCGGAAGGTCGGCGGGCATGCGGTGCAGGCGACAGACCCCGACACGCTCGTGGCCGGACTGGCCGACGCCCTGCGATGGTGCGACGCGAACCGCACGGAGATGAGGACCACCGCTGCGGCGGCCTCACGCTCTGTGGAGGAATCCTTCTCCCGGGCGCGGTATAACTCATCCATCGACTCGTTCTACGCCGAAGCGGTGGAGGCCGCCCGCGGGGATCAATCATGACTCATCTGGGCCCGCTTGATCGGCGTCAAGTCGCCGTGCGCGTTTGCTCGGGGCTGGGCAATCAGCTTTTCCAGTTCGCCTGCGGGCTGGCGCTGGCGGAGAAACTCGGGGCGGAGCTGCGTCTGGACACGTCATGGTTCTCCCTCGTCGCCCGGATGCACCGCCCGGTCCGTCGATTGCGACTGCGGGACTTGGGACTCGATGCGCCCGAGGCCTTCGCTCCGCCCCAGCGGCTGGCCGTCGGCCTGCTAGTTGCAGTTTTCGACCGCTGGAGGCGGGGGCGTGCCCTGCTTGAGCGGGTGGGCGGCATGAAACTCGTCCAGGAGACGCAGATTATGCGCCGCCGCAGATGGAACGATGCGGACGGACACAACCGGGTTTACCTCAATGGCTACTGGCAGACGGGCGACCATTTTCCGCAAGTGCGCGATGAACTCCATCGCCGCCTCGGCTTTGAGACCCGGCGCGCGTCACCCGGGGCCGCGGCTTTGCTGGATGCCATCCGCGCGCGGCCCACGGCCTTCGTCCACGTCAGGCGCGGCGACTACACGGAACTGATGGGCGAGCGCGGCTTGCTTTCGCCTAGTTACTACCAGCGGGCCGCCGCCGCCCTGACCGGGGCCGCGGGGAGCCTGTCCTGGCTGGTCTTCGCCGAGGACGCAGATTGGGCCCGCGCGAACCTCGGCTTCCTCGGAGACTGGACATTGGCCGCCTACGAGTCACCCGATCGTGACCTCGAGGACCTCCACCTCATGTCCGCCTGCCGCGCCGGCATCGTGGCCAACAGCTCGTATTCATGGTGGGGTGGTGCGCTCGGCGACCGGCCGGACCGCCCGGTTGTCGCCCCCGCAACGTATTGGAACCGGCCGGAGACGGGACTGGAGGAATGGGCGCTCCCGGGCTGGCAGCGGATCAAAGGCTGGGATTAGCGACGGGCGAAGAGCACGTTGCCGCCACGTCGGAAGATTGCCTCACGGACCGGACGAAATTCGTGGTCCGCCAACCATGCGTGCACCTCGGGGTAAAGCGGGGCCCCCTCGTAGAGCGCCAGGTTCTGCACCTCGCAATGGATGGCCGAGCAATCGCGGAGGAGTCCCTCGGCCCCGCGCAGCGCGTCCAACTCCAAGCCCTGCAAGTCGAGCCAGAGGAAATCAACCCGCTCGACCCCGCGCTCCTGCGCCCACGCATCCAGCGTGACGACCTCTACCTCGGTGGTCACGCCGGTGAATTCGACGAAAGGGAACTCCTCCAGCGTTGCGGCGGGCGGCAGCAGGGACGACGACTGCTCCCCTCCCCCAGCCGCAGTTTGCGAGACATGCATGACGGCCATGCCCGCCTTGCGGCCGATGGCCAGCGGCTGCGGGAAGACGCGGCCCGGAAAATCCTCCGCGACGGTCTGCAGCCGCCGGAACGCCGTCGGCACAGGCTCGAAGGCATACACCGTCCCGCTTGGCCAGTGCTCGAGGAACTCCCGCGTGTTCCCGCCATCGAAGGCGCCAGCCTCGATGATGACCGGCATCGGCGGCAGGTGCCGCGCGCATTCCTCGCAGCTGATGAGGTCTCGATGCCGCAGATAGCGCACGGCCTGCCACGGGTGGCGGGCGGCGTAAGCGAGGTCGTGAAGGGTGGTCATCTTTCCCCTGCCTCCAGTTGTGCAACGAGCAATCGGCGCCCGTCCATCTGGAAAACCGAGCACCGCGCGGAAAAGATCGCACTGGGGCCGGAGTTGCGCGTGGCGAGCATCATATCGGCCGATGTTCCGGGAGCGGAGGCGAGGAGATCGAGATAATGCTCGATGGCCTTGCCCCGACGCTCGGGCTGGGCAAACAAGGTGAAGAAAGACATCTCCCGCACCTCCTGCAACGGGTGTCCTAGCAATGTGCAGCAGGCGCGGTTGGCGAACTTGATGACACCGTCGCCGTCGGACACCATAATCGGCGTGCCGAGCGAATCGAAAAGGGCGAGGAGGTTGTTCAACTGGCGCTCGCGGGTCACGCGGTGGCGACTGAGCGCATAGGCCATCACGGCCACGAACACATAAGCCGTGCCGCGCAGGATGATGACTGCCGGTGCTTCCGGGGCTCCGTTCACCGGGACAAACAGCAACGAACCCAGGACGGGAAGGAAGAGGATGACAGCCCACGCCGCGAGCACACGCGGGGGGAGCACGAGGGAAAGACCGCCAAGGGCGATCGTCATCAGCGAAGGCGTAACCCGGATGTCCGGCGTGGCGGTCTCCAGCCCCACAACGGCCAGCAACGCGGCAACCGGTAGGGCATGTAGCCACTTTCCTGCCGAGGGATTCTTGGGCTGGAAAATCTCAACCATGGGCGATGCGCTCTCCTCCGGTCACCGGCCCCAGCACGTCGTCGAAAACACGGCCAACGTCCTCCAGCCAGCGGGTGCGGGAACGACTCTCCCCGAGTTTGCGCAGGCCGGCAACGCCCATTTCCCGGACCTTGGCGGGATCGGCCAGCAGGCTGCTGATGGCCGCGGCCAGCGCTGGCTCGTCGCCCGGAAAGACTTTGAGACCGTTGACTCCATCATCCACCGTGTCATCGAGTCCGCCGACGCGCGAGACGACGACGGGGCGCCCGCGTTCCCACGCCTCATAGACCACCAGGCCGAGCGGCTCCTGCCAGATCGAGGGAACCACCGAGAAGGCGGCGCGGGACCACGCGGAGTCCCGGCCGGCTTCATCGAGAAACCCGAGAAACTCGACGTTCGTCAGCGCATCGCTTCGCGCCTGCTCCTCAAGCGCCGCGCGCTCCGGGCCGTCGCCGCCGATGAGAAGCTTTGCGTCGCCCGCGGAGACAAGCTTCCACGCACGCAGCAACTCCCGCACTCCTTTCTCGCGCGACAGGCGTCCGAGAAAAAGCACATCACGCCCGGGCTCCGCGGCAAGAACCGCCCGCGGCTCGAAAAAATGAGGAACCACACGGATACGGTCGGCCGGAACGCCCATCTCCACGTGAAGATCCCGCTGCGCCCGGCTGAGCGCGATCCATGCCCGGACCTGCCTGAAAACACCGAGCGCACGCAGCCGCATGAGGGCCACGCCCATGAGGGCGCTGGCCGGACGGCTGCCGCGCCAGCATCCGGTCAGGGCGGCCTTGGTGAAGTTGCCGTGGATGCATGACGTGCAGGGCTTTCCGTGGTTGAGGAAATAGCCGTTCACGCAGGACATGCGGTAGTTGTGCAGATACTGCACGACCGGCACCCCGAGCCGGGCGGCAAGGGAATAGACCGACGGGGACATGGCCGGGAAAACGTTGTGCACCAGCCACAGGTCGAACCGGCCGATGGCCTGGTAGTGGCGAAGCCGTTGCACGACGTCCGGGTTGTGCAGCGCGTGCAGCGAAGCCCGCAGGAGATCGGACGCCCCGCCCGCCCCCAGCCACGAGGCGCTCGAGGTGGTGAAGTATTCGACGTCCGCCACCTGCTGGAGCGTGTCCCCGATGCGGAACACGCTCCCCTGCTCGCCTCCGTATTCGAGGTAGCGGTTGAAAATCTGCAAAATCCGCGGGCGGCGGTTCGTGACAGCTGGAGCGGCGGGCGAACTCATTGCGGATGGGTGGGACGACGCGGCCACGTCCAGCCGAGCCGCTCGTGGGTGTAACGTCGGCGGCGGAACGGATCGGACAAAGCAAAAAGATCGTAAGTCACGCGGCGGCGCACGTAGGCACCCGAGAGGAGCTTGCGCATTCCGTGCAACAGGCGCGAAGCGGCACCCCCATGGCCCCGTCGGGTGGCGTGGAACTCGTCCTCCGCCCGGCGACTCGCCCCGAGATTGTCACCGAGATAGGTGAAGGCGGCGAGCGGCCGCGGAAGGCAGGCCATCGACCGGCGCGCCTCGAGCAATCCTCGCACCCACACGAGATCGCCGACCGCCTTCCATTGCGGATCAAAAAAGTGTCCGTCCTCGAGGATGCGCCGGCGGAAGAAAGTGCTGCAGGAAAGCGTGTTCAAGGTCGCGGCGGCCAGATGCGCTGCGGTCGGCACGTAGGGACGCCAATAGCAAAGGGCCTCACCTGCTGCATCGACGAGGATGGCATCGCCGAAAACGACGTCCACCCCCGGATGTGCACCCAGAAATTCTCCGGCGGCACCCAGTGCACCGGGCAGCAATTGCTCGTCGCAATTAAGATACGAAAGGATGCCCCCTTCGGCGAGTCGCAGACCCTTGTTGATCGCGTCATACATTCCCCCATCCGGTCCGACCACGAACCGCACCCGGTGCCCATCTTGCGGGGGAAAGCGCTGCTCCATCCGCGGCACGAACTCATCAATGCCCGGCGACCCCGCGTCGCACACGATGTGCTCGACCCCGCCCTCCACGGCCTGATCGGCGACCGAGGCGAGGCAGAGTTCGAGCCAGTCCAACTGGCCGAAGCTCGGGGTGACAATGCTGAATGCGAATAGCCGCGCCATGAGACCGGTTCAGCCACGCGCCGCCGCGACGAGTCCAGCCAGACCGTCGGCGAGAGTCACCACCGGAGCGTAGCCCAGGTGCTTACGGGCTTGCGCGATATCGGCCCGGGAGGCACGGATCTCGCCGGCCCGCGCCGGTTCGGTTCGGGGCTTCGGAAGGTCCGGAAACAGGCGTTGAAACTCCGCCGCCAAATCCAAGACCGAGACGCTCGTCCCCGTGCCGATGTTGAAGACCCCACCGGCCACTTCGGGGGCCGGGCGCACCGCAGCCGCCATCGTGGCCGCCACCACATCGCTGACATGGCAGAAGTCCCGGGTCTGGCCGCCGTCGCCGTAGATCAAGGGAGCCGAGCCGCTAAGGACCGCCCCGAGAAACTTCGCAATCACGCCCGTGTAGGGGGAGACGACGCTCTGCCGCGGACCGAAGACATTGAAGTAGCGAAGGCACACCGTGTCCAGGCCGCGCAATCGCTGATACATCCCGCAGTAATGTTCGCACGCCAATTTCTGCACGGCGTAATGGCTCAGCGGGTGCGGCTTCATATCCTCCCGGGCTGCGGCACCCTCCGTGTCGCCATAGACCGCCGCCGAGGAGGAGAAGACCAGGCGCCCCACGCCACCGCGGGCCGCGGCATCGAGGAGGGAGAGGGTGCCGGTCAGATTCGTCCGGTGCACGTCCAGCGGACGGAGGAGGGAGTCCTGCACGGACGAGACGGCGGCGAGATGAAAGACCAAGCTGCAACCAGCCACCGCCCGGTCCAGAAGGACAGGGTCGGCAACATCGCCCTGCAAGAACTCAACGTCGGGGGGAAGATTGGCGGCGAACCCGGTCGACAAGTCGTCCAGGACCACAACCTGCCAGCCCTCGTGACGCAGAGCGTGGACGAGATGCGATCCGATGAAGCCTGCGCCGCCGGTGACCAATACCCTCATCATCCAATATTGACCTCAGCTCATGCACACGTCGAGCCCCCGAGCCCGCGTCTGCCGGCAGCCGGAAAGGTGCGTCAATCCCGTCTGGTCGGCCCCCGAGACTGATGCACGTTTCCTGCGCACGGAGGCTTGCCGGCACAAGACGGTCTAGAGCGCAGCGACCAGTTGGCGCGCCGCTTCGAGCGCGGCGTCCAGCTCGGACGGGTCCTTGCCTCCGCCGCGGGCGTTGTCGGGTTTGCCGCCGCCTTTGCCGCCGACGAGGGGGGCGATGGTTTGGATGATTTTTCCGGCCTGAACTTTGGCGGTGAAGTCGGGTGAAACAGCAGCAACCAGCGCCACCGCACCATTTACGCTGCCGCCGAGGACGGTCACGCCGGCGAAGCCATGCGACTTGAGCGCATCGGCCACGGTCTGGAGCGTGTCGCCATCGGCCGCACCGAGGTTGGCAATAACGCTGGGGATGCCGTTGAGGAGCTGGGCAGCAGCGAGGAGATCCTTCGCCCGGCCGGCGGCCTCCCGCTGTTGCGATGCCTTGAGCGATTTTTCCAGCTCCTTCTGCTGGGCCAGGATGGTGTCGATGCGTTTCTCCAACTCGGGCAACGGTGTGCCGATCTTGGTGGCGAGGGCGACCAACCGCTGGGCGTCGGAGGTTGCCAAGTCATAGGCGGGCAACCCGGCCTGCGCCTCGATGCGACGGACCCCGGCGGCGATGGCGGCTTCGCTGGCAATGCGGAACAGGCCGATTTCGCCCGTGGCCCTGGCGTGCGTTCCGGCGCAGAGTTCTTTGCTGTATCCGCCGATGTCGACCACGCGGACGATCTCGCCGTATTTGTCGCCGAAGAATTGCATGATATCGGCGCGGCCTTTGACTTCGGCGTAGGGCATTTCATTCCACTGCACAGGAGCGTTCTCGACAATGCGCTCATTGACCAAGCGCTCGATGTCGCGCACCTGGGCGGGCGTAAGGGCGGCGCTGTTGAAATCGAAGGTGAGTTTGTCCGGTCCGACGAAAGAGCCCTTCTGCGTGGCTTCGCGGGAAACCACCTCATGCAAAGCCCAGTGGAGGAGGTGCGTGACCGTGTGGTGACGCTGAATGGCGGCGCGACGGGCGGCATCCACGCTCAGGGTGACCTCACTGCCGACAGCGGGCGCATCCTCGGCGTCGAGAAGATGCAACCAAGTGTGGCCGGTCTTCTGGGTGTTGGCGATGTGCCAGACGTCTGCGCCACGCGTGATCTCGCCGGAATCCCCGATCTGGCCGCCCATCTCCGCGTAAGCCGCACTGGCATCGAGAATGACGGCCGTCTTGTCCTTGAGATTTACAACCTCGAGAAC
The DNA here is from genome assembly GCA_041736875.1 of Chthoniobacterales bacterium. Classification (GTDB taxonomy): domain Bacteria; phylum Verrucomicrobiota; class Verrucomicrobiia; order Chthoniobacterales; family JACTMZ01; genus JACTMZ01. The sequence continues at coordinate 5,993 of JBGSSV010000089.1, read as the reverse complement.
GCGGGCGGCTGTGGAGAGCGTGTCGTAGCCGATGAATCGCGTCGGCTCCTTCGTATCGACTTCGGATAGTTCAATCACCTGCTTCTTCTGCGCGGCGCGGGCGCGGGAGCGCTGCTGCTCCATGTGCAGCTCGAATCCGGCCGTGTCAACCGTGAGACCGCGTTCGCGGGCCATGAGCTCTGTGAGATCGAGCGGGAAGCCGTAGGTGTCGTAGAGCTTGAAAGCGTTCGCGCCGGAAATCTGCACGCCAACTTTCTTGGCTACGTCCTTTTCGTAAATGCCGCCGAGCAAGATCGTGTCGAATACTTCCAGCCCCTTGTCCAGCGTCCGGTTGAATGCCTCCTCCTCGCGCTTGAGCACTTCCTCGACGTGTTTCTGTTTGGCGCGGATCTCGGGGAAAACATCGCCCATCGTGCGGGCGAGGACATCGACCAATCTGTGGAAAAACGGCTCACGGAATCCGAGGGTGCGGCCGTAGCGGACGGCACGGCGGAGGATGCGCCGGAGCACGTAGTTGCGATCGGTATTGCCGGGCTGGATGCCATCAGCGATGGCGAAGCTGAGGGTGCGGATGTGGTCGCCGATGACGCGGAAGGCGATGTCGATTTTCTCCTGTTCGCTCACCGGCACAACCTGCCCGCGGGCGTCGGGCTGCGGCAGGGTGCTGCCGTAACGGTGGCCGCACATTCTCTCCAACTCGTCGAAGATCGGACGGAAGATGTCCGTCTCGTAGTTCGAAATCTGCGCGTTGGCGAAGTCGGTGAAATTTTTCGTTCCCTGGATGATCGAGGTGAGGCGCTCGAAGCCCATGCCCGTGTCCACGTGCCGGGCCGGGAGCGGAGTGAAGGTGCCGTCGGGGTTGGCGTTGAACTGGATGAAGACGTTGTTCCAAATCTCGATGCACTCGGCCGCGCCCTTGTTGACGAGGGCACCTTTCGTGTCGCCGGCCGGGGTGAGGTCGATGTGGATTTCGCTGCACGGGCCGCACGGACCGGTCTCGCCCATCATCCAGAAGTTGTCCTTCTTGTTGCCGGGGACGATGTGCACATCCGGATCGAGGCCGACGCCGCGGAACTTGTCCGCCCAGAGGTCCCAAGCCTCCTGGTCGCGCTCGGAAGGATCACCCGCGTCGGGCTGGTAGATCGTCGCGTAGACGCGATTCGGGGGAAACTTGAACCGCTCGACGATGAGCTCCCAACTCCAACTGATGGCCTCCTTTTTGAAGTAGTCACCGAAGCTCCAGTTCCCGAGCATTTCGAAGAACGTGTGGTGGTAGGTATCGAGCCCGACGTCATCGAGGTCGTTGTGTTTGCCGCCGGCGCGAATGCATTTCTGCGTGTCGGCCGCACGCCCGGGGGTATAGGGACACGGGACTTCGTTGAGGAAGATGGGGACGAACTGGTTCATCCCGGCATTGGTGAAGAGCAAGTTGGGCGAGTCGGGCAGCAGCGACGAACTGGGCACGATGGTGTGCTGTTTTTCGCGGAAGAAATCGAGGAAGCTCCGCCGGATCTCGGCGCTGGTTGGAATCTGGGCAGGCATGACGAGTATCGCGACTGTTCCGCTCAGGGCCGCGGGGCCGGGGTGGGGCTGCCGGCAGGTTGGCTGATCTGGATGTGGTTGCGGAAAAACTCGTCCTCCAGCATGGTCCGCATGTCCTGGGCGCTGGCGCGCTGGTTGGCCTGCTGGAGTTTTTGCCGCGCGTCCTCGGACTTGCCATCACGAAAGTCGATGGCGGCGCCGACAACATAAACGGCTGCGTTGGCCTTATCGTCCTTCAGCGTCTCGGCGACGGCCTTGCGGCGCGCCTCGGACAGGTCCCCCGCCACCTCGGCCATGGCCCGCTTGTATTGGAAAAAACCGTCGGCCGGATTGACCGCGAGGAATTGGTCGATGAGGGCCGCCGCGTCGGCCGGGCGTTTTTGCAGGCGCCGCAACTCCGAGAGATTCTGCACGAGGTCACGTTGGAGCGGGGCGATTTGCAGCGCATCGTTCAGGGCCTGCTCGGCCCCGTCGTAATCCTTACCGAGAATCAGGGCGGCCCCGAGCAGGGCGGAAACGCCGACGTCGTTGGGGCTCTCTTTGAGATGCTCGCGGGCGGCCTCCGCGGCCTCGGCAGTTTGGCCTGACATCATGCGCGCCATGGCGCGACGTCGCCAGAGACCGGGGGTCGCGGCGTTGAGGTCGGCCACCTCGGCCAGCAGCAACTCGGCCTCGGCCCCGTTGTTGGAGTTGAGGGAGGCATTCGCCCGATCAAGCAGAACCATGGCCCGCAGTTCGCGCTGGGCGGAGCGCTGGCCGAGAAACAGAAGGAAGAGCAGCAAGACGCCGGCGAGAGCCAGACCGGAAAGGAAGAGCGGAAGCCGGGAAACGGGTTGAGGGTAATCGGGGTCGTAATCCATGGGAAAACCCATGAGGATGCGCGAGGGCGGCGGGAAAGCCAAGAGCACAGCGGGGCGGACGAAAACGGCTTGTGGGCGGCGGGAACACCGGGCCTTTATGGCGACGTGCAGCCCAAACCACAGACCCGTCGCATGCCCCCGTGGGCCTGGGGTGCGGTGGTGGTCATGTTGACCTTGATTGTTTTTCTCCCAGCGGTCCGCTTCCCGTTTTTTCCGTTCTGGGATGATGACATCCACGTGCATGCCAACCCGCACCTGGCCCAACTGTCCTGGGCCAGCCTAAGCGCGCTGTGGTCGGGTCCGTGGCAGCAGCTCTACATTCCGCTGACTTACTCGGCTTGGGCCGGACTGGCCGCGCTCTCGCGCTGGTGGGACGGGCTGCCGCTGGCCTCGGGTGCACTCAACGCGGCCTGGTTCCACGGGGCGAATGTGCTGCTTCATGCGGTTTCGGCCGGGCTGGCTTTTGCCCTGATCAAGAAAATCACCTCCGGTTTCTTCCCGTCCGCGTCGGCCGAGTGCCTCGGGCTGGCCGCGGGACTCGGCGCGGCGTTTTTCGCCCTCCATCCATTGCAAGTCGAGTCGGTGGCGTGGATATCCGGACTGCGCGATGTCCTCGGCGGCTGCCTGGGCCTGGGGGCTTTGCTGGTTCTTTTCGGCCGCGAGCGTCCGGGCCCTGGACGTTGGGTGGGCGCAACGCTGCTTTTTCTCGCCTCACTCGCAGCCAAGCCGGCCGGCGTGGCCCTGCCGCTGATCGCGGCCATACTCGCGGTCCAACCATTCCGTTGGACGTGGCGCCAAAGCCTTCTCGTGCTCCTCCCGTGGTTGGTGATCGGCGTGGCCTGGGTGCTGGTCACGAGCCGGGCCCAGTGGGCGGCGGATCTGGCCAGCGGGCTGGTCCCGCTTTGGGCGCGTCCGCTGGTCGCCGCGGATGCCCTTGCCTTCTACGCGGGAAAAACCCTCTGGCCGGCGGGCCTCGCGGCCGACTACGGACGCGCGCCGAACGTGGTCATGGCCTCGGGACAACTGTGGTGGGTGTGGCTCGCTCCGGCCGCGCTCGCCGCCGTGCTGATCGCGGTGAAGCGTCTGAGAATTTTTCTCGTTCCGGCCGCGATCTTCGCCGCCGCCCTGCTGCCCACGCTGGGGCTGGTGCCGTTCAATTTCCAAGTCGTCAGCACCGTGGCCGACCGTTACGCCTACCTGGCGCTGCTCGGACCGGGCCTCGCCCTGGCTCTCTTCGTCGCGGACTCCGGCCGACGCTGGGCCTGGACCCTCAGCGCCGCCGCGGTGGCCCTGCTGGCCTTGGTCAGCATGAAGCGCCTGCCGCTCTGGTCGGAGGACTTGAAGCTCTTCGCCGCGACGCTGGAGACCAATCCGCGGAGTTGGAAGGCGATGCACAACTACGCGTCGGCCCTCGATGACCGCGGCCGCTCGGCCGAGGCGGAACCTTTGCTGCGGAAGGTCATCGCGCTGCGTCCGGACAGCGCGGAGGCGCACAACGATCTTGGCGTGATTTTGTGGAATCTGGAAAAACAGGATGAGGCGGTGCTGATGGTCCAGCGCGCCCTGCAGCTGCGGCCGACCTCGCCGACGGCGCAGAACCTTGTGCAGATGCAGGCCCGCCGCGGCAATCTCGCCGGCGTGATCGAGGCCCTGCGTTTGGTCGTTCAACTCGAGCCGGACAATGCGCTGGCCCGACGGCAATTGGACGAAGTCCTGCAACAGGCGGCCGGACCACGCTGAGCCGGGAATCTTTACTCGCGACGAAAGGTGCCTTAGCAAGGTTGGAGCCATGTCGTTGATCTTGCGCTCCCTGACCGGCCGGATCGGCGTGCTGCAACTCAACCGGTTGGAGAAGCAGAACGCGCTCAGCCGTGAGCTGATGCAGGACTTGATGGACGGCCTTGCTGCCCTCGTCGCGGACGGTGCGCTGGTCCTGATCCTGCGGGCAGCCCGCGGGGTGAAGGTCTGGTCGGCCGGGCATGACATCAACGAACTGCCGGAGCCTCGTCGGGATCCCCTCGCCTATTTTGATGCGCTCGAGACGCTGTTGCGTCGGATCCAGGACTGCCCGGTGCCGGTCATCGCCATGGTCGAAGGCTCGGTCTGGGGCGGGGCCTGCGATCTGTGTTTTTCCAGCGACATCGTGCTGGCCGCGGAGAACAGCACCTTCGCCATGACCCCGGCCAAGATCGGCATTCCCTACAACGCGTCGGGACTCATCCATTTCACCAACCTGATCGGCGTGAACAAGGCGAAGGAAATGTTTTTCACCGCGCAACCCGTGGCGGTGACCGACGCGTGGAACAACGGCTTCGTCAACCACGTGCGACCCGCGGACGAGCTCGAGGCTTTCACGCTGAAGATGGCCGAGTCCATCGCGGCAAACGCGCCGCTGGCCGTCCGCTCGCTCAAAGCCGAGTTCCGCCTGCTCTCGCGCGGTCACTCGATCGACGCCGAAACGGCCGAGGAAATCCAAGCCATCCGCCGTCAGGTCTACGACAGCGAGGACTACGCCGAGGGGGTGCGGGCCTTCCGAGAAAAGCGCCAGCCGCAATTCAAAGGGCGATGACCGACCGGGCGCTGCAGGAGCACGTGGCCGCTCTCCACCGCTGCCATCGGTGCCCGCGAATGGCGTCCTCTCCGGTATCCGGCGGCCCGGTGCCGAGCAGAATCATTCTCGTCGGTCAGGCGCCGGGAACGCGGGAGCCGATCCTCGGACGGCCCTTCGCCTGGACGGCGGGCAGAACGCTTTTTCGCTGGTTCGAGGAGTCCTGCGGATTTGGCGAGGAAGTTTTTCGGGCCAGCATCTACATGGCCGCGGTCTGCCGATGCTTTCCCGGCAAGCACCCGAAAGGGAGTGGTGATCGCGTGCCGGATGAGGAGGAGATCGCCAACTGCGCGCCGTGGCTCGCCCGCGAAATCCAACTCCTCCGCCCCACCCTCATCGTTCCCGTGGGCAAGCTGGCTATCGCGCAATTCATCCGCGCGGAGAAACTCACCGAGGTCATCGGCCGGCGCATCCCGCTGGAGCGCGACGGCGCGAGCTTCGACCTGGTGGCCCTGCCCCATCCGTCGGGCGCCTCCACCTGGCACCGCATGGAACCGGGCCGGACGCTCCTGCGCCGGGCGCTTGGGCTTCTGGCTGAGGATCCCGCCGTGCGGGCCATCGCGGAAAAGAACCGTGCGGCCGCCGCCCCGGCGGGATAGGAACTTGCCCATGGCAGAATCGAGCATTTTCCCGATGTTTCTGGCCGACGCGGGCAATTCGTCCGTGAAATTTGCCGTGGTGTCGCGGGCGCAAGCTGCCCCACGCGTGCTGGCGACGATCTCGCAGGAAAAACTCAGCGCCGCGCGGGTCCGGACGCTGTGGAAAAATTCCCGGGCCCGCACGGCCGCGGCGGCTTGCGTGGTGCCGGCTGCCGCCGAGATTCTGGGCGCCGGCTGTCCGGGGATGAGGCTGATCGATGCCCGCTCGCCCTTGAATTTTTCCACCCGCGTCGATCGAAGCACCGTCGGGGCGGATCGCCTGGCCAACATGGCCGAGGCGGCGCAGCGGCACGGGCGCAGTGTGCTCGTGGCCGACTTCGGCAT
>JBGSSV010000078.1:0-7260 GCA_041736875.1 Chthoniobacterales bacterium | reverse complement strand
CGCTTGGCCGCCTGGCGTTCATCCGGCCGCTGGCCCCGCGTGCCGGTGGGCATCAATTTGGGCAAATCGCGGGTCACCGCGCTGGCCGAGGCCGCGGGTGATTATGCGGAAAGTTTCCGGCTCCTCCGCGAGCACGGCGATTATTTTGTCGTCAACGTCAGCTCGCCCAACACGCCCGGGCTCCGCGAATTGCAGGCCGCCGGCCACCTGCGGGGGATTCTCGCCGCGCTGGGGCGCGAAAATCCGGAGGGCAAGCCGATCCTGGTCAAGATCGCGCCCGATCTGGCCGACGACGACCTCGCGGCCGTTGTGGCGGCCGGTGATGACGAGGGCGCAGCCGGTTGGATCGCGACCAACACCACGCTCGACCATGGTGCGATTCCCAGCGGGGCGGACGAGGAGGGCGGACTGAGCGGTCTCCCGCTCGCCTCGCGTTCCACGGAGGTCATCCGGCGGGTGCGGGCCCTGACGGACCGGCCGATCATGGGCGTGGGCGGCGTGGCTGATGTCGCGGGCGCTAGCGAGAAGATGCAAGCTGGAGCTTCGCTCGTGCAGCTTTACACCGCCCTGGTGTTTGCCGGTCCCGGGTTGCCGCGTCGGATCGCCCGCGGGCTGGCGGGATAAAACGACGGCTTCCCTGCATCCGCCGGCTGGCTAACATTTGCCCCGATGGAAACCGTGGAAATCGAAAGCAACCCTGCGCAACCGGCGGCCAAGAGCAACCGGCGGATTCTTGGCGAGGCTTTCAATCGCTATGTCATGGAAGGCGGCATGACCCACGGGGCGGCTTTGACCTACTATGCGGTCTTCTCCCTCGGCCCGCTGCTGCTCATCGCCACGGCCATCGCCGGATGGTTCTTCGGCGAGGAGGCGGCCCGCGGGGAGTTGCGGATCAAGCTGATGGAAATGTTCGGTCCGGAAACCGCCTGGACGATCGAAGGTCTGCTTTCGAGCGTTCGCGCTCGCACCAGCTCGGGCTGGGCGGCGACGATCGGCATTGTCGTGCTGCTCTACACGTCCTCCAGCGTGATGCGCCAGTTGCGCGACTCGATGAATTTCATCTGGGGCGTCCAGCACCACAAGGAGGCCTCATGGTGGATGTGGGTTGAGCACTACCTCGTTTCCCTTGCCGGCGTGTTGGTGGCCGGCCTGCTCCTCATCTTCTCGCTTCTCGCCACGACCACGCTGGCCGCCACGAAGAAATATGTGCCTGACTGGCTGCCTTACTCGAGCTCGCTGCTTTTCTCCCTCGAATTCGCCGCGACCCTCGTCATGGTCACCCTCGTCTGCGCCTTGATCTACAAACTCCTGCCCGAGACCAAGGTGCTCTGGGCCCACGTTTGGCTCGGGGCCTTCGGCACGGCGCTGCTTTTTTCCATCGGCAAACTGGGCATGGGACTCTACCTCGGATGGCTCAGCGCCGAGTCGTTCTACGGGGCCATGTCGTCTTTCATGATCCTGCTCTTCTGGATGTATTTCTCGGCGCAGGTTCTGGTCATCGGCGGATTCTTCACCGAGATGTTCAGCCGCGTGCGCCTCGCCTCCAAGGGGGCACCCCGGCGGCGCTGAGGACTCAGCTTTTGTCGGTTTCCCCGGCAGGCGGGACGGAGTGGACGTGGGATTTTCCGCGGAACGTCGCGCCCTCCTCGACCAACACGCGGGCGGCATGAATGTCCCCATGAAGGGTCGAGGAGCTCTTCAGTTCGGCGCGCCCGGTCGCGTGGATGTCGCCCTCGACCGTGCCGAAAATCACGACCGAGGCGGCTTTGATCCGCGCTTTGATCCTCGCCTCCGGCGCGATGATGACGGTGGCCGGTGAAACGATCTCACCCTCGACGCGGCAGGTCACCGTGCGGTCATCGGGCAGTTCGAGGGTGCCGATGATGACGATGTCCCCCGGGATTTCTCCCTTGGGCATGGGCGGGGCGACGGGGTCCGGGGTGAGGGCGGAGCGGATCGGTTGCCAGTCCACCCAGCCCTCCTGCCAGCACAGATCATCGGGCAGGAAATGGCCTTGGCGCAAAAACTCCTCGAGTTCCCCGGCCTCATACGGGCCGAAGGTCTCTCCGTTTTTGGTGATGTATAGAGGCATCCGGGTGCGAAAGGATGAGCTGGCGAAACTCCGGTTGGACTCGGCCGATTCAGGTTCGTGTAGTGATTAATGCCACCGCGGGCAAGATTTGGTTCTTCCGGTGCCCGAGTCGACGGGAAGGCAGAGCAGGCGCCTTGTGACAGTTTCGTCACAGTCGCGGTCTTCCCTCTGGCCCTCCTGAAATGGCATGAAGCAAGCTGCCGCATGTCCCACTTTCGCCAGATTGTTTTGTCGCACGAAGCCCGGGGGCATCGCCTGTCCTGTTCTTGGTGCGAGGCTGGCCTGCGCGGCCTCGCGCTTGCCGTCTTGGCTCTTTGCGGGTCGGTCTTGCCCGCGTGGACGGCGACGGCCGAGGCGCCGAGCCAAAATCCTCCCGACACCCCTGCGCCCGCCGGGATTTTTATCCGTGAATACCGCATCCTCGGCGCCCGGCAGTTGCCCCGCGACGAGGTGGATCTGGCCGTTTATCCCTATATGGGCCCCGGGCGGACGGAGGAGGACGTGGAATTGGCCCGAGCGGCACTGGAGCAAAGGTATCACCGGGCGGGGTTCCAAACCGTGGTGGTGGAGGTTCCGCCGCAGGACGCGAGCAAGGGCATGGTGGTGCTCATTGTGCAGGAGGTGCCGGTGGGACGTTTGACGGTCAAGGGGTCGCGGTTCCACGACATCGAGCGGATCAAGCGGCGGGCGCCTTCCCTGCAGGAGGGCAATGTGCCGAACTTTGAGGAGGTGCAGCGTGACGTTGTCCTCCTGAACAAGCGGGCGGACCTCCGGGTGACGCCGGAGTTCAAACCGGGGGCCGTGCCGGGGACGGTGGATGTGGAGTTGGTCGTGGAGGACAGTTTTCCGCTGCATGCGACCCTCGAGTTGAACAACCGCTACAGTGCCAACACCACGCCGCTGCGGCTCGACGCCTCGCTGCGTTACGACAACCTCTGGCAGCTTGACCACACCATCGGCATGGCCTTCCAAATCGCGCCGCAGGATGCGGACGACGCCCTGGTCTACTCCGGCTATTATCTCGCGCCGGTTCCGCGCGTTGATTGGCTCTCGATCATGGCCCAGGCCATCCGGCAGAACAGCGATGTCTCCACCCTTGGCGGCACAGCCTCGGCGGGCAACGGAGAGATCTACGGCGGAAGGCTCATCGCCGAACTGCCGCAGAAGCCGGGGTTGTTTCACAACCTGACCTTCGGGCTGGACTACAAGAATTTCGAGCAGTCGCTCAGCTCCGACAATGCAATCATCAGCTCGTCGCCGGTGACTTATTGGCCGTTCCTGCTCAGCTACAGCGGATTTTGGATGGGCAAGGACTACCGCTTCCAGCTGGACGGGGCGATCAACTGGCACTTCCGCGGGATGGGTAGCGGCGAGGTGGAATTCGACAATCGGCGCTACGCGGCCAACGGCAACTACGTCTATTTTCGTGGACTGGCGAGCTACGAGCACGATGTCTGGTATGACTTCCGCCTGCGAGCCGTCGTGCAGGGGCAGGCGACGGACAATGCGCTGGTCGACAGCGAGCAATTTTCCCTCGGCGGCCTGAGCACCGTCCGCGGCTACCTCGAATCGGAGGTCGTGGGGGACAGTGCGATCGCGGGCAGTCTGGAACTTTACACGCCGTCGCTGCTCAAATGGACGAAGCGGCTCGAGCACGAATTGCGCCTCTTCGCGTTCCTCGACGCAGGGGCTGCTTTCATCAACGACCCCTTGCCGGAGCAGACGACCGAATTCAGCCTCGCGAGCTGGGGTGTCGGGGGCACGGTCAAATTGATGGACTGGCTCAACGGTTCGCTCGCGCTCGGTTTTCCGATGATCGCCGAGGGCACCCGCGAGGTCGGGCAGCCGCTACTCGTTTTTCGCATCTGGGGAGAACTATGAACATGGACTTCAAGCACCACTTCACCTGTCGCCCGGTTGTTCTTGCCGCGGCTTTGCTCATGGCCGGCCTGACCAGTGCCCCGGCTTGGTGGAACGAGGAATGGACCGGACGGACCAAACTCATCCTCAATACCGCGGTTGAGGAGGCGGAGATCAAGGGTGACGCTGGCGAGTCGGTCGTGCTCGTTCGCTTGCATCCCGGCAATGTGCCGTTCGAGGCGTTGCAGGCGGACGGCAGCGACCTGCGGTTTGTGGCCGCGGATGACCAAACACCCCTGGCCTTCCATCTGGAGAAGTTTGATCCACTCATGGCTGAGGGTTTTGCCTGGGTGAAAGTGCCGGCGGTTGCCGGTTCGGCTCCCACGGAGTTCTGGCTCTACTATGGGAATGCCGCACCGGGGGGCGACGGCCAGGCGGACTCCGCCAAGACCTATCCGGCCACGGCCAAGCTTGTTTACCACCTGAGCGAGCGCGGCACTCCTCCGCAAGATGCGACCTCGAATGCCTCCAACGCGGAGACAGCCGGGAGCTTGTCCGAGGGAGCGGTCATTGCCGACGGCGTGCGCCTGGTCGGCCGCGAGCCGATCAAAATTCCCGCGACACCCGCCAACGAATGGGGTGCGGGGGGCGAGCTGACCCTTCTGCTCTGGGTCAAACCGGTGGCCACGGCCAACGAGGCCATCCTTTTTTCCCGCCCCGAGGCGGACGGTCTTCGTATCGGCCTGGCGGCCGGCGGTGCTCCGTTTGTTGAGATCGCGGGGCAGCCGCGCGCCGTGGCCACCGAGACGGTGGGCGACGGGGTTTGGCGGCAGCTGGCTTTGACGGCCAAGGACGGTCGCATGGTGCTTTCGCTGGACGGACGGGAAGCGGCCACGCTTACCGCACCTCTGCCGACCGGCAAAGGCCCGATCTATCTCGGCGGCCCGGATCCCGCGGTCGGCAGCGAGGGCCGCTACCTTGGTGAGTTCGATGAGCTGCAGCTGCACGGCACGGCGCTTCCGGATGCCGCCCTGCGGCTGATGTTCATCAACCAATCTGGCAGTGAACTGGCGACGAAAATCCTGCAGGCCGAGCAGGGTGAGGCTGGCGGTGGGGGAGAACACGGCGGAATGCTGGAGCACGTCATGCTTTTCGGCGACATCGCCAACAACATGATGTTCGACGGCTGGATCGCCGTGGGCGTCTGCGTGATCATGATGATCCTCGGGTGGTCGGTCGCGGTGGCGAAGTTCGTGCGCCTGCGTGCGCTGATGCGGGGCGACGCGGAGTTCCTCCGCCAGTGGGGTGAAGTCTCGGGCGATCTCACGGTGCTCGACGCCGATGATCCGAATTCGCTGACCAACCTGCGGATGGAAGCCATGGAGGCTACGGGGGCCACCAAGCATCAAGCGAATATTCGCCGGATGCTCGACTCGCCCTGCTACCACCTCTACCACCTCGGGGTTAAGGAGATTCGCCACCGCATCTCGGGTCCTGATCGCCACCGGGGCTTGTCCGTCCGCTCGATTCAGGCCATCCGCGCCTCGCTCGATGCCGGCATGGTGCGGGAGCGGCAGCGGCTGAACAAGGGGTTGGTCATTTTGACCACCAGCATCGCCGGCGGTCCCTACGTCGGGCTGTTGGGCACCGTCGTTGGCGTGATGATCACCTTCGCCATCATCGCCAAGTCGGGTGAGGTCGATGTCAACTCGATCGCGCCGGGTATCGCCAGCGCCTTGCTGGCCACGACCGTTGGTCTCTTCGTCGCCATCCCGGCACTTTTCATGTATAGCGTGCTGAGCTCGCGGATCAAAGACGTGCTCGCCTCGATGCACGTTTTCATCGACGAGTTTGTCACCAAGATCGCCGAAGCCTACCCGCCGCCCGGTGAGGGGTTGCCGCCGCGCTATGTCCCGTCGAAAACGGAAGCCGAGCCGCTCGTGCCCAACCTGAACTGATTATGGACGCCGGAGGAGACGACAAATCATACGACGACATCAACGTCACGCCGATGGTGGACCTCTACCTCGTGCTGCTGTTGATCTTCATCATCATGACCACCGCCGGGGTTCAAGGGGTGAAGGTGGATTTACCCAAGTCCTCGAGCAAGCCGGCCGACCTCAGCGCGCCGAAAAGCCGGGCCATTACAGTCAACAACCAGGGCAAAATCGCGTTGGACACCGTCCCCGTGACGCTGGCCGAGCTTGAGCAACGCCTCAAGGAGCACAAGGCGAAGAATCCCGAGTTTCCTGTCGTCGTGCGTGGGGACCGGCAGACGCAATACGAGGGCATCATGAATGTGCTCGATGTCTGCGGACGCTTGGGGATCAGCCAGGTTGGTCTGGCCACGGTCGGACCGAAGTAACCCATGGCGTCCTCCTTCCATGAGCCCGGCTCAGATCCCGCCGGGCGTAAACGGTCCACCATCGTCTGGGTCGTGGTGGGTCTCGTGCTTTTTCTCGGCCTGGGTGCTGGAGCGTTCTTCCTCTTTGGGGGCAAAAGTGCGCCGAAAAAGAGGGCTGCCACCGTGGTCAACATCACGCCGCTGCCTCCGCCGCCTCCACCCAAGCCCACGCCTCCGCCCACGCCGCCCCCCGACCTGCCGGAGCCGGTCCAACAGCCGGACGCGCCGAAGTTTGTCGAGGAGACCCAGCCCGATTCGCCCCCGGAACCCGAGCCGGAGGCCCCGGCGCCCATGGGGTCGAACATCCAAGGCGATGGCCCGCCTGACGGGTTCGGCCTAAGCGGACGCGGCGGTGGCGGAATGATCGGAGGCAGCGGACGCGGTGGCGGCGGTGGGTCGAAATACGGCTGGTATGCCGGACGCGTGCAGAACGCGGTTTCCTCGGCCGTGCGCAGCCACAAGCTCACGCGGTCCGCGCGGTTGACCGTGAAGGCGCGCATCTGGGTGGATTCGAGCGGTCGGGTCACGCGTGCCGCGCTGGAAGGCAGTTCGGGCGACGCGGCGATCGATCGGGCTTTGCAAAGCGAGATTCTGACCGGTATCACTTTTCCTGACCCGCCGCCCGACGGCATGCCCATGCCCATCGTCATGCGAATCAACGCCTCGAGATCATGAAACGCAGTCGCCTATTCTTTGTTCCGGTCGTGTCCGCCCTGCTTCTTGCCACGGCTCCCGCCGAGGCGCAGTTGTTGCTGGCCCAGGCTGCTGAGGGAGGCGCGCCAAATTTTGGAGGACCGAGTCCGGCGGCCGACACCAGCACCATGATCAAGCCGGATCTGGCCGTGCGCGGGCTCGAGAATCCGCCTCCTGCTCCTGCCACCGCCGAGGCCCGGGCCGAGGCTCC
>JBGSSV010000022.1:0-9280 GCA_041736875.1 Chthoniobacterales bacterium | reverse complement strand
TGGCGGCCGCTGCCGGGGCGACGGCGGCGGCGCCCGCTCCTGCTGCAACTGCCGGTGGCGGCCAGACCTACACCGTGCAGAAGGGCGACACGCTGGCGGCTATCTCGCGCAAATTTTACAAGAGCCCGGCGAAGTGGCAGAAGATCGCGGACGCGAACAAAGACGTCTTCCCGGATCCGACCAAGCTGCAACCCGGGATGGTGCTGCGCATCCCGGAGTAAAAAGAAACCCGCCGGCTCCCGAAGGAACCGGCGGGCTGGTGGAATCTGAGGGCCGTTAGTATTTGACCGAGCAGCCGTAGGCCGCAGTCTTCGCCATGGAGACCGGCTTCCCGGCCAGCAATTCGTCCAGGGCCTGTGCGACGTAGTTCGTCGAAGTCGCGATGTCGGCCGGATCGGTTGACTTCTTGTCGTCGATGCCCCCCGCGTAAACGAGCGTGCCCTCTGGATTGATGATGAACAGCTCGGGCGTGACTTTCGCCGCATAAAGCTGGCCGACCTTACCATCCTCATCGAGCAGAACGGCTGTGGCTGCCGAGCCTTTTTCTTCTTTCGTCTTGTTGGCGTCTTCGGCCGCCATATGTCCCTGCTTGCCGGGGGCGGAGGAAACAATCGAAAGCCAAACCACGCCCTCGCCGGTATATTCTTTCTGCAGTTTCTGCATGTTGCCCTCGACGTAGTGCTTTTGGACGAAGGGGCAGCCGTGATTGAGCCACTCGAGGACAACGGTCTTGCCCTTGAAGTCGGAGAGCTTGTGCGACGTGCCGGTGGAATCCGTGAGGGTGAACTCCGGGGCGGGCTGCCCGACTTCGGGTGCGGCCATGACGACCGCGGCGGCTGTGATGGAGAGGAGGAATGAGAGGATGGTTTTCATAGGCTTGGTGGTTGGTGTCGTGGATTTAGGGTGTCTTGGCCCCGAGGGCTTGAAGGACGATCTGCTCGGTGAGCAGTTCGGGCAAGATGACCGGTTCCTCCGCCCCGGGGGCGTAGAACAGGTAGAACGGAACCCCGACTCTGTCAAACTGCGCAAGCTTGCGGGTGATCTCGGGGTTGCTGTTGGTCCAGTCGGCTTTCATGGCCACGATCCCGTTTTTTTCGAGGGCTGCTCGCACCGCGGGGGTGTTGATCGCGGTGCGCTCGTTGAATTTGCAGGTCAGACACCAGTCGGCCGTGAAGTCGAGGAAGACCGGGCGGCCCTCGGTCCGCAGACGCTGGAGTTCCGCCTCGGAGAAGGCAACCCACGGGATGCCGTCGGTTTCCTTGGCCCCGTTTTCGACGGGTCCGGCCGCAGCCGACGCGGCAAAAAGGCGGCCCGCGAAGTAACCCAGTCCGAGGAGCAGGGCCAAAGCGATCCCGACGGCCGCCAGCCAGCGCGTGCGCGGCAGCGACAGCGGTCCGAGGAACGCGCCGTAGATCCACGCGGCCAGCCCAAGGCAGAGGTAGGTGGCCGCCGCCCAGATGACCGCCTCCGTGCCCCGTTGTTGGCCGATGACAAAGAGGAGCCAGAGCAGCGTGGCGGCGAGGGGGAAGCCCATGAACTGCTTGAGGCGCTCCATCCAAGCGCCGGGCTTGGGGAGGAATTTGAGCCAGCCCGGCTGGGCGGAGAGCAGCAGGTAGGGCGAGCCCATGCCCGCGGCGATGCTGGCAAACATGGCGAGAATGACCACCGGTGTCTGTCCGAAGGCGAAGCCCAGGGCCGTGCCGAGAAACGGTGCCGTGCAGGGCGTGGCCAGCAGCGTGGCCAGAATCCCTTGGGCAAACGAGCCAGCCAGTCCGCCGTGGCCCGCCGCCTCGGCCAGCCCGCTGTTGGCGCGGCCGGGAAGCACGATCTCAAAGACGCCGAAAAGATTGAGGGCGAAGACGAAGACGATCGCGCCGATGGCGAAGTTGAACCACGGGTTTTGGAATTGGAACGCCCAGGTCACCTCGCTGCCGGCGGCTTTGAGCGCGATGATGACCGCGGCGAGCCCGAGGAACCAAACGAAGATGCCCGCGATGAAGGCCAAGCCGTGCTTGAGCACGCTGGCCCGGGAATCGCCAGCCTGCCGCATGAAGCCGAAAATTTTCAGCGAAATGACCGGCAGCACGCAGGGCATAAGATTGAGTATGAAGCCGCCGATGAACCCGTAGAGCAGGTAACTCCAGAGGGCCGAGGCGCTCGCGGTCTTCGGCGCAACCGCGGCGTCAGCCACGGGTGTTGCCACAGAGCTTTCGATGATCCAACCGCGGCGTGTCCCGTTCTCCCAGACGATCACGCCGCGGAGCGGAGCCGCCTCGTCGATGGGAATGGCCAAGTCGGCTTGGCCGTCCACGAGGTCGCGCGCTGACGTGTGTCCCGTGCCCTCGGTGAGTGGCAAGAAATCGACGCGCCCTCCGCCGGTGACCCCTTGCAGCCCGAGGTTCCAGCCCGTGGGCGTTTTGGTCCAGCGGGTCTCGAAAGGCGGGGGCCCGGCCGAGGGAAGTAGCGCATCGAACCGGCCGAAAAGCTCCGCCTGGGCGGGCGCAGCCGAGGTGCCGACCGGCAGGGAGAGCTCCAGCGGCGCCTTGCCGGGGATGCAGATCTGCTCGCAGACCAGCCAGGATGTCCGTGACTTGATGGTGGTGATCGCGCTCGCAGCAAAATCAGCCGGCGGCGTGATGGTGCGGATAAGGAGGGTTTCCCCGCGGTAAGCGTAAACCTGGATGTCTCCCGGCTCGATGATTCGCTGGGGCAAGGGCCATTCGAGCGGCCCGGCCGTGAAGCCCTCCGGCAGTTCAAGATCGAAAGTCGTGGGCAGCCCCGAGTCCCCCGGGTTCTCCCAATAGGTGTGCCATCCGGGAGCCATGCGCAGGTGGAGCCCGACCCGGAAGGGTTGGCCGGGGACGATGGTCGTGGTGTCCGACACCAGCGAAGCCTCAACAAGCGTCTGACCCTGATAGACCTGCGCCGTGAGCGGCGCAAACGACCACCCAAGGCCCAGCGCGAGGGCGAAGACGCGCAGCACGGTGGTCATCCGGCGTGAAGGAACGCGGTCAGAGGACTGGTCGGCACGGCCGTCTCTTGCTGCGTTGGCAGGCCGGCTTCGCGCGCGCTGCGTCCGGCTTCGACGGCCAGGCGGAACGCCCGCGCCATTCGCACCGGATCGTCGGCCACGGCGATAGCCGTGTTGACCAGCACAGCGTCGGCTCCCATTTCCAACGCCTCGGCCGCATGGCTCGGTGCGCCGATGCCGGCATCAACAATGACCGGCACGCGGGCCTGTTCGATGATGATGGCGATCTGCCCGCGGGTTTCGAGGCCGCGGTTGCTGCCGATGGGCGAGCCCAGGGGCATGACGGTGGCGGCTCCGGCCTCCTCCAGGCGCTTGGCCAGCACGGGATCGGCATTGATGTAGGGCAGAACGGTGAAGCCTTCGGCTGCGAGGATTTCCGTGGCCCGCAGGGTTTCGATCGGATCGGGCAGGAGGTATTGCGGATCGGGATGGATCTCCAACTTGACCCACTTGGGCAGGCCGGCCGTCGCCGCCAGCCGGGCCAGGCGCACCGCCTCCTCGGCGTTCATTGCCCCGCTGGTGTTCGGCAGGAGCAGATATTTTTCGGAATCGATGAAGTCGAGGATGTCGGCGAAGGGATCCGTGCCCCCGCCCAGATCGGCCCGGCGCAGGGCGACGGTGACGATCTCCGTGGCGCTGGCCTCCAGGGCCTCGCGCATGGATTGCGGGGAGGAAAACTTGCCCGTGCCGAGAAGCAAACGCGACCGGAACGTGCGTCCGGCGATGACCAAGGGCTGGTTCATGGTGCGGGGGTGGTCGGAGCGGCCGCCGGGGCGGGTGTGGCTGTCGGTGCCTCGCCCGCGACCTCGAGTTGGAAGGCAAAACTCGCAGCAACCTGGTCGGGTGCCTCCCAGATGCGGCGGTAAACGAGCTGGATGTTCTGCGTGCCCGGATTGACCGCCTGCAGGGTGATGACCGTGTCGCCCGGGGCGCCGAACATGACATTGCCGTTCTCCCGCGCGACGAGATCGCTGCTGTAGAACTCGGCGGCGCCGAATTCGAACCCGCGAAGTTCCCAGCTGTAGCCCGTGCTGGGATTGGATTCGAGGGTGATGCTGACCAGGTTGCCGACCTTGGCCTGGACGATCTGGCCGTTGTTCTTCGCTGTCACCTGCACCGTCCCGGTGACCTCCGGACGCGGGCGGGTTTCTTCGTCCCCGGGCAGCTTGCCGCTGATCTCGGGAACTTTATCCGGGTTGGGTGAATCCGGCGGCGGGTCAATGCTGAACACGTCGCCGACCGGGCTCTGCCCCAAGTTGACCGGCTCGTTCATTTTCGGTGCGTTGGTCAACGAGGTCGTGGCCTCGATCGGTTTTTCGTCCGCCGAAATTTCCAGCACGGGGATTCTCTCCCCCGCGGCCGGCGGCGAGGGGGCCGGTTCCTGTGCGTGGAGGGCGGATGCAGCAAGGGTCAAGGCGGCAATCCGGGCAACGGGTTTCATCAGTCCGACATTATGGAACGGAACCGGCCGCGGCTCAACCTTCCGTGTCAGGTCGCCGGAACGACCGGGTTCATGCCACGGCCAATGACTCTACGGAACAAGGGAGCCGGCGAGCAGCACTGCGGCGAGTTGGAGCACGGGGGTTGGTTCGACCTCGGGTGCCTTGTAGGCCTGCCCGGAGCGTTTGACGATCTCGGCGCGGTCGGGCGGCTCGGCGAGGAACTCGATTTTTACCCGGTGCTTTCCGGGCGGAAGATCCTCTGGATAAAACCAAGCGCGATGGCTGGTCCTTCCCGCATAGCTGTAGGAATCGTAAAACGTGGCGGTCATGGGCGGGAGATCGTCCACCGTGACCCGGAAAAGTCCGGCGGCCGGACCACGAAAACCGGAGAGCCCAAAGCCCGTGCCTTCAAAGGTGAACTCCAGGGTCTCGCCCGCCCGGGTCGCCTGCCAGACGCCGGGGAAGTATTGGCTGATGCGTTGTCTTTGCTCCGTGCCATCGGGTGGATCGATCTTTGCCCACCCGGCGCTTCGTGTGACGCCCGGCGCGTCGACCGCGACCAAGGCGGTTTTTTCCCAACTATCGGGATCAAGCGGCGCGATGAGCGGATGCGGGCCGGGACGCCCGGCGGCCTGCAGGGCGGGAATGGAGCGCACGATGACGTCGGTGTAAAGTCGGTGGCCGCGCTCGAGCGGGTGGGTGCCGTCGGTGCTGAAAACGATCGGAGCGTCCGCCGGCGCATCCTCCGCGGGTGCTGGAGCCGAGAAGATCAGCTTCTTCTCGCCTTCGAGTCGGACGACCTCCGGACCGAACGCAATGGTCGGCACGCCATAATGGTCGGCGACTTTTTTCATGCCCAAAACGACGGCCGGCCAGCGACCGGCGCGCAGCTCGGGGAGCATGCCTTTCGAAAGGGTGAAAACAAAACACACCTCCGTGTCCGGGTTGTGGCGGCGAATTTGGCGCACGATGCCCTCGACGGATCGCAGGGAGCGGGTGGGTGTGGAGCCCGTGCCGTTGACCGCAAACTCGATGAAGACAAGGTCAGGCGCGTGGCGCAGCACGTGCTCCTGCAGGCGGCAGGCCCCGAACTCCGCGCCGGTGCCCGAAATGGTGGCGCGGATCTCGCTGACCTGCGCTTGCGGATAATTGCGGGCGAACCATTCGCGGGAAAAAACCCGCCAGCCGTGGGCCTCGGTGATGCTGCCACCAAGGTAGGCGATGCGAACCGGTCCACCGGCGGATAACTTGGCGAAGAAATTCGGCAGGCCGTCGCGAGGCTCGCATTCACCGGCGATCGGCGCACTGGCTGATGCAGCCTCCGGCGAATCGAGCGTGGTGTTCGTTGGTGCGGCCAAGAGCGGGGTAGGGGCGGTCACGAAGTAGGCGATCAGGGAGGACAATGCGAAGCACAACGTGCGGCCGGGCCGATGGAGGGGGAGGGCGAACATCAAGAGCACAATGTCAGACCTTACCCCGCCGGCACAAGGGACCAATGCACCCTCCCATCGTCGCTCACCTCCAGCCACGCGAACGAGGCCGGTGCGCCACGGTTGGTCTTGCCGATGCTGCCCGGATTGAGGTAGCGCACGCCCCTGACGGTTTCGTCGCGCGGCACATGGGTGTGACCGTGGAGGGCGAAGCCCGCCGCCTGCGGCACCGCCATCGGAGGTTCGTGCACGAGGTAAAATTGATGCCCCCCGCGCTCGAGGCAGAGACTGGCCGGGGCGATGGAGGGGAGATCGCAGTTGCCGCGGATGGCCTGCAGCGGGGGTCCGAGGCGGCGCAGTTCGGCCAGGATCTGCGGCGAGCAAATGTCGCCGAGATGCCAGATTTCATCGGCCGCCGCCACAGCCGTGCACACGGCCGGGGGCAGGTGGTTGTGGGTGTCGGCTAGGACGGCGATACGCATGCCCCGACCCTCGCCTCGGTTCCTTGCGCTCGCAAACCCGTAGTTCTCCGCCTAAACTCCGCGCCATGTGGAAATACGCCAACCCGCAGTTGCGCGAGCTTGTCTCCTACGAACCGGGCAAACCCGTCGAGGATCTGGCCCGGGAATTGGGCATCGCCCCGGAAAGAATCATCAAACTGGCCTCGAACGAAAATCCGCTGGGTCCGTCACCCCGCGCGCGGCAGGCCATGATCGAGACGCTCGAGCGGGCGCACTTTTATCCGGATGGCGGGGGTTACTACCTGCGCGAGGCCATCGCCGCGCAGCTCGGGCTGGCCATGGGCAACGTCATCCTCGGCAACGGATCGAACGAAATCATCGAGTTCATCGGCCACGCCTACCTTCAGCCGGGGGATGAGGTCGTGGTCGCGCGCCATTCTTTCGCGGTTTACCGCCTCATGGCCCAGCTCTTCGGCGCCGTCGTCGTCGATGTGGCCGATCCGGGGTTCATCCATGATCTCGACGGCATGCTGGCGGCCATCACGCCGCGGACCAAGGAGGTCTTCATCGCCAACCCAAACAACCCCACGGGAACGATGGTCTTTCAGGACGCGATCGACCGCTTCATGGAGCGCGTGCCGGAGCATGTCATGGTCGTGTTCGACGAAGCCTACTACGAATTCCTCGACGAGCCGCCCGATGTGCTGCGCTACGTGCGGGAGGGACGCAATGTCGTCGTGCTGCGGACCTTCTCGAAAATCCAGGGCTTGGCCAACCTCCGCATCGGCTACGGCGTGGCCGCGCCCGAGATCATCGAGGTCCTGCAAAAAGCCCGTCAGCCTTTCAACGCCAACGGCATCGCCCAAGCCGGCGCGCTTGCCGGGATGGGTGACCGCGCCCACATGGACGAGACGCGCCGCGTGACGCGCGAGGGCCGGGATTTTATGCAGGCGGTCTTCGCCGAGCTCGCTCTGGAGTTTGTTCCCAGCCACGCGAACTTCGTGCTCGTGCGGGTGGGCGAGGGGAAAAAAGTTTTCGACGCCCTGCTGCGGCGGGGGATCATTGTGCGGGCCATGGGCAGCTATGGGCTGCCCGAGTGGATCCGGGTTTCCGTTGGGACCATGCCGCAGAACGAGGCCTTCATCGCCGCCTTGCGCGACCTCATCCGCGAAGGCGTGGTGGATCGCGGCGCGCCGGTCCCGGTGGCCTGATGCAGGACGCTGACACGGTGGCCGCGCTGGCCAGCCCCTTCGGCGCCGGGGCGGTTGCTGTCATCCGCGTCAGCGGTCCGCGCGCCGTGGACGTGGCGGGGAGCGTTTTCCACGGACGCCAGCCGCTGGTCACAGCCCCGGCCGGACGGGTCATGCTCGGACGGATTGAGCGCGGCGGGACCACGGTGGATGAAGTTCTTTGCACCGTGTTCCGCGCTCCGCGGAGCTACACCGGCGAGGATGTGGTTGAGTTCAGCGGCCACGGCGGGGTGGTGGTGGCGCAGGCCGTTCTGCGCGCGCTGTTCGAGGCCGGGGCACGTCCGGCGGAACCGGGCGAGTTCACCCGCCGCGCGTTCGTCCAAGGTAAAATGGACCTGACGCAGGCCGAGGCGGTGATGGATTTGATTTCCGCCCGCGGCGAGGCTTCGGCCCGGGCGGCGGCGGCCCAGTTGGAGGGACTGTTGGGCCGGCTCGTGGAGAAATTGCGCGGTGAGATCCTCGAGGCCCTGGCCCACCTCGAGGCTTACATCGATTTTCCCGAGGAAGGTATCGAGGCTGAGGCCGGACGGGTGCTCCTCGGGCGGGTGGAGCGCGTGCAGTCGGACGTGGCCCGGCTTCTGGCCACCGCGGATGAAGGACGGATGCTGCGTGAGGGCGTTCGTCTCGTCATTTTCGGTGCCCCCAACGCGGGCAAATCGAGCTTGCTCAATCTACTCCTCGGCTACGACCGCGCCATGGTCAGCGAGATCCCGGGCACGACCCGCGACACCATCGAGGAGAACCTTACCTTGCGCGGAATTCCGTTCCGCGTGATCGACACGGCGGGGTTGCGTGAGTCGTCCGATCCGCTTGAACTCGAAGGCATGCGCCGGACGCGGCATCATCTCGAACTGGCGGATGTCGCCGTGCACCTGTTCGACGCATCCTTGTGGTCCCCTCCCGTCGGGCCTGCGTCGGGGGAGATTCGCGTGCTAAACAAGATCGACCGTTGGGCGGGCAGCGACTTTCCAGCGGACACCGTGCCGCTTTGTTGTTTGGACGGGCGAGGTTTGGATGAGCTTGTCGAGGCGATGCTCGCGCGGGTTGATCGCGGAGTCTTCACCCGGTTCGATGCGGCGGCTGCCATCAACGCCCGCCATCAGGACTGTCTGCGGGCCGCCCAAGGTTATTTGACCGCCACCGCGCAATCCCTCGCCCGTGGGGATGCGCCCGAGTTGACGGCCATCGACCTGCGCGCCGCGCTTGCGGCGGTCGGCGAGATCACCGGAGTGGTCGACACCGAGGAGGTGTTGGGGAAGATTTTCAGCACCTTCTGCCTCGGCAAATGAACCTCTACACCGCGCTGGCCCGTCCGCTGTTTTTCCGCCTCCCGGCGGAAACCGCGCATGAGCTGACCATGAAAATGCTGGCCCTGGCTGCGGCGCTCCCCGGTTTCCGCGGCGGCACGCCGTCCGGCCGTCCGGTCGATTGCCTCGGGCTGACTTTCCCCAATGCGGTCGGCCTGGCCGCGGGCATGGATAAGAATGGCACGGCCCTTCCGGTCTGGCCGCTGATGGGGTTCGGGTTCGTCGAGATCGGCACAGTCACCGCTCGCGCCCAGCCGGGTAACCCGCGGCCGCGGCTCTTCCGGTTTCCGCCCCAGCAGGCCCTGATCAACCGGATGGGGTTCAACAACGAGGGGGCCGCCGCCGTGGCCGCGCGCTTG
>JBGSSV010000012.1:0-5693 GCA_041736875.1 Chthoniobacterales bacterium | reverse complement strand
AGCAGATCGACGGCGAAGGGCAGCAACTCGCCATCCGGGGGTGCCTCCGCCGCCGCGCCCTCGGCGGGAGCAAGAGCGAGCACGCCGCGCATCTCGCATCCGTAGAGTTGCTGGACGGCTTGGACGCGGGCCTGACGGCGGTTTTCCTTGGTGGAGGACATGGGGGCGCTCAGCGGGCGGAGGCTTTTTTCCGCAGTTCCTCCCGCACCCGCAACATGGTGAAGCCGGCCCGGGCGGCCTCGACGCCGCGGTTGAGTTTGCGGTCGATGCAGCGCTCGCGCGCCTCCTCTTCACTGGCCACGAGCAGCACCTCGTGAATGACCGGCAGCATATGCTTGAGGGCCACCTGCTGGAGCGCCTGGCTTACGCTCTGGACGATGAACTCCGCATGCTTGGTGCGGCCCTGAAGGACGAGTCCGAGCGCAATGATGACATCATGCTTCTTCTGCGCGGCAACCATTTCGGCTACCAGCGGGATTTCAAACGAGCCGGGCGCACCGAACAGTTCGATCACGCTTTCCTCGTCGATCTGGTAGATTTCCTTGCAGGCGTGATTGACGAGGGACTGGACGAATTCCGGGTTGTATTCGCTGGCCACGATGGCAAAGCGCGGGGCGGTCGGGGCATGGAGCTTGGCCGGGCGGGCGGGCAACTTGGCGGACATGACGTTATTTGGCAGGAAGGCGGGAGAGGCGGCAATTACAGAAGATGGCCCATCTTGCGTTTCTTTGTTTTCAGGTAGCGCGCGTTCTGCGCGTGGGGCGTCGCCTTGATCGGCTCGCGCCCGGTGATTTCCAGCCCGTGGCCGGCGAGGCCCACCATTTTGCGCGGGTTGTTGGTCAGCAGGCGGATCTTGCGCACGCCGAGGTCGGAGAGGATCTGCGCCCCGAGGCCGTATTCGCGCAGGTCCATGGCAAAACCGAGCTTCTGGTTGGCCTCGACCGTGTCAAGCCCCTCCTCCTGCAGTTTGTAGGCGTGGATCTTGGCCGGCAGGCCGATCCCGCGGCCCTCCTGACGCATGTAGACCAAAACCCCCGAGCCATGCGCGGCGATCTGCCGCAAGGCCTGATGCAACTGGGACCCGCAGTCGCACCGGCGCGAGGCGAAAACATCGCCGGTCAGGCACTCACTGTGCACGCGCACCAGGATGGATTCACGCGGGTCGATCTCCCCGCGCACGAGGGCCAGATGATGCGCCCCGTCGGTGAGCGAGCGATAAAGATAAAGATCAAAGTCACCGTAGTCGGTCGGCATGCGCACGCATTGCTCGCGCTCGATGAGTTTCTCCCGGCGCCGGCGGTAGGCGATCAGGTCGCGGATGCAACACATCTTCAGCCGGTGCTTGCGACGGAATTTGAGAAGATCGGGCAGACGGGCCATCGATCCATCCTCCTTGAGGATTTCACAAATGACCCCGCTGGCATCAAGTCCGGCCAGGCGAGCCAGATCAACCGCGGCCTCGGTGTGGCCGGCCCTTTGCAGAACGCCGCCTTCGCGGGCCTGCAGCGGAAAAACATGGCCCGGCTGCGTCAGGTCATCCGGCTTGCTCCGTGGGCCCGCCAGCATCTTGATCGTGCGCGCCCGGTCGCGCGCGCTGATGCCCGTGGTGATGCCGCGCGAGGCATCGACCGAGACGGTGAAATCCGTGCGGTGCACCTCGCGGTTGTGAGCCACCATCCGCTGCAAGCCCAGTTGCTGCGCCCGCGATTCCGTCACCGGCACACAGATGAGGCCGCGCCCGTGCTTGGCCATGAAGTTGACCGCCTCGGGCGTGACTTTGGACGCGGCCATGACCAGATCCCCTTCGTTCTCGCGCTCGGCGTCGTCGGTCACGATGACCATGCGCCCGGCCTGGATGTCCCGGAGGACATCGTCGATGGGATCGAAGTTGGTTTTGCTCACAGCCGGCCATTTAAGCAGTGCGGGACGGATTGGACAATGGCCGCGAAAGCGGGAAGACGTTTGATTTCCCGACTGCGGTCGCTACGCTGCGACAACCTTAGTGACCATGCGCCCATTATTCCTGCTCCCTCTCGCCCTGCTGCTCGTCTGCTCCCTGCCTTCGGCCCGGGCCGCGCAAAGCTACATCGTGGTGGACGACGAAACGGGCCACATTCTGGCCTCGGAAAACCCGAACGAGAAACTGCCCATCGCCAGCCTGACCAAAATCGCCACCGCCATGGTGGTGATGGACTGGGCCGACTCGACCAAGAGCTCGCTCGCCGCGGAGGTTTCCGTCCCGGCCGGAGCCGCCAATCTCGGCGGGGTCAATCCCTGCGGACTGCAACCCGGCGACCAAGTTTCGATGCGCGACCTGCTCTACGCGGCCATGATGGTCTCGGACAACCACGCCGCCTACACGCTGGCCTACAGCGTCGGGGCGCGCCTGCCCAATCCGCAGAACCTCGGACCGGTCGACAACTTCACCGCCACGATGAACGCGCTGGCCCGCACCCTCGAGATGAAGAAGACGCTCTTCCTCAATCCGCACGGATTGGACAACCTGGAAACACCGCCGCATTCCACCGCGGCGGATGTCGCGCGTCTGACCCGTTACGCCTACAAACACCCCGGGTTCAATTTCTATGTCTCGCAGCCGACGCGCGAGATTTCCATCCGCGGGGCGGACGGGATCAACCGCGGATTCGTCCTGCGCAACACGAACGAGTTGCTCGGGCAGGAGGAAATCGACGGGGTCAAAACCGGCCGCACCGCCCGCGCCGGCGACTGTCTGGTGCTCTCGTCGGAATTGTCCCCCGCGACGGTGGAAACCAACGGTCAGAAGCTGGCCATCCCCCGGCGCCTCGTCGCGGTTCTCCTCCGCTCGCCCAACCGGTTCGGTGAGGGCCTGCAACTGATCCGCCAAGGCTGGGCCTTGCATGGCCAGTGGTCGGCGGAAGGCCGCCCGGTCACCCGCCGCTCCTCGATCTAACCCACGCCGGTCATGCCCTCCTTACGCCTCGGTATCCTGACCGCGGGAGGCGACTGCGCCGGCCTCAATGCCGTCATCCGCGGCATCGTCTGCGCCGCGTCGCAGCGGAACATGGAAGTGGTGGGATTTGCCGAGGGCTACGAGGGACTGCTCGATCCGGCATCGGCCCGCCCCCTCACCACGGCAAACACGCAGGGCATCGAAGCAACCGGTGGAACCATTTTAGGCACGACCAACAAGGGACGTTTCCAAGGCCGGCGGAGTCCCGACGGTGAATACATTCTCTCCGACGCGCTCCTCCGCACGGCCCGCCAGACCCTTGAGCAAAGCCGCGTGGGCTCCCTCGTGGTCCTCGGCGGCGATGGCTCCCTGCGCACGGCCCTGCAACTCTCGCGCTCCGGCCTGCGCGTCCTCGGCGTGCCCAAGACGATCGACAATGATTTGGAATCCACCGATGTGACCTTCGGGTTCGATACCGCGGTGGATCGCATTGCCCGGGCCATCGGCGAACTGCGCACCACCGCCGAAAGCCATCGCCGCGTCATGGTTGTCGAGGTCATGGGGCGTCACACCGGGTGGCTCGCCCTGCACGGTGCCGTGGCTGGGGGGGCGGAGATCGCCCTGCTGCCGGAACTTCCGTTTGATGCCGAGCGGCTGGCCAAATTCGTCAAGGACACCGAGCGCCGAGGCCAACGCTCGCTCATCGCGGTTGTGGCGGAGGGCGCGCGGGCCAAGGCAGGGCGACAGATCCGGCGGCAAACCTCGACCGGCGACAGCCGTCTCGGCGGCATCGGCAATTATGTCGAAACGCTCATCGCCTCGCGCACCGGGCGCGAAACCCGCTGCTGCGTGCTCGGCCATCTGCAACGCGGTGGCGCGCCCACCGCCTTCGACTGCGTGCTCGGACAGCAGTTCGGAGTCCGCGCGGTGGAGCTCGCGGCCGACGGCATGTTCGGCCGCATGGTCAGCTACCGGTTCGGTTCGGTGACCGATGTCGCCCTGGCTGACGCGGTCAACCGCCGCCGGGAAGTCGGGCCGGGAAGCCAGATCCTCCGGCACGCGCGCGCCCTCGGGCTTTACCTCGGCGAATAAGACTCCGCCGGCAGACTGACCAGCGAACGCAATGCGCGCGCCGGATCTTCCAGCGCCGCGACGGGACAGCCGTAAATCTCGGAGAGAATTTGCGGCTGCATCAACTCGGCCGACGGCCCGCAGGCGCGCAAGCGCCCCTCGCGCATCAGGGCAACTTCATCCGCATACTGCGCCGTCAGGTTGAGATCGTGCAGCACGGCCAACACCGCATGCCCCTCCCGCGCGAGGCGCCGAGCCTCGGCCAGCAGGCTGTGCTGATGGGATGGATCGAGGCTCGAGACCGGCTCATCGAGGAGCACCACGCCGGGACGGCTCTGGCTCCAAATCTGCGCCACCGCGCGGGCAAAGACCACCCGCTGCCACTCGCCGCCGGAAAGCCGCGCGCAGTCCCGGGCGGCCAGCGCTTCGAGGTCCATCCGGCGCAGCATTTCCCAGGCGATCTCGCGCGCTTCATCCGCTCCGGCCGCACGCGCCAATCCGCCCAACTCGACCGCCTCAAGCACGGCCAAGCTGGCGGGACGGACATTTTCCTGCCGCATGACTGCGCATCGACGCGCCCGCTCCGCCGCCGCGAAGTCGCCGAGCGGACGGCCATCGAGGCGGACCTGCCCGGAGTCGGGCGACCACCAACCCGAGAGCAGGGCAAGCAGGGATGATTTGCCGGCGCCATTCGGACCGATCACGGCCAGCACGCGGCCGGCCGTGAGGCCGAGCGACACACCGTCGAGAATGCGTTGGCCATCCCGCACAAAGGTCAGGTTATCGGCTTCGAGGATGGCGGGTGAGTTTGTCATCATCGCGTGGCCGACCAGGAGGATGGCCGACGAAGCAGCCAGAGGAAGAACGGCGCGCCGGCCGCCGCGGTGAGAATCCCCACAGCCAACTCGGCCGGGGCCACCAGGGTTCGTGCGCCGAGATCGGCGAGAACGAGCAGCACAGCTCCGAGCAGCACGGCACCCGGCAGAACCCAGCGGTGCAATCCGCCCAGAAGCAGCCTCGCCATGTGCGGAGCGACGAGGCCGATGAAGCCGATCACGCCGGCCAAAGCCGTGGCCGCACCGACGAGCAACGCGCTGGCCACGATGATTTCGCCGCGCACGCGACGAATCGACACGCCGAGATCCGCCGCCTGAACCTCGCCGAGCTGCAGCGCATCAAGGGCCTGCGCATGACGCCCCAGCACCACCGCACCGACGAAAAAGAAGACGGCGAGCACGCCGTTCTGCAACCAGTTGGCTCCGCCACATCCACCGAGCGTCCAGAAGGTCATCGACCGCAGGGCGCTGTCGCTCGCGGAATAAAGAACAAAACCCAGCGCACTCCCGAGCAGGGCATTGAGCGCCACGCCGGCCAGGATCAACTTCGCCGTGCCGCCCGCCTCAAATCCCGTGTTGAAGGCGCGCAGGAGCAGAACCGAAGCGAGGCTACCCGTGAAAGCCATGAGTGGCAGCAGCCATCCACCCCACAGGCCCTGCCAGCCGAAAAGGAAACAGACCACGGCACCGACGGCCGCACCGGCGCTTACGCCGATCAAGCCGGGGTCGGCCAGCGGATTGCGAAAGAGCCCCTGCACGGCGGCACCGGCGAGCGCCAGCGACGCGAGGACCACCCGCGGGAGGCGGATCTCCCAGAGGATCGCGGCGAAGTTCGTGGCGGCCGGATCATCGGC
>JBGSSV010000011.1:0-26133 GCA_041736875.1 Chthoniobacterales bacterium | reverse complement strand
CGCGCGCGCCTCGACGCCCTGCCCGAAACCGTGCGGACCGGACCGGTCATCGCCCAGGTCAGCACGGTGCTCGCCTCGCTCGGCGAGGCCATGGCCGTGACTCCGGAGGTCACACTCCCGCCGGAGAAGGTGGCCGCCATCAAGCAGCAGACCGACGAGTTCCTCGGCCAAATGCGCACGAATCAGCCGTGACCAAACACCTGCTCATCCTCGGCCTCCTCCTCGCGGTCCCCGGCCACGGCGTCCGCGCGCAGCTTCCGCCGTCCGTCAAGGAGGAGCCTGACGCTGCGCCGGTCGAACCGCAGAGCAAGGCCCCGTCGTTGCGCGCCCGCGTCCTCGAGTTGGCCGGGGCCATGGGGAATGAAGGTTTCAAGCTGCGCGACGGCCTTTGGTCCGGACGTCTTGAGCCGGGCCAGCCGAAACGACTCGCCGTTCACCTTTTTGCCGGCAACCAATACTGGTTCTGCGCTGCCACCCCCGAAGGCTCCCGCAGCCCGAAGTTCGCCCTCTTCGACCCGCAGGGAAAACCCGTGACCACCCTGGCCTACGACGGGCCGGGCCTCGCTGCTGTCGGCGTGACAGCAGCGGCCACCGGACGGTATTTTGTCGAGGTGGCGCCGGGTTCCGGCAGTGCCAGCGACTTTTGCCTCATTTACCTTTTCAAATAGCGATTCCATGACGACCGAAATCACCGAGAAACTTGATGGCCGCGCCGTGCGCCAATACTCCGTCTTCCTCGCCAACCGTGTCGGCGCCCTCATGGAAGTGGTCAAGATGCTCAACGAAGCCAAGGTCATCGTCCTCGCCTTGAGCATCCAGGATTCCTCCGAGACCTCGATCGCGCGAATGATCGTCAGCGACCCCGAGTTGCTCGAGGAACTTTTCGACCGCAACGACATCGCCTACGGCGTCTGCGAGGTCGTCGTGGCCGAACTCGAAGAAGGCGCCTCCGACCTTCCGCGCCTCCTCGCCGCCCTCCTCGAAGCCGAGGTCAACATCCTCTTCAGCTACACCCTCCTCGTCCGCCCCCGCGGCCGCCCGCTCCTAGCCATCCACACCGACGACCTCGAGTGCGCCACCGCCGTCCTCGAAGGCCGCCGCTTCCGCCTCCTGCGCCAGACCGACCTCTCCCGCTAAGCCGCGAGGTTTGATCCCAAAGCGGATGCGCCTCTTGTGCCTTGTCTCGGCGCCCTACCGGCTTGGCTTTTGCTCCGGCAACCACGACCGCCGGGTCATCCAGTGCAGGGGTGAAAGGAATGCGGCGACCCACTGCGCCGGGCGCATGCATCGAAGGGCCAGGTGGGTGTAGCGGTATTTGCTGAAAACGCTGCGCCGGCTGCCATCGCGGTTGCGCTGCGGGTCGATGTTGCTCGAGGGACTTGCGCTTTGGACGGCGACCATGGGGAAGCAGGCATACATGCCGGGGCGCTCCGCCAAGGCGGCGTCAATGCCTTGCCCGACCAGCCGGTTCAACGGAATGCGCCCGGCCGGAAGATCCTTGTGGGGGTCCAAGGCCGCCAGCCAGTCGATCAGCGGGCCGTTGGCGACATACGCATGCGAACAGCCCGAGACCGTGCGGAGAATACCCGGACCGATGAAGAAGGCGCGCAGGGGGAAATGCCCGAGGAACAGCCCCTGCCACCCTTCCGGGAGGCGGGCCATGGTGCGCTCCACCACCCCGGCGAGGGAGTTTCCATCACGAAGGAAGCACACATCGTCCTCGAAGATCAGAATGCGCCGGAATCCCCGCGTCTTTGCCTCGCGGGCCGCCGCACAGTGGGAGTCGAAAATGGCGGGGGGCTTGGGTCCGTCAGCCGGGGATGAAATGAGAAAAGTCGTCCGAGCGGCCAGCCCGGCGCGCTCCAACTGCCGACGGACTTCGCTCTGCCGATCCGGCCGGGAGCTGAGACCCAGGCAGAAGCTTCCGTGGATGGAGTCCCAGAGCGCCATGCGGGCAAGACAGCGCCGGCCCGCTACGGCTCGGCCGACGGATCGCTCATGCCATCGCGGGACTTCAGCGGTTTATCCCCCTCGGGACGGTTCGGATTTTCGCCGAGCATTTTGGCGCAAGCCTCCACCGCGGCGATGGCAAGTCCGGCGTGCGCGTAGAAGGAACCATGGACCAGACATTGCTGGCGGAGCACGGTCGTGAAGGCGGCGAAGACCGCCGCATCCGCGGCTTGCGGGTTGTTCCAGAATTCGTCCAACGGTTGCTGGTCGGCCAGTCCCTCGAAGTTGTAAATCGCGTGGCCGAGGGCCTTGACCGGGCAATGATGCACAAAGGCCGAGGTGCCGACGGTGCTGTTGCAGGTCACCATGCCCCGCGCGCCCTTGAGCAGGGTCGGGAGGTGGCCGCCGTCGAGAAAAAGCACACGGCCGGCCAGACCCGCTTGCGCGGCCAGACCGGCGGTCTGGCGGCGGCGATTGATCAAATCATTGTCCAGCGGATGGCATTTCACGATCAGGTGGCAATCGTCCGGCGCGTGCGCGGCGAAGGAGGACATGACCTCCTCGACCAACTGACCGAGACCCCGGAAGCGCGAGTGTCTGGTTATCTGGTAATCGCTCTCCAACTGCAGCGGCAGGAGAAAGTAGGGGCGTCCGCGTCCGAGGAAGTCCGCCAGCGCGCGCTCGTCGCGTCGGCGCTCGCCCAGGACGAAGAGCCGGATGATGCGGCGGCTCCAGCCCTGGAGTTCCCGGAGCGGATGGTGGGGCCGGTGGCGCAGGTAGTGCGGATGGCGGAAGCGCAGGAAGACGTTGGCCGCGTGGTTGGCCACATCCCACGCCGCCCGGTTGAAAATGCCTTGGGAAAATTTGATTTCCCTCGCCGGGGGCTGGCAATGTGCGGCCCTTTCGAGGTATGCGCGGGCTGTGCGGGGGAGGCGGGAATGGGCGTTGGTTCCGTCCTGGTCGATGGTGATCCAATACGGGCGCAGGTAACCCTCCTCAAAAACATGGGTGGTCACCTCCAGCCTCCGGGCCTCCGCCAAGGCCAGTTGGTGGTAGGGGCGGCAATCGCTGAAGAGGATCAGGTCGCTGACCTCGTGTGTTTCCAGAAACCCGCGGAGAAAGCGGGGCCATTCGTCCAGTCGACCCCGGTAGTCGGTGGCTCCGGGACGGCGCCAGAACAGGCCGTCTCCGGTGCAAAAGTTGATGCGCAGCGCACGGTGCCCGGCTGCCTCCAATCGGTCGGCCAGCATTTGAAACAGCGGCGAAGCAACGCCCTGCAAAAAGAGAAAGGTTCGCTGGGACATCATGCTTGGGGCCGCGTGTCTCCGTTGCGGCTGAGCGGTAAAATGTCCCGACCCGCGGTGACCGAGACCAGTTCGAGCGCCGCGTCGCCCAGATCCTCCACTGCGAGGGACTCCGCCCCGGGATTTGCTTCGCGGGAAGAACCGCGGCTGACGTCGAGGAAGTATTCCGTGGCCGGGGCTGGAGGCTGCTTGTCGAAGGGTAGCAGGGGCGAGTGATCGCCATAAAAGCAGAAGACCACTGGCCGGTCGAGATCACGAAAGCGGCTCCGCAGCATCCCGATGAGCCGGTCGCCGTTTTCGAGATGTTGATAGTAAGTCTGGCGAGCCGTGAGGGAGGGCGAAGCCAGGCGTCCGGAGGGCCATGGGCCGTGATTCTCCATCGTCACGGCAAAAACTAAACGGGGGCCCGCGCTGTGGGTCAAGAGTTCCATGACGAATTCGCCCACCGCGGCGTCGCTCACGTAAGGCCCGTGCCGCGCGGCCGCGCGGAAGGCATCCGCCCCGTGCAGGTGCTCAAACCCCAGCGAGGGCATCATCCGGTGGCGGCGGAAAAAACGCAGGTCGTGGGGGTGCACGAAGTCTGTGGCGTAACCTTCGGCCGCCAGCGAGTGCGCGAGGGACGGCCACGGCCAGCGGTCGCCGCGCACATAGGGATTCAGGCAGTCGAGGCCCAGCTCCTCCGGGGTTGCGCCGGTGAGGAACCCGAACTCGGTGCGCATGGTGTAGGCTCCGCCGGCCGGCACCATGAGGGCCCCGTGCCTGACGGCGGCCGCTCTGGCCTCGCGAAACGCCGGCAAAGCGGGCGCATCATCAAAATATCGACAAGGGTCGACGAAGGACTCGCACTGCACCGCGACCAGGTGCGGCAGCGCCGCGGGGCAGGAGGCCGTGTGCGCAGGTCGCCGCTGGCGGGGTCTGGTCTTCCGCTGCCATCCCTGCGTGAGCCACCCGCAATATTGGGCCAGCATGGAGGCGAGAAGTCCTCCCTCCGCCACCGCTTTCGCAGGGTCGCGCTCGTAGCAGAGGCCCGCCGTGAGCCTGCGGACCGCCGAGGCCACGGGGGCAAAACGCGTCAGGAGGAAAAGCAGAAACGCGGCGGACACCAGGGCCAGCCGCCATGCCGGGCCGGCTGGTGCGGTCAGCGGCGGCTCCCCGGCCAGGCCGATGACCATCACCGCGGAAAAAATCAGGACCGCCGCCGCGGCCCAACCCAGACGCCCCGGGGCGGTCAAGACTTCCGCGTAGTAGAGCCGGGGATGGCGGAGCGCCTGCGGGATCAACGGCAGGTCGAGAAAGTGCAGCGGCTCGCCCAGAAGCGATTGCTTGGCCCGGCTGACCGCGACAAGAAAGCCCACGGTCGCGAGGGAGAACGTGGCGGCCATGACCGGGCGCCAGAGCAAGCCCAGCCAAAATGCAAAAATGGCCGCGAGGCAGAGAAGCCTTGCCGCCATGATTCCCCACCTACGCCAGAGGGAGCGTGCCCCGCGCGGTGACGCCAGCGCCTCGACCACCGCGGCACTGGCCACATACGTGGCGGTGGAAACCGTCAGAAGAAGCGGCATCTCCGGGAAGTCAGATGCCGCCAGCCCGTGGGGGGCGGCGAAACAGGTGCCGTGGCGGGGCGCTCGCGCGCGCCTTTTCCAGAACCGTCACGGCGGCCTCCGGAGAGATCAATCCCGGCGCGGCGGGGTCCGAGTAGAGCGGATACAAGATCAAGGCGCCGGCCACGAGTTCGTCCAAATCCAAGCGCCGGCCACGCCGCGCCATCGCGGCCGGCAGCGGATCCCGGTCCTCGGTCAGTCCCCATCCCGCGTAGAATGGCATGCCGTAGGTCACGACTTTCCTGCCGCGCAGCAACGCCTCGAATCCGGCCAGCGAGCTGAGCGTGTGAACCTCGTCCACTTGCTCGAGCAACGCGGACATGTCGGCGTCCGTCACCATTTCATCGCACCAGTCCCGCATCTCTCGTTCGTTGCCTCCGGAGCGGCGGAGCGCCGCCACGACGTCGGGGTGCGGTTTGTAAACCACGGTGGCGTCGGGCTCATGGCGGCGGACAGCCTGCAGCAGTCCCGCATTGGTCCTGATGCTGCCCGCGCCCCAGAGGATGGAGGCGTCGGACTCGACCTGCCCGGGAACGAGAATCACCCTGGCCGCCCCGGCCGGCCGCGTCCAGGGCGCTCCGCCCAAATTGTATTTCGTCAGCCGTCCCGCCACGATGCGATCCCGCAGGCCCTTGGCCCGCGCGCGCAGGGCGGGGGTGAAGTTGTGGTGGAGGAGAATATGCTCGAGGTCTGACGGCTCCGAGGCGTCGTAATAAATGCCCCGCGCGTCGACCGCCCAGGACAGCGGGCTGGTTAAGCTGGCGCCCAATCCGATCGACCGCAAAAACCCGTCCTCCAAGCGCCACAGCATTCCGCCGGGCGGCGGGGAGGCTTGCGCCCGGCCCCAGACGAGCAGGTGGGCGGCGGCCGGGGTGTCCCGCGGATGCCGCACGAAGCGCACCTTGCCATGCGGGAAGAACCTCCGGAGGTGGGGCCGCTTCCAGTGCGAGATGCCCGCCGCCCAGAACGTCGCGGGGAAGCGTTCGATGTCGCGGCGCTGCGCCGAAAAATATTCCACGACCTCCTCGACCTCGCAGCGGGTCCGGCTCTCCGGGTGAACATAGGAAGCGTAGTCGATGAGGGCGGCATGGACCAGCTGCTCTAGGCTCGCCCGCGCGCGCCGGTCCGGGGCCGGCAGGTCATCCTGCGTCAGTTGCCACCCCGCGTAGAAGGGCCGCCCGAACGTGCGCACCTCCCTGCCCCAGAGCAGCGCCTCGAACCCGAGCTGCGAGGTGACGCAATAGACTTTGCGTGCGTTTTCGATGAGCCGGACCGGATGCGCCTCCCCGGCGAGAAGCGCGACGCGCCCGTTCCGGCACAGCTTCTCCAGGTCGTAGTGCCCCTTTTTGCGTCCGACCGCGACCTCCGGATGGCTTTTGAGCAGGATGGTCGAGGCGGGGTTTTCGTCGAGGGCGGCTTCCAGCATCCGCGCGAAGCTCTTCTCCGTGGCGTCGCCGTGGCGGATGGCCAAGTCGCCCCGCGTCTGGTCGACGACCAGCACGTAGTCGCTTGGCAGCGACTCCCGGTATTCGCGGGCCTGATTGTATTTGGAAACGCGGGCTGTCCGCCACAGCGCCGTCAACTCCTGCGCCCGCCGGATTTCCGGTGCCGTCAGCGGACGCTTGATCAGCGCTTCAAGGCGCGATGGGCGGGTGACGTCATAATACAGGCCGAGGTCATCAAGGACGATCCCCCATGGCGGGTGTTCCGGCCCGAAGGACACCGAGCGCAGGAAGGCATCCTCCAGGCGGATGAGGGGTAGTCCGCGTTGGGCGGCGAAATTCGCGGCGCGGGTCGCGTTGTATTTCAGCCCCCAAGCCAGCACCCCGTCCAAGCCGGTCCGGCCGAGGACAACTTCCGAGGGCCGGAGAAATTCCGCCAGTGGCCAGCCTCGATCGGCCATCGACCACAAGAGACCGCGGGTCACCACCCCAAGTCGCGAAGGAAGCTTCAAGTGGATGGCAAATGGGTGATGGTCAAGCACCGAGCGCCACCTCGCAGACCTGGGCCAGCCGTTTCGCCCAGGTGTGGTGCTGGTGGACCTGGTCGGCGGCTGCCTTTGCCATGTCCCGGTCCCGCCGGTCCCAGCCCTGCTGCAGCCTGACGAAAAGTGCCTCTGCCTCGTGCGGGGTATCGATGACATGGCACAGGCCTTGAAAATGGCGCTCAATGGCCAAGGCCGGCGTGCTCACTGCGAGCCCGCCGCTGGCCATGATCTCGATGAGCCGCCGGGAAAACATCGTGGGCGAGTCGTCGATCGTGTTCACGTTGAGCGCGAACCGGTGGCCGGCGTAGACCGCCCCGGTCCGGTGATGCGGGACGCAACGGCGGACCGCCACACCCGGGAGGTGCGGATAGCGGTAGATCCCCGACTTGCGGTTGGAGTTGCGGTCATAGACCACGAGGCCAACGTGGCGGGCCGCACGGAAAAGCATCTCCTGCCGCTCGCGCCGCTTCGGGTGGATCGTCCGGCTGTAGCTGCCGACGAAACAGCCCGCGGCGTGCGGCGTTGTCTGGTGGCCCTTGACGTGGTGGATCGCCGGCTGCACGGCGAACATCAGCGGGTTGACCGGCACGTCCGGCCCCACGACCTCGCGGTAGCGGGGCACGGAGTTTTCATCCACGGTGAAAATGGCGTCGAAGAGCGACGCGCTGTGGATGAAGCGCTCGAAATGCACGCCGTCCTCCTTGCACCAGAAGACGCAGGGAATCCCCAGGTCTTTGGCCAGCACCAGCATCTGGCGCAGCTTCGTGTTGCTGCGCTTCGGGTGGCCGGGATAGGCCGCCACGCGGTATTGCCACGACTTCCAGCGTCCGTGCCAGGCCGACTCGACCAGCAGGAAGTCCGGCTTCCAATACCGGAGAATGGCCGCATACGTCCACGGCGTGACATTGCGGATCTTGCACTCATGCCCGAGGGCCAGCCGCGTGAAGTCATCCGCCAGCAGCGCGATCTTCAGCTTGGAGAAGGGTTTCTTCACGCGAGTCTTCCCGTGCCGGCTACGATTTGCCCAGCAGGCCCTCCCAGAACGTGATGCGGTATTTGTGCAACAGATCCGCCCAGGACAGGTGCTCGAGATCTTCACGGGCTTCGGCCGCATACTTCGCGAAGGCGGCACGCAGGGCCACCACTTGCTCCGGGTTGGGAAAGTTCCCCGCCTTGAGATGCTCGTCCATGGCCGTCAGATCCGCGGCAATCAGACTCTTGGTCGCCTCCTCCGACTCGTCATTCTGCACCGACAGCGGCAGGACATGGGCAAACCCGTAGGTCTGGAAAATCGCCGCGAAGTAAGTCCAGCGGCGGTAGTAGATGGAGAAGGGGGCCTTGACGAACAGCGGCCAGTAGTCGGGGGCAAGCAACGACAGCCCGAAGACCTTCTTGTGCCCCTCGCAAAGCACGTTCCGGGTGGCCAGTCCGTTGGGGATCTTGAAATAAATTTTCGCCCCCGGCGCGGTGAGCGCCGCCAGATTGAGCATCAGTCCCTCCGTGTC
Source organism: Chthoniobacterales bacterium (assembly GCA_041736875.1). GTDB lineage: Bacteria > Verrucomicrobiota > Verrucomicrobiia > Chthoniobacterales > JACTMZ01 > JACTMZ01. The sequence continues at coordinate 17,786 of JBGSSV010000011.1, read as the reverse complement.
GTAAATGTGCTCGAAGACATCATTGACGAGGACCACGTCGAACGGTCCTTGGGGCTCGAGCGCCCGCAGACCCTCGCGCGAGGAGGCGTCGCAGCGGATGAAGGGCACCTCGGCCTCGTCCGCGGCATTGATCGCCGCCAACCGCAGCCACTTGGTGCTCACATCGGTGCCGACCGGCTTCGCCCCCCGCTTGGCCAGCTCGATGACAAAAGCACCGTAAGCGCAGCCGACGTCCAGCACGCGGCAGTTCGCCCACCCCAGCCCCGCCTCATTCTCCAGCCGGTCGAGGGTCCGATTCGCCCGCTCGCGGCTGTTGATCTGGAAGGCGTAGCGCTCAGAGTTGTCTTGCAGCAGGATTTCTGCCGAGGCCAGACCCTGAGCTTCAGAAAACGCCTTTAGAAATTCGCTGTGCGGCATGTTGTGGAAGAATCATCTGATGACCGCTGCTCAGGGGGGTATCCCGCGGAGTGCCTAGAGTGATAGACGGGCGCAAATCTGCGCTGAGCATCAAGCCCAATCTGCTGCCCGCATGATAGCATGGTAAACGAAGCTAAGGGTGGGTAGAAGACAGACTAAAATTGTTGCAACCTGCTTACATGCGAATGCGAGTTAGCCTGAGGCCGCTCAAGCTAAACCCGTAGCGGTCGCTCTAGGAGCATGTTCATGAAGTTTTTTGAGAGGTCCTTCTTTGAGTATTTCCCGAGTTTATCTTTGTGTTGCTCGTAATACTTGTCCTCAATTGCTATGCGTATATAGCCGATCCCGAGGGTGTTGAAGCCTATTTCATTACAGCTGCGTTTGTAATCCTCATCAGTAAAATGATTGACCCAACAAATTCCTCGATCTTTCCCATGCCGTTCTAGCATGATCTTTCGAACTTCTTGGTCGCTATGAGTTAGGTGAATCCATGGCATCTCCGGCAGGTATCCTCTGAGGTGACTAGCGGATGCACCGAGATAAAGATTGAAGCTCAGAAAGGCGCGACCGCCAGGGTTAAGTAGATGGAAAATATTCTCCAGAGCCGCGCGCGGGTTTACGATATGCTCGAAAACTGTGTAAGAATGAACGAAATCAAACGGCAGTAAGTTGCGGGCTGCAGCATCCGAAATGTCCAACTCGAACAAACGTCCCGCCTCACCAAGAGCGGCATATGGGCCTGAACTCCAACGAGGGACAATGTCGATGCCGTAAGCATCCGCATCGAGCATCCGAATAGCGGCATCTGTGCATTCGCCGTTCCCGCACCCGACCTCCAAAATCCTCGCACCATGAAAACGAAATTGCGTGACTTTCAAACGGACTGGCAATTGCCGAATGCGACCTTCTGCCCGCTGTTTTAGTGAGGTTGGATCGTATTTTGGGATTTTGGTCATTCAGATTTCGTCGCGAAGTGCCGTTCGGCGCGACACAACGTTTTCAAAGGGAGTAAGTCTGGCGAATCGCGGCTACCAGATTGTCGTAGCCAACAGCAGCGTCGCGCTTGAGTCTCCGTGATAGGATGGAGTGGATTGGCGCAGGGATTGGGGGAATTGCTCGCCAGAGCGAATGGTCGAGATGATTTCTGCGCAGATCCGGGCGCTGCAGGTAGTTAAAGAGGTTTGAATTCTTCTGCGTCGATGAGAGCTGAATCGCCGGCACGCCATACAAAGCGCCGACAACAACGACGTGGAATTTCATGCTGAGAAGCAGCGAGCATGAGCCTATCGCGCTGCAGATGTCGTCAAGGTTTTCGGAGAACAAAATCTCTTCGTCTTCCTTAGCGAATGCTTTGGTAAGCTCGAAATCATTACTGCCCAAACGACCATTACCCGCAACGATCAACTTTATTGTGTATCCAAGTGCCTTAGCTTCATCTGCTGCACGTCTAACCTCAGGATAATCAGGGTTATCCACCGACCTATGCGCCCTAAGCACAACTCCCAGTGTGAGGGTGTTGCTTTTCCGTTTTGTAGGTATTGCGAGAGCGCAGACGGCGTCGGGACTGGCCACGGTGTCGCAGCGGGGAGCTATAACCTTGTCGAAATAAGCTTTACTCTGAGTATCACGGAGATTGATGTGCTTAATTGAGTCGCTCGAAAAGAACCGCTTCAGTTTTGTAAGCGACGCAGATTGCTGAATCGTTATCGACGGGCAACCAATGCTGTGCAGAAAAACGGGTTTTCTCAGGTATTCTTCCCGCCAGTAGAGTGTGGAAAGCGCGCGAGGGTTTACCAGGTCGCCACCACCAATGAGAAAGCCATCAAACGAGGAAAGTCGGTCGTTCGCCTCGCAAGAAAAATAGGGTGCCTCCAGTATGTCGTGGACAACTTCCAAATCAACCAAGTCGCTTAAGTGTTGGCGGTGTGCCCTGACGAACAGTTCGTCGCCGAAATTGCCCCAGCCGAAGTAGCCCACCAGCCCGATCTTTGGCTTATTCATGGTTTGCCACGCCTCCCTGCATGTCTTCGATTTGCAAGTCATTGGAGTCGACCGTCCAGCAAATCCGAAAACCATACAACTGCGCAATTTGCTGAAGCAACCGATAACAATCAGGGCGTTCGGCGCTCTGGACCCGTTGAAAGTGCTTAAAATACCAGTTGTTCATAAATTCAAGAAAATGCTTTGAGCGATAAGCGTGCAGAAGCCCGTTGTTTTTAAGAAATGTATGTTGATAAGTTTCCAAAATAAGCTTTTTGGCAAAATACCTAATGCCGGGGTCGTTTGTTACAGACCCTGCTCGGTCGCAGTAATATATCAGGAAGCTTGATGCTGTAAAGGCAGCCTTCTTTGCGGCGGCGAGCAACTCCCACCCAAACAGAGTATCTTGACCTGCTGATTGCTCGACATAGCGAATGCCATAGCCACGCAGCAGTGATGTCGCGATGACCGCAGCTTGTGTTGCAAGCACTGGGAATTTTCCATTGTCAAGATAGTGCAGTTTAGGATCATTAATGAGAGTGAAATCGCTTGTCGTTCGGCGAGCAAGAATGGTTGTGTTGGATCCCACTTTGACATTGAAACCACTAATGAAAGCAACCTCAGGATCGCTAGTGCTAGAAAGATTCAGCAGATTGTCGTATCCGGCGGGAGAAATTTCATTATCGGGATCCAGAAATGTAATGAGCGGAGCTGCGGCTGCATCGATTCCCATGTTACGCGGCACAGAGGCACTTCCACTTGGTCCCTGCGGGTTGTGTAGGATGCGGATGTTTGGGTAAGATTCTTCAAGCTCCGACAGGAGGTTCTTTGTGTGCACATCAGTGGAATTGTCATCCGCAAGCAGAAGTTCGAACTCGTGCCAGCGCCGGTTGTTCTGGACGCTCGGCAGGCATTTCCCTTCAAGAAAGCGTCCGTTGTTGTGCACGGGGATCACCACGGACAGCGCATAGCTCTCCGGCCGCTGTGCCGACGTCATCAGATGCCGTGTGTAGTTTAGCGAGAACGGGTCTGATGCGTAGCCATTGGGTAACTCGAAAGCATCGTCTGCCGGCTGACGCCGAATCGCCAGAAAGTCGCAGTCTGAGACCCGAAACAGACTGCGATTACGCCCCGAGCAGGTGCTTGTGTATTCGTGCTCAAGACCGGCCGAATGGTGCCCCGCGGCATCAAAGTGCGAATCTTTTGTCGCATAAGCACAACCGGTGAATTTGAACACATTTATGAGATCTTCGATGTAATGCGCCTCGTAGGAGTCTGTTGCCGAGAACCAACCGAAATAAGCGACTTCGGATTGGGCAGAGATGCCCAACAAGCCCCTGCCTGCTTCTATTGCGCGGTCCTCGATCAGAAGCTTGTTGGGGTAAGTCTGTCTATCAAAGCACCTTTGCAGGTGTGGTGTTATGCGATCGCAGACAATACAGACCATTGGCGGCTTGCCTGATTGGCTGTGCTTTAGGCCGATCACGTTCAGCATTCGTCCAAAGACGTCGAACGACGTATTCACAGAGAAAATTGTCCGAATATTTCGACAATTCGAGTAGCGCTCTTCCCAGGGCTGAAATGCAGAGAATGATTCCGAGAGATCGCAGGCCACTGGCAGTGTGCGGATATTTGGAAAATTGTTGAACAATGACCGGGCGTAGTTTGATATGATCCCGCATCCGGTCGCTTGGAGTTCATATGCGCGCATCGCGCACATTGTTGGGCTTTGAGTAATTGAGTTGAAGTTGAGATTGTAGCGGAACAGCTTGTGAACACTTTGCAGCAGCTCATGTTCAACAGGCGCAATCAGACAATCCTTATATCGCGTTGGGTATGCCAGTTCCGCTGATTTAGTTGCATAATTACGATCAGCAATGACAAGCTTTCCTCCCCCCGCAAGAATGGAGTCAAAAATGGTCTCCATGTCGCTGCAGCGATCTCTATATCTCTTTGGATATGATCCAGCGAAAAACGCGGCGTTACGGATTTTCCTTCGGCAGCCAATGGGATTGTTGAGCTTGGGATTGAAGCCGTATTCTTGGAAATAGACTTTCTGTGTTTTTAGGGCTTCTTGGTAGGGAGCGATGCACTCAATGTCGGCTGTAAAGACGAAGTCAAACTGTTGGGCTATCGGCAGGAAGTAATCGAAATTACTTGGATCCTCGATCGACTGGAACGCAGTCGGAATCCCATGGCACCGCGCTTGCTGCAGAATGTAGGCAAGTGCCTGTTTTGGTTTCTCGCGGAACTTAACTCCTCGCCACTCTTCATTCGAAATTCCTTTCCAGCAGGTGGTATACAATATGAGATCGAATGATGCAAAATCTTGACTACGACAATTGTCAGGAGACAGGTAAGTGACATGGTCACAGACGTCCTTGTAATAATTATAGAGGTAAATATCCGCAATAACAGCTAGGTGTAACGGATGCTTGGCAAAGTAGGCGTGCCCGTTGCTGCTCGGAATTTCTGAAGCTTCTTCCAACAAAAGCTGAAATTGTTTCCGAAGCGATCGGTCGCTTCCAACGTTATCAGGTCGAGCAGTCGTCCGTGGCTGCTGCAGTAGAGGAAGTGTTGGCACCAGTTTCTCAAGAAGCCGGGGCGCATAGACTTCCCAAAGACCCTCCACGCCACACACGTTTGGACTAAGGTTCGGAGGGTCTGTTGCTGGTGGTTTGGCGGTCATGATGCCGCACAACAGGCTGGCTAGCGATCGCGTGCTTGCCGGTTCAAAGTGGTAAAGAGCACAAGTTGAGTTCGCGCTCTCCGTAATAAAGATGTCCAGCTTGGGCAAAATGAGATGCGGGACAAGAAGGGCGGCTTCATGAATTTTAATGGGCGGCACGAGTTGGCAAACGGACTCGCATCGCCTTGGCAGCACAGCCGCATGCGTCTCCGCCAACCGCGCCCGCGCTTCGTCCGGTGTTAGTCGACCGAGAAAATGCACTTGCTCATTGAGGCCGGCCTTTTCCGCCTGATCCTCAAGCTTCTTGCGCTCGGGTCCGTCCCCGATGATTCGGGCGTGGATGATGGTGCCGCTTTGCTTCAACTCCGCCAGCGCATCGATGAGTAAATCGAGGCCCTCGTATTCCACCAGGGACCCTGCATAGCCCACGGTGAACACGTCGGGCTTGGGGCCGGCCATCCTTTTGGCCCGCTCGATCGTCTCCGGGTTCACGCAATTCGGCAGCAGCTCGATCTTCGCCGGATCAACGCCCCATTCTTTTCGGATGTATTCGCCCAAAGCCTCGGAGATGACGAAGACGCGATCGGCTTCCTGGGCGACGAGTGCCTCAAACCGCATGCCGAGGCGGTAACGGTCGGACTCCTCATAGCCCTCCACTTTGGCGGCGCGGGTCATGTCCCACAGCCCGCGCATCTCGTAGGCAAAGGGCAGGCCGAGTTGGCGTGCCGCGAGGAGTGCGGGGAGGGCATTGACGTGGTTCGAGGCGGCATGGATGGTGGCCACCTTTTTATTGGCCGCCACCTTGGCGATTCCGGCAGCGGCTTCGCGGAAATAGGCATTCAGGGGCACGGTCAAACTCGGCGTCCTGATGTGCAGATACTCCAGACCCTCCACTGTTGTGGACGTTCCTTCGGGCAGGCCTTGGCGATCAGGCCGGTCCCACGGGTAGCCGGGACGGGTCACGACGGTCACCTTGCCGGTCTTTTGCAGGGCGAGGTTCAGCTCGTGGGTGCGTGTTGTGTAGCCGCTGGTGTGGTAAGGCAGACAGCTCGCCGCCACGTAGAGCAGGGAACCGTCGGCGGGCTCGTAAGCGGGGGACGCCTTGGGCGGGACCTCGGGAAGGCTGACGGCAAAGCTGGCAAGCGTCTTGATCTCTTGCAGTCGGCGGGCTTCGGATGCGGAGAAGGCGCAGCCGTCCGCCGGCCCCTCGAGCAAGGCAAGCGGTTCCTTGATTTGTCCCGCGTCGTAGAGGCGGAAGGCCAGCCACTTCGCCAGCGTCGGCTGGGGATTGATGTCATAAGCCGCCCGTCCAAGGGCGGCTGCTTTTGCCGGCTGGTTGTCTTTCTGGTATTGCTTGGCCAGTGCTAGCAGGCTCCGTTCCAGGGCGGCCGCGCTGGCTCCTTGCTCGTCGAAGAGCGCCCGGAGCGAGTCCATCCCTCCAGATTCGTAGGCCACCGCCAATTCTTCCCGGGTGAAGGCTTTGACCTTCCTGCCACTGAGCGATGGGCTGGGCCGAGGGCGCCCCGGAAGTCTGAGCAGGGCAGCGGGCGACTGGAGCAGGGCCAGCATGGCGCGGCCGATCTGCGAGGAAACCGAATTCCCGCGCGCCCCGAGGCGCTTCTCGAAGTCCTCTGTCAGGCGGGAGAGTTCGCCGGTCAGGCGGGTTGCGGTGGCCTCGAGTTGCCGATTTTTCTCCCGCAACTCGGCCACCTCGCGCTGCAAGTCCGAGTCCGTCGGCCCGGCCGGGGCCCTGCTGCTCGGTGGCGGCACGGCGCTGCCGACGTCCTGCGAGGCGCGGCGACGGTATCGGACGGGCTTCTTGGCCATGAGAATGCGGGTGGCGTGAGCTTCAGGAAAGTGCCGGATGCTGCCCGAGCAATCCGGCCGCATCGACCAAAAACTTGCCCTCCGTCGGCCATTCCCGGAGGGCGGCGAAATCATCGTGGGCGACGAGAAGGCCGAGGATGTCGGCCTCGTCCTTGGCCGTGTCCAGACTCACCAGTTCCAAATGTCGGAGTTGGTGGGGCAGCTGTTCGATGTGCGGCTCCACAACGACCACGCGCCCGGCCGCTTGCCTGGCAACCTCCATGGCGATGGTCATGGCCGGACTCTCCCGCAGGTCGTCGATGTTTGGTTTGAAGGCGAGGCCGAGGAGGGCGACGCAAGGGGGCTTGGGGCCGTTCTGACTCTGGTGCTGGCCGAGCGCCTCGAGGATGCGGCGCACAACCCAGAGAGGCTTGGCATTGTTCACCTCGCGGGCCGTGCGGATCAGGCGGGACTGCTCCGGGGCGCCGTGCACGATGAACCAGGGATCGACGGCGATACAGTGGCCCCCGACGCCAGCTCCCGGGCGCATGATGTTGACGCGGGGGTGGTGGTTGGCCAGTCGGATGAGTTCCCAGACGTCGATCTGGAGATGATCGCAGACCATGGAAAGCTCGTTGGCGAAGGCAATGGCCGCATCGCGCGAGGCGTTCTCCGTGAGTTTGCACATTTCCGCGGTGCGGGCGTCCGTGAGCAGAACCTCGCCCTCGACAAAAACCCGGTAGACGTCCGCCGCCCGCCGCGCGCATTGCGTCGTGATCCCGCCGATGACCCGGTCGTTCTGCACAAGCTCGCGCACGACATGGCCCGGCAACACCCGCTCGGGGCAGTAGGCGACGTGCACATCGACCGGAGAAGTGTCCCCCTGCCGGGGGAAGCGAAGGTCGGGCCTCGCCCCAGCCAGCCAGCCGACCAGCTTCTCCGTGGTTCCCACCGGCGAGGTCGACTCCAAGATGACGATGTCCCCGGACTTGAGCACCGGCGCGATCGACCGGGCCGCCGCTTCGACACAGTCCAGATTGGGGACGTGGTCTTCTTTGAAGGGCGTGGGCACGGCGATGAGAAAGGCGTCCGCTGCCTGCGGGGTAAAGACCGGGCGAAGCATCCCACTCGTCACCGCCGCATGGGTGATCATGTCCAGCTCCGGCTCGACAATGTGAACTTCCCCTTTCGCGATGGTGTGAACGACGCGCTCATTGGTGTCGACGCCAAACACCCGAACGCCCCGGGCGGCAAACATGGCCGCGGTGGGCAGGCCGATGTAGCCCAGGCCGATGACACAAACAGTCTCTGGTTTCATAAACTTGGAAAAAGGATTCGAGGTTTGGGCGGTCGCGCGGCGTCTTCAGACCTGCGCGCTGTGTTCCCGGTAAAAGGACAGACCCTCCTCGACGGTGGAAAAGTGGTGAAGTTGCCCCTTGAGCAGGACCGCGGTCCGGTCGCAGCGTTGGCGGATGTAGGACGGGCTGTGGGAGACAATGATGAAGGACCGGTCCGCGCGTTTCTCGAAGAGCTCCTTTTGGCACCGCTCCCGGAAACGGTCGTCCCCCACCGCGGTGATTTCGTCGATCAGGTAGCAGTCGAAATCAACAGCCATGGAAACAGCGAAAGCCAAACGCGAGCGCATGCCCGAGGAATAATTTTTGCATGGCTCATACAGGTAGCGCCCGAGCTCGGAGAACTCCTGCACCCGGGGAATCTTGTCCTCGATTGGGATTCCGTAGATGCGGCAGATGAAGCGAAGGTTGTCGAGTCCTGTCAAGGCTGGTTGGAAGGCGCCGCTCAAGGCGAGCGGCCAGGAGACGCGCATGCCCCGGTGGATCGTTCCCGCATCGGGGGCCTCCACCCCGCCGATGAGACGGATCAAGGTTGATTTGCCGGAACCGTTGCGTCCGAGAATCCCCACTTTTTCGCCGGGATCCACCCGCAGATTCACGTCGTTGAGAACGGTCCGCAACCCGCCGCGCACGGGGTAGCGCTTGGTGACGTTCTGGACAATGATCATCGGTCGTTCAATGGAGTGGATGCGGCTAAGCCAAGGCTCCATGCCGGGTGATGGACCGCACGGCCAGAAGGCCGGCAATAGTCAGGACCAGATTGGCCCCCGTCATGTAGAGCATGTCATAATGGAAGGTGATCACCGGGCCGAAATATCCCTCACGCAGGTATTCCAAGCCCGAGACCATCGGGAGCCAAAGAAGGATCTCAATGGCCCGGGGCGGCAGGGAATCCACCGGAAACATTACGCCAGAGCACAGAAACAAAACGAAACTGACCGGGCGCCAGACCTTTTCGAAGGTCGGAAAGCGGTGTGCCGCGGCACCGACAACCAGCGCGAGCCCCAACCCGAACCAAGCCAGCATCCCCCACCCGACGAAAACTTGCAGCGGATCCGAGGGCAGGGGCATGGCCGAGACCAGCCAGAAAATGAGGACGAGAAAAACGAAGGCCATGGTCGCAGCGGTCACCTCCAGGATGATGCGGGCGAAGAACAAATCGAGGACGGTGACTTGGCGATGGTAAAGGAGAGACTTGTTGGGATTGACGGCGTTCATGCAGCGGCTGGCTGTGTTGCGCCAGAGCATGAGGCTCGAGTAACCCGTCACGGCGAACGCGACAATGGACATGTGGTCGAAATGGCGCAGCCGGACGGTGGTCCACACCAACGTGATCATCAGGACGAAGATCATCGGCTGCACGAACAGCCAGAGGAATCCGATGTTGTGCCGCCCGTAGCGCGTGAGGATTTCGCGCATGAGGAGCGCGCCGATCACGCGCAGCTGGATGCGCAGGGATTCCAGCAGCGAGGCACCGGGCCACGGCGCCGCGCCCTGCGGCATTGGGTTGGTGGCGGACTGGGGCATCAGAGGAGTTCAGCTGAAAATCGCGTAGGCCCAGAGCCCGGGAGAAAAACTTGGCGGTCTTGGTGGTTCAGAGTTTGTGCTCGCGCACGCCGGCCACCAGCATCGAGGCGATACCCCAGGCCACCAGGCCCAGCACAAAGGTGGTGAGGATGCCTCGCAGCCGCCGGGGATATGTGGGGCCGTCCGGGAGGCTCGGCTTGGCCACGGTTTCGAGGTAAAGCTGCTGACGTTGGGCCTCATTGCGGGCCAGCTCGAGGGAGACGAGGGCCGAGGCGAGTTGCTTGTCGGCGAACTCCCGCTCAAGGGCGAGGCGCTCGTATTCCGCGGCCTTGCTGGCCAGGGAGTTGTCGCCGCCCGTGATCTTCTCCGTCTCCTTGGCGATCTCGCTTTCCAACGTGGTGGCGCGGAGCTCCAGGGCGGGCGGATGCGGACTGTCCGGGGCAAAGACCTTCAGCTGGGTCAGTTGGGCCTGCGTCTTGACCAGCTCGGCCTGCAGCCGTGAGATCTGCTCGTAGTGGAGCTTGGTTTGCTCGACGGGATCCACGACCGACTGGGAGTTGCGGTAATTGGAGACGGCCGAGGCGGCGGCCTTGGCCTTGTCCTCGGCAACCTTGACCTCGTTCTCGGCGAATTTGATCAAGTCGCCGCGCGCCCGGTTGTTCAGCAGGTTGACCAGGCGCTCAGCTTCACCGAGGAGGATTCCATTGATCTGGACGGCCTGCTCCGGGGAGAAGACCTCGACCCGCAGCGTGGTGATGCCCGAACTCGGGTCGACCGTGGCATTTACCCGCCGGGGATAATATTCGAAGAGCGCCTCGCGGCTGTCATCGGTCAAAAACGGGGCGAACCGTCGCAGAAAATCCACCCGCCAACTGCCCCAGGTGGATCGCAAATCGAGCCGCTCATCAAGGATGCCCACTGCGTCACGGGACATGATGTATTGGCTCACGGTGTGCACGTCCTCGGGGGCCTTGGAGAGGCCGCTGAAGCCCGCCCCCTGCAGGATGCCGCTCAAGCCGCCGCTGGTCTGCTTGTTGGGCGTGCGGACGACGAAGCGGCTCTCCGACACATAGATGTTGCTGGCCAGAATCAGGAAGTAGAACGCGGCCAGCAGGGTGGGCAGGGCGACGGTGAGGAGGAAAAAGGCGTGGCGGCGGAGAAAAGCCAAGCGGGGAGGGAGGGGGGGCGGGGCTTGGCCCCGGCTGATCGGCTCCAGCGAGGAATGCGCCCAGGCGGCCAACTCTTCCGCGCGTTCACGCAGAACGCGGGCCAATTTCAAGCCCAGCCCAGCCAGTGCGCCGTAAACACGGCGGGCCTTCGCCTCGAAAGAGCCCGGCTGCGGACCGGCCCGGAACTCTCCCTCGTCGGGAGCTTGGGTTGGGGCCGGACCATCCGGAGATTGCGGAGAAGAGGTGACGGGCATGGAGCGAGAAAGAGGAGCGGGTGAAGAGTCGGGTTCGGCTGATGCTCTCCTCAGGGCGTCCCCAAAACCTTGGCTGAGCCGGCCACGCCGACGCCGGACATCGCCGGGGCCAGCAGCGTGTTGACCAGACGCATGAATTTCAGCAGGCCGGCGCTTCCCGCTGGGGCGTAATAAATCAGGTCCCGGTCGCGCACGTTGAAATTTTTCGCGTAGAAGAAGCCCTTCGGGTCATGCAGATCCAATTGGTAGATCACCGGGGAGACCGTTCCGGTGGCCGGTAGGTTGGTTTTGCCCAGCGCCTGGAGCATCGAGATCGGTTCCTCGCGGTAAAGGAAAATGGTCGCCGGGTTCGCTTCCATGTCATCCGGCCCGCCCGATGCGGCCACGGCATCCGAAAGACTCAGATCCTCCACCGTGATGGGAAAGTTGCCGACCTTGCCGGTCGCGCCGAACGTCATGAAGCTCAAGGCCCGGCGCCGCAAAAGGATGGTGTCGCCCGGCTGCAGTTCGATGTTTTTCGACGGCTGGTTGTAAACCTCCTGCAGGGTGTCCGACCGCGTGCTGCGACCGCGCGTCAGGCTAACCATCGTGTCGTAGGGCGCCGAAAGGCTCCCCCCGGCGGAGGCGATTGCGTCAATGACTCTGGTTCCGGCCAGGGATACCGGAATGCGGGCGGGAGATTTCACGTCCCCGGCCACACTGACCAGATCGCCTCCCTTGTGCTCGGCCACCGTGACCACAACCTGCGGGTCGGCCGTCTTCATCCGCAGTCCCTCGCGGATCTCACTCTCCACCTCGCCAGTGCTTCGCCCGAGCACGCGCACCCGGCCCAGAAACGGGACTGAGATTTCGCCGGAGCGATCGACGTTTTGCGGCGGGAGAGCCGTCATGGGACTCACCGCAATCGACCCCGAGGCGAGCGAAGGACCGAACAACGCCGAGTCGGTTTCGTAAATCGCCACGCTGATGACGTCGCCCAAGGCAATTGTCGGCGACCCCGGGCGGGACAGATTCTCCAGTCCGCGGGCCCCGAACATGGCATCCGAACGCCGCCCCGACGAGGCAAGGTAGGGCGTGCCCTTCGAATACTGTCGGATGGCGTCGAGCACCTCATCGTTGATCGGGAGCAGCGGATACGACGGGTCTCCGGTGGGTCGGCCTGCCTGGGCTTTGATCTTGTGCCCGGAGGGTCCGGCACTGGGCAGAAACGTGCAGGAGCTCAGGCCGAGCAAGGCGCCGACGCAGAGCACAAATCTGGGTTTAAGCCGCATAAACGATAAGGAAGTTGGGTAACTGAATCAGGCACCAACCAGCCGATCCAGCTTTTTGCCGCCCGCAGCCAAGCTGCCGCACCTGATCACGCTCACCGCTAGATCCCCAGCTTAAGAAATCGCTGCCGTCATTGCGCACAATCCAAAAGCAATTTTCGTGCCCGACGCTGACCAAGAAAGACAAAATGCATCAGGCGTGAACCTGGAGAAGAACCAATCTTTGCAAGGGGATTCGGGGGTCTACGGTTGGCCTCTTAACAATTCACAATCAGCAACTTGCTGAGCTTGGCGTGGTCATCCCGCAACCCCCCTCCCGAGGCTAATCGGCCGGGACGAGGCGGACGAGTTGGCCGGGTTCGTCGTAGAGGACGTAGAGGAAGCCGTCGTTGAAGGCACGGACGTCGCGGATGCGGCCGGATCCGGCGAGCAGGTCTTCCTGGCGGGTCACGGCGGTGCCTTGGAGTTGGAGGCGGACGAGCTTTTTGCCGGCGAGGCCTCCGGCGAAGAGGTTGCCGTGCCAACGGGGGAATTTGTCGCCGTGGTAGAGATCGAGTCCGGAGGCGGCGATGACCGGCGTCCACTGGACCACGGGGTCCTCCATGCCGGGCCGGGAGGTGGCGTTGGCAATGGGCGTGCCGCTGTAATTGATCCCGTAGGTGACGACCGGCCAGCCGTAGTTGGCGCCTTTGCGGATGTTGTTGAGTTCGTCGCCGCCGCGGGGCCCGTGCTCGGTCTCCCAGAGGCGGTCGGCCCCGGCATCGTAGACGAGCCCTTGGGGGTTGCGCACGCCGTAGGCCCAGATGGAGGGCATGGCATCGGGGGTTTTGACAAAGGGATTGTCCTCGGGCACGCGCCCGTCATCGAAGAGGCGATGAATCTTTCCGGTCACGCTGGACAGGCTTTGGGCGAGGTTTTCCGGATTGGTCGGGCCGCCGCGGTCGCCGAGGGAGAAGAAGACATGGCCGCGTCCGTCGAAGACAATGCGAGAGCCGAAATGCTGGCCCTTTTTCGTGGCCGCAGCCGCAGGCGGCTCGAAGATGGTCTCGAGGTTGGTCAAGCTGTCGCCTTCGAGCTTGGCCCGCACGACCGAGGTGAGAGCGCCGTCGCCGATCGGTTCGGAAAAGCTGAGGTAAATCCAACCGTTCTCCGCGTAATTCGGATGGAGCGTCACGTCGAGCAGTCCGCCCTGGCCCTGAGCCCAAACAGGCGGAACGCCGCGGATTTCCTGCCGCTGGGCGCCATCGGCCGATACGGTCCAGAGCTTGCCCCCGCGTTCCGTGATGAGAAATCGTCCGTCCGGCAATTGCTCCACCGCCCATGGATGATCGAGCCCGGCAACAACCGTCTCCACCCGAAAGCGATGAACGGCGGAGGTCACCGCGTCCTGCGCGACGCCCGTTTGTGCCACGATGAGCAGGAGAAGGAGAATTTTCATGGCGTGGGCAGCTTCTCCCATCCGGCCGATCCGTTGAAGCGAAAAACCGCCCGGACGTCCCCCAGCGGGGGCGTGGGCGGGGTGTTGGCTTTCCATGGGGCGGTGGCGACGTTGGGCTGAAGCTGGTCAGCGGTGCTGATCATCCAAAGCTGATCCGCCGGCGCCCCCGCCAGGGCGGCGAGCGGGGTGGTGCCGACCGGGGGCTGTCCCCCGGTGGTCACGCGGCCGAAGGGGGTGAGGATCGCGGTTTCGTTGGTCACGGCGGTGTTCATCACATAAACGCGCATGGTGTTGCGGTCTGACGGCTCACGCAGCTTCGCATAGGCCCGGGGCAGGAGGGACTCGACGAGATATTTGCCCGGACGCCGCTCAATCCCGAGGTAAGCGACACACTCGGTCACGATCCGTCCGCCCCGTCCATCCTCGTATTCCAAGACCTGTCCGGGAAAAAGCGGGGGCAGCAGATTGCTGTGGTCGGCCGAGTATTGCAGGACGGCGTTGCCCATGAGCCGGATCTTGGCCAGCGCATCAAGGCGGTCCGCCCGCGCTGCAGCCCCGGACCAGGCGGACGCGGCGATGGCGGCCAGAATGGCGAGCAGGGCGACCGCGGCCAGCAGTTCGGGCAGGGTGAAAGCGCGGAGCCGTCGGGGCCCGCGCACAAAAAAGCACTTCACCCCGGAGGATGAAGTGCTCTGAGGAGCAATGTCGAGGGCGCTCAGACCGTCGGCACGGGGGCTGCTCCGGCCACGCAGGCGGGTTCGGGGCATACGCCGTAAAGCGTCAAGGAATGCTTTTTGACCGTGAAACCCTGCGGGGCCAACTGGTCGATTCCGGACGTGCAGGCCTCGACCTCGTAAACCTTTTGGCAAACCTCGCAGAGAAAGTGGTGGTGGTGATGCGGGTGCTTGCGCTCGTAATGCGGCGGAGCTCCGGGAATTTCAACCACTTCGACCGAACCCATGTCCATCAGGGTGCGTAGGGCGCGATACACCGTGGCGATGCCCAGTCCGGGGGAAAGGGCGCGGGCCATCTGCCAAATCTCCGCCGGGGTCAGCGGCCGGGCGGCGTCTTCAAGGGTTTTCTGAACGGCTTGTCTTTGTCTCGTTGCGTAGTTCACTTTGGATTTTTTTATGTTGTGTGCCGGCGATAGGGCCGACACTTGATAAGCTCATTCAATTCCCAGCAATTGCAATGGATTTTCTTCTTGGCAGACAGGATGTTCTGGCTTATGATAATAAAGAACTATTTGCGAATCAAATGAGAGTCAGACATTTTTCCCTCTGCGCCAGCGGTGTCCGTCTGCTTGTCGTCGCGTGCGCGGCTTTGGCTTTTTGGCCGGTCCGAGCCGAGGCCTTGCGCGTGGTGACCTCGTTTTATCCGGTCTATGTGGCGACCTTGAATGTGACCAGCGGGATCGAAGGGATCGAGGTGGAGAATCTGGCCAGCCCGCACGTCGGCTGCCTGCACGACTACCAAATCACGCCCGGAGCGATGCGGAGTTTGTCCGAAGCGGACCTCCTGCTGGCCAACGGCGCGGGGATGGAATCCTTCCTCGGCAAGATCACGCAACAACTTCCGCGCCTCCGGGTCGTCGAGGTGAGCCAGGGCATCACGCTGCTGGATGGCAACCCGCACGTGTGGGTCAGTTTGGAGGGGGCGCGGCGTCAGGTGGAAAACATCGCGGCTGCGCTGGCCGCCGCCGCGCCCGCGCACGCGGCGGAGTTTCAGGCCAACGCCGAACGCTACAACGCGCGTCTGGCCGAGTTGGGGGCCAGAATGCACGCCGAGCTGGCCCCGTATGCCGGGACGCCGGTGGTGACCTTCCACGAGGCGTTTCCCTATTTCGGCCGCGAGTTCGGCCTGCGTATTGCGGGCGTGATCGAGCATGAGCCGGGGTCGGAGCCGAGCGCGCAGGAGTTGGCCCAGACCATCGATCTGGTCAGGGCTCAGGGGGTGAAAGCGATTTTCGTCGAGCCGCAATTCTCGCCGCGGACGGCGGAAGTCATCGCCCGCGAGTCCGGGGCCAAGGTTTACGAGCTCGACCCCGTGGTCACGGGGCCCGCGGATCCTGAGGCGGCGAAGGATGCCTATTGGCAGGCGATGGAGAAGAACCTTACCGTGCTGCGCGCGGCTTTGCCATGACGCGTCGATTGCCGCCGGGCCCCGCGCGCTGGTAGGGTGGGGGTCCCATGCAACTCCCGGCCGAGAACGCGCCCGCGCACCACGGGATTGCCCCGCACCGCTGCGGCGAATGCTGCACGACCCTGCGCGATGTCGGGGTGAGTTTCCGCGGCACGGCCGTGTTGGAGGAGATCAACCTGCATCTGCATTGCGGGGAACTGACCGCGGTGATCGGGGAGAACGGGGCGGGCAAGACCACGCTGGTCCGCTGCCTGCTCGGCGAGATCGCCCATTCCGGCGAGATCCACTTTCTCGACGCGGCCCGGCGGCGGGCGGACAGCCCGGTCATCGGCTACGTGCCGCAGCACAGCAGCTTCGACCCGGATGCGCCGATCAGCGTGCTCGACCTTTTCGCCGCGTCCCTGACCGTCCGCCCGGCCTGCCTCGGGGTTTCGCACACGGTCCAAACGGCGGCCCGCGAGGGGCTGGTCCGCACATCGGCGGAGCATCTGCTCCACCGCCGGCTCGGGACGCTCTCGGGCGGCGAACTCCAGCGCGTGCTCCTCGGACTGGCCCTCACCCCGGTGCCGAACCTTCTCGTGCTCGACGAACCCGTCTCCGGGGTCGATCACAGCGGGCGCGAGCAATTTTACGAGCTGCTTTCGCGTTTGCGCCGCGAATACGACTTGGCCGTTCTGCTCGTCTCGCATGATCTGGCCACGCTCGCGCGGTTTTCCGACCGGATGGTTTTTCTCGACCGCCGCATTGTCTGCGAGGGTCCCCCCGCCGAGGTGCTGCGCGACCCGCGGGTGCGGGAGGCCTTCGCCCTTGATCCCCTGTCATGAGCGGCGCCTGGCTCGAGCCCTGGCACCGTGCGGTGTCGCTGTTGCCCTTCGAGTGGGCGCAGTATGAGTTCATGCGGCTGGCCCTGTTGGCGGTGATCTTTATTTCGCCGCTGCTGGGCGCGCTCGGCACGGTCGTGGTGGCCAACCGGCTGGCTTTTTTTTCCGAGGCGGTCGGCCATGCCGCCTTCACCGGCATCGCGCTCGGGGTGATTCTCGGGCTGGCCAATCCGCTTTGGTCCATGGTCGGCTTCGCCCTGCTCCTCACCCTCGCCATCACGTGGGTGCGGCGGCGCGGTGGGTTGTCCTCCGACACGGCGATCGGTCTGGTCATGGCCTTCACCGTGTCGCTCGGCATCGTCATTCTCTCGCGCGGCGGGGACTTCGCGCGCTACACGAATTTTCTCATCGGCGACATGCTCGGGGTCGCCCCGGGGGACATCGCCGGGCTGGCCATCCTCGCCGTGATTGTCCTCGGGCTCTTCTTCCTTTTCTTCAACCGCCTCCTCCTGGCCAGCACCAACCCCGCGCTGGCGCGGAGCCGGGCGCGGAACCCGGGGGCGGCCGAGTTGTTTTTCGCCGCCATGCTCGCGGTCGTGGTGACCTTCAGCCTCCCGTGGATCGGCATCCTCGTCATCAACGCCCTCCTCATCCTGCCCGCAGCCGCCGCGCGCAATCTCTCAGGTCATGTGGCCGGCTACTTCCGCTGGGCCGTTGTCGTGGCCCTGGTCGCCGGGGTGGCCGGGCTGATTGTTTCCTTCTACGCCTCGACGGCCACGGGCGCGACGATCGTGCTGGTGGCCATGGGCATCTACCTGCTCACCCTGATCGCGCGTGTCTGGCCGGGCCGCGCTTCGTCATGAGACCGCGGGTCGTTGCGTTGCCCGGGTTCCTCGGCTGCGGGGCGGACTGGGCCGCGG
>JBGSSV010000218.1:0-10141 GCA_041736875.1 Chthoniobacterales bacterium | reverse complement strand
CCGTAGTGCCCCACGAGGCGCAGGTATCGGTCGGCATGATGGCCGCCGTCCTCGGGGGCGAAGGTCGGGACGGACCCGAGGAGCCGGCGGCGGTGGTGTCCGGGGTAGCCGACGATGCGCGGGACCCCGAGGGCCCGGGCTTCCAGCGCGGAGCGCAGTGAGTTGGGAAACAAAATGGCCGCGTCGAATTTTTTCGTCACCCGTCGGCCGAGCGTCCAGGGGTTTTCGCCGGAGGCGATTTCGATCACTTCGTCGACCGCCGCGACCCGCCGCCAGAGCGGGGCGAGTTTGGCCGGGGAGAGAAGCGTGAGGTGCAGGTCGGGTCGGCCTCCTTTGCAGGCTTCGACGGCCGGAATGCTCATCACGGCATCGCCCAGCCAGTTGCTCGAGCGGATGAGCACGCGGAAGCGCTGCAGCTGCGCGGCCGGTGTGTCGGGCGGCACATGGATGCCGCGCCGGGTGTGTCCGAGCAGGAAGGCGTGCGGGGTCTTCCACCGGTTGTGCACCCAGAACCAGTCGGGCGGAGACCCGCTGATTTGCTTTTCGAGGATGCGATTGAGTTCGAGCGTGAGGTCCTCGACCGACCGGCCGGTCGGCTCGAAGGCGGGCAGGATCTCGCAGCGCCAGCGCGCCACGCCGGTCGTGTGGATCGAGACCGAGATGAGCGGCGCTCCGGTGCTCTGCGCGATGATCGCGGCCAGCGGGGAGGTGGAAGCCAGACGGCGGAAGAGCGGCGTCCAGATGCCGCCTTCGCCGGCGTGCTGATCGACCAGCACGGCCAGCACTCCGCCGCTTTGCACCAGGCCGACGGCCCCGAGGTAGCCGCGGCGCCGGTCGAACGTCTGCAAGCCGAGCCGCCGGCGGTCACGGTCGATCAGCCGGTTCAGGTATTTGTTGCGCTGTGACTGGAAAATGGTGCCGACCGGCACATCGCGGATGCGGCCGATAAGCTGTGCGTAGAGTTCCCAGTTGCCGATGTGGTTGATGGCCATGACCACGCCCCGACCGCGGTCCAGGGCCTCGCGCAGCAGGGGAAGGCCGATGAGGTCCACGCGGGCTTGCACCGCCTCCTCCGGCAGGCGGGCCAATCGCGGAGCACTCAGCAGGTTGGCGCCGAGGTTGGTGAAATGACGGCCGACCAGGCGGTTGATTTCCGCTGTGCTCATGGTTGCCCCGAAGGCGATTTCCATGTTGTGTCGTGCCAACCGCCGGTATTTTGGCAGGATGACCCAGGCGGCGAAACCGAGGGCGGACCCGAGGCGGAAAACCACGCCGAGGGGCAGCCGCCCCAGGACCGAGAGCAGACCGAGCACGAGCAAATACACCAAGTAATCCATGAACAACGAGGAACAAACTAGCGGGCGGCACGCGGGGGCGGAAGGTTTTCGTCCGGTCCTGCCGGGCGGCACCGTCGGTCTGCTCGGCGGCGGACAACTCGGACGGATGTTTGGAATCGCGGCGCGGCGGCTTGGCTATCGCGTGCATGCCGTCGAGCCGACGCCCGACAGTCCGGCCGGGCAGGTGAGCGATCGCGAGGTCACCGCGGCCTACGACGACCTTGCGGCGTTGGAAGACTTCGCCCGCGGCGTCGATGTCGTGACTTTCGAGTTCGAGAATATTCCCTCGGCCTCGCTCGAATGCGTGGCCGCCCTGCGCCCGGTGCGTCCGCGGCCGGAGGTGCTCCACATCTGCCAGAACCGCGGACGGGAAAAAGAATTTCTCGTCCGCCTCGGCGTGCCCTGCGCTGAACACAAAATCGTCGCGTCAGCGGCCGAGGCCGTGGCGGCCGCGGTGGCTGGCGGTTTTCCCTGTGTGCTCAAGACGGCGGATTTCGGCTACGACGGCAAAGGCCAGGCCAAACTGCAGAGCGCGGCCGATGCGGTGGAGGCGTGGGAGCGTCTCGGCGCCCCGCGGGCGGTGCTGGAGGAGTGGGTGGATTACCGCTGCGAGATTTCCGTCGTCTGCGCCCGGGGAGCGGACGGCCAGGTTGCGTGTTTTCCGCCAGCGGAAAACGTGCACCGCAACCACATTCTCGCCCGGTCGATCGTGCCGGCGCGGATCGACGAGAGCACGGCTCGCGAGGCGCAGCGGATCGCCACCTCGCTGGTCCGCTCCCTCGACCTGGTCGGTTTGCTGGCGGTCGAATTTTTTGTCCGCCGCGACGGCTCCCTGCTGGTCAACGAACTGGCCCCGCGTCCGCACAACTCCGGCCACTTCAGCTTCGACGCCTGCGTGACCAGCCAGTTCGAGCAGCAACTGCGCGCGGTCTGCGGCCTGCCCCTCGGGTCGCCCCGTTTGCTCTCGCCCGTGGTCATGGTCAATCTCCTCGGCGACGCATGGGCCGGGGGCGAGCCCGACTGGTCTTCGCTCCTCTCCGACCCCGATGTGAAGCTGCATCTCTACGGCAAAAGCGGGGTGCGGCCGGGGCGCAAGATGGGGCACTTCTGCGTGCTCAAGCCGACAATCGAGGAGGCCTTGCGGGCGGCCGACGAGGCGGAGGCGCGGCTCTTTCGGCGTGCGGCGGGCGGGAGCAGGGCGTAGATTTTCTCCATGGCACCGCAAGTCTACCGGGATCCGAACCGCCGCCGCCTCCTGTGGACCGGCGTTCTCATCGCCGTTGTCGTGCTGGGGGCCATCGTCCTGGCCACCATGTCCCTCAACCGCACGATGCAAAGCAGCGGGGCCTTCACCGGACAGATCATCGCCAAGGAATTCACCCCCGAGCCGTCCCGCGAGATCACGGTCGGGCGCGGAGGCCTGCAAAGTTCGGAGGTTGCCGGCGAGTTTCTCCTCAAGGTCGAGACGCCCGACGGCGCCCGCGTTTTCAATGTCTGGGTCGACCGCACGGTTTACGAGGAAGTCAAGGTGGGTGACGATTACTACGTCATTCCCACCCCGTGATCCCGGGCGGAGATCGAACGCGCGACGCCCGCCGTTGTCTCCTCTCCTTGGCATCCGTGGAGATGCCGAATCCAGGCAAAGGTCTTTATGAGTCATACAACACACGAATTGAATGAGCAGGTGCAGCGCAGCAGCCAGTGGGTGCAGCCGCTGTTTTCCGAGGTGGGCAAGGTGGTGGTGGGGCAGAAACTGCTGGTCGAGCGGCTGATCATGGGCCTCCTGACCAACGGCCACGTCCTTCTCGAGGGCGTGCCCGGCCTGGCCAAAACCCTCACGGTGCGGACCCTCGCCTCCTGTTTGCACACCGGGTTTCAGCGTTTGCAATTCACCCCGGACCTGCTGCCGGCCGACCTCATCGGCACGCTCATCTACAATCCGCGGGACGGCGAGTTCACGACCAAGCTCGGGCCGATCTTTTCCAACCTCATCCTCGCCGACGAAATCAACCGTGCGCCGGCCAAGGTCCAGAGCGCCTTGCTCGAGGCCATGCAGGAACGGCAGGTCACGATCAGCGACAAAACCTACAAACTGCCCGATCCGTTTCTCGTCCTCGCGACCCAGAACCCGCTCGAACAGGAAGGCACCTACCAATTGCCCGAGGCCCAGCTGGACCGCTTCATGTTCAAGGTCCATGTCGGTTACCCGACCCGCACCGAGGAGCGCTCGATCCTCGACGCCATGTCGACCTCCGCCCCGAAGCTCGAAGTCAACACCCTCGTCCGCCCCGAGGAAATCATCGCGTCGCGCGCGCTGGTCAACGAGATCTACGTGGACGACCGGGTCAAGGACTACATCGTGGACATCGTGTGGGCCAGCCGCCAGCCGGCCTCGCACGGGCTCAAGCTCGACGGGATGATCCGCTACGGCGCCTCGCCGCGCGCGACGATCTACCTCACGCTCGCGGCCAAGGCCCACGCCTTCCTCAACGGCCGCGGCTACGTCACGCCGCAGGATGTGAAGTCGATCGGGCCGGACGTCCTGCGCCACCGCATCGCCGTGAGTTACGAGGCCGAGGCGGAGGAAATGACCAGCGAGATGATCATCGAGCAGATCTTCGCCGGGCTGCCGGTGCCGTAAGAAAGTTTTCAGTGTTTCAGTGGCAGCGTGTTTAGCGGAGCGGGGACTCCGCGGATCCATTGCCCCGGGCTGAGAACTGAACACTCCCCACCCATGCAAGACACACGCGAAATTCTCAAAAAGATCCGCCGCCTCGAGCTGCACACGCGCCGCTTGGTCGACTCGATGTTCGCTGGGTCCTACCACAGCGTGTTCAAGGGCCGCGGGATGAATTTCGAGGAGGTGCGCGAATACACGCCGGGCGATGAAATCCGTTCGATCGACTGGAACGTGACCGCGCGGATGAACGCCCCCTTCGTCAAGAAGTTCACCGAGGAACGCGAGCTCACCGTCATGCTCGTCGTCGATGTCAGCGCCTCGGGCGACTTCGGCAGCGTTTCCTCGAGCAAACGCGAACTGGCCGCCGAAGTGGCCTCGATCCTCGCCTTCAGCGCCATCCAGAACAACGACAAGGTCGGCCTCCTGCTCTTCACCGACGAGGTGGAGCTGTTCATCCATCCGAAAAAAGGCCGACTTCACACGCTGCGGCTCATCCGCGAAATGCTCTACTTCCGGCCCAAGCACCGCGGCACCAACCTGACTGGCGCGTTGGAGTATCTCAACAAGGTGGTCACCCGACGGGCGGTTGTTTTTCTCATCTCCGATTTCCTCGACGAGGGCTACTCGCGTCCCTTGGCCGTGACGGCCCGGCGTCATGACTTGATCTCCATCCCGGTGGTTGATCCGGGTGAGGAAGATCTGCCCGATGTCGGCCTCGTCACCCTGGAAGACCCCGAGACGGGCGAGCAGATTGACGTCAACACCTCGAGCCGCGCCCTCCGCGGGGCTTACCTTGCCCTGGAGGAGAAGCGGAAGAAATCGGTCGATCAGGAGTTCCGCAAGCTCGGCATCGACATGATCCCGCTGCGGACCAACGAGGATTATCTCCATGTCCTGCGCGGCTTTTTCGCCCGCCGCGAGCAGCGGCAACTGAGCTCCTAAACCATGCCTCCCGCCGACGCTCCAGCCAATCTGCTGCCGCACGAAATTGCCGGCCCGGTCTGGTATCTGCCCTACCCGCTGCCGGTCATGATCGCCGCCGGCGTCGCCCTCATGGTTCTGCTCGGGCTTGCCCTTTGGGCCTTCGTGGCCTGGCGGCGGCGGGTCAACCGGCGTCCGCTGACCCCGCGGGAGAAGGCGCTGGCCGCCCTTGAGCGCGCGCTGGCTGCGGCGCCCGAGGCGCCGCCGTATGAATTCAGCATCGAGGTTTGCGACATCCTGCGCCGTTTCCTCGGCACCGAGCACCGGCTGCCGGCCACGACGCAGACGTCCTATGAGTTTCTGCAAACTGCGCGGGGGAGCGGGGTCTTCGATGCCGACCGGCTGGCGCGCCTGACCCGCTTTCTCGACAAGGCGGACATGAGCAAATTTGCCCGGGCGGAGGCGACGGGGGCGGACAACACGGGGCTGGCGGCGCTGGCCGAGGACCTGGTGAAAGGAGATGTGGCCGATGCCGTCGCTGCCTGATTTTTCCGCTCTGGCCTTCGCCCAGCCGAAGTTCCTCTGGCTGCTGCTCCTCATTCCGCTGCTCGCCTGGCTCAAGGGCAAGTTCGGCGGCACGCCGGGCGTGCTTTTCTCCACGACCAAGACAGTGTCGAAGATCGGGGCCCGCCGCCGCTCGCGCGCGGGGGATTTCCTCACCGGTCTGCTCTACCTCGCCCTTGCCTGCCTCATTCTGGCCCTGGCCCGTCCGCAACTCGGCAAGACGATCACCCGCACGCAGGCCAGCGGTGTCGACATCATGCTCGTCATCGACGTGTCGCGCTCGATGCTGGCCGAGGATTTCACCATCGGCGGCCAGCGGGCCAACCGGCTCGAGGCGGTCAAGCGCGTGACCGAGCAGTTCATCGCCGAGCGCCCGAATGACCGCATCGGCATCGTGGCTTTTGCCGGCCGGCCCTACCTGGTCAGCCCGCTGACTCTCGACCATGATTGGCTCATCCAGAATCTCGACCGCACCCGCATCGGCCTGGTCGAGGACGGCACGGCGATCGGCTCGGCTTTGGCCGCCGCCTCGAACCGGCTGAAAGACAAAGAGGCCAAGTCGAAGCTCGTGGTGCTTTTGACCGACGGGGACAACAACATGGGGCGTGTTACGCCCTTGACCGCGGCCGAGGCAGCCAAGGCTCTGGGAATCAAGGTCTACACCATCGGCTCGGGCACGCGGGGCAATGCGCCATTTCCATTCGTCGACCAATTCGGTCGCACGGTCTACCGCGAGATTCCCGTGGAATTCGACGAGGAGAGTCTCAAGAACATCGCGGGCATGACCGGCGGATCTTACTTCCGCGCGACCGACACGCAGTCGTTGCAGCAGATTTTCAGCGAGATCGACGAGCTGGAAAAATCTCGCGTCGAGGTGCAGAAGGTCGCGCAATACCGGGATCTGTTCCCCTGGTTCGTCCTCGTCGGCACGGTGCTGCTCGCGTCGGAAACTTTTCTCGGACAAACGATATGGAGACGTCTGCCCTGACTTTTGCCCGGCCCGAGTTGCTGCACTTCCTGTGGCTCTTGCCGCTGGTCGTCGCGCTCTATTGGTGGGCGGAGCGCCGGCGCCGGGCGTTGATCGGCCGCATTGTCGCGCCCAAGTTGCGCGCCGTGCTCGCAGGCAACACCAGCCCGGGGCGCCGCTGGTTCCGCGGGGGCTGCGTCTTCCTCGCCCTCGGCCTGCTCATTGTCACCATCGCGGGGCCGCGTCTCGGCTACGACACGCTCGAGGTGCCGCACCGCGGACGCGATGTGGTCATCGCCATGGACGTCTCGCGTTCGATGCTCGCACCTGATGTCGCTCCCTCGCGCCTCGAGCGGTCCAAGTTGCTGGCCGAGGATTTGATCGGTGAGCTCGGGGCCGACCGGGTCGGCCTCGTCGCCTTCGCCGGGTCGGCCTTCCTGCAAGCCCCGCTGACCCTCGATCACGGGGCGGTGTTGGCCGCGCTCGATGAAATGGACACGACCGTCATTCCCAAGGGCGGCACCAACATCGCGGCGGCCATCCGCATGGCCGAGGAGGCCTTCGGCAAAGCCGAGGGCTTCTCGCGTGCACTCATCATCATTTCGGACGGCGAGGAACTCGACGCCGATGGTCTGGCCGCCGCCAGGCAGGCGGCGGCCAATGGCATCCGCATCTTCACGGTGGGTGTGGGTTCGGCCGAGGGATCAGAAATTCCCCTCGGGGGCGGTGATTTTGTCCGCGACGCCGGCGGCAAGGTCGTGCAGTCGCGGTTGGATGCCGCGCGCATGACGCAGATCGCCGAGGTCACGGGCGGATTCTACACGCCGCTGGACGAGAGCGCGGCGCAGCGGCTGGCCACCGATGGGATCGGCAAGTTGGCCGAGGCGGACATCACGACCAACAGCTCGCGCAGCCCGATTGAACGCTACCAATGGCCGCTCGGGGCCGCGCTTCTCCTGCTCGCGCTGCAGGCCCTCGTTGGCGAACGCCGTCGCCGTTCCGTGACCCCGGTGGCTGCGGCCCTTTGGTTTGCGGCCCTCCCCTCGGCCTGGTCGGCCCCGGCGGGTCTCACCGCCTACGACGCGGGCGATTACGAGGGGGCGCAGAAGGCTTTCGAGGAACGGCTGCAAAGCGAACCGGCCTCACCCAATCTCCAACTCAACGCCGGTGCCGCCGCCTATCAACTCAAGGACTACGGCAAGGCCTCCGAGTATTTCTCCCGCGCCATGCTGGCCGCGGATCCAGCCCTGCGCTCGGCCGCGGAGTTCAATTTGGCCAACACGCTGTTCCGCCAGGGCGAGGGGCAGCAGGACAAGGAAAAGACCAAGACCGATTGGAAAGATGCCATCGCCAAGTATGACGCAGCCTTGAAAACACGTCCGGATTACACCGAGGCCAAGGAAAACAAGGCCCGGGTCGAGGAATTGCTCAAGCAACTCGAAGAGGAGCAGAAAAAAGAAGAGGAGCAAAAGAAGGACGACAAAAAAGACGAGAAGAAGGACGACCAGAAGCAGGACCAAAAACAGGACCAGCAAAAAGGCGGCGACGACAAGAAGGACGAGCAGCAGGGTGGTCAGGACAAAAAGGACCAACAGCAAGGCGGGCAGGACAAGAAGGACCAGCAGCAGCAGGGCGGTGGGGAGCAGGACAAGAAAGAGCAATCCTCGGGCGACCAAAAGGACCAGCAGCAGGGCGGCCAGGACAAAAAGGACCAGCCGTCCGCTGATGGCGGCAACGATCAACAGGACAAGCAAGGCCAATCACCCGAAGACAAAAAGCAGGAGGGTGCGGGCGGCGACAAGGAGGAACAAAACCAGGCCGGCGGGGACAAGAAGGATGAGCAGAAAGGCCCCGGCGACGAAAAGAAGGACGAAGGCGAGAAAGGCAAAGAACCCCAGGATCGCGGCGAGGGTGAAGCGAAGGACCCGTCCCAAGAGCCGGGCCAAAAAGATGAGCAAAAGGGCCAGGGCAACGAAGGCGAACCTCAGCAAGGCGAGGGCAACCAGGGCGAGCCGCGCAATGACGGGTCGCCGTCCGGCCAGGGCCGTCCGCAGCAAGGTTCGCCGGGTGACAAGCCCGAGCCCGTGCCGCAGCAATCAGGCGAAAAGAAGGCCGGCGAATTGCGCGCCGCCCAGGAAGCGGCGGCCGCCGCCGGAGGGCAAGAACAGCAGGCCGCTGCGGTCGAGGCCGAGCCCGAGGAGGACGGCAAGATGAACGCTGCCCAGGCGCGCGCGCTCCTCCGCTCGTTGCAGAGCGAGGAGGAGCAAGTGAACCTGCTCGAACGGCAAAACTTTCAGGATGTCTCAAGGGACTGGTAGGATGCATGCTTCGATGAACAAATTCCGGACGTTCTCAGTCCTCGCTTTTCTGGCCCTGTTGGCTGCGGCGACCCCGGCCCGCGCCGCGGTCCAGACCGTGCTCAGCTCGCCGGCCGCACCGGTCGGCGCGCCCGTGCAGTTGCAATACGTTTTCATCAACACCGAGCCGCCGAAGGACATGCCGCGCTCGCTCATGGTTGACGGTCTGGACATCCGCCTGACCGGCACCTCCCGGCGGGTGGAGATGGTCAATTTCCAGACCACCTCGAGCCTGATCTACGCTTACACCGTCATCGCCAACCGCCCGGGGGATTTCACCATTCCGAGTTTCGCCGTGCAGACGGGAGGGGAGCAGGTGCGGACCGACTCGGTGAATCTCCGGGTGACCGGCAGTGGCGGTTTCGCGCCGCCGCCGGGCGCGGGCACCGCGCAGCAGGTCGTGCCGCCACCGAGACCCCAACGTCCTCAGGGCGGTGCCGCGCCCCGTTCGCGCGGCGGCGAGGCCTCCGCGTATTACGGCGAGATCATCATGGGGGCCAAGTCCGCCTTCGTCGGCGAGGTCGTGCCCATCGAGTTGCGGTTCTATTTCCGGGCCGACGCGCAGTTCGACAATCTGCAACGCCCGATTTTTGCCGGCGACGGCTTCACCGCGGCACCCCTGAGCGAGCCCGAGCAGACCGAGCAATACATCGACGACACGCCCTACAATGTCGTCACGTTTCGCAGCGCGATCACTCCGGTCAAGACTGGGCAGATCGAAATTCCGGCGGCGGTGATGGAGGGACGGATGATGGTGGCTGCCGCGCCGCAGGGGATCGATCCGTTCTTCGATCAGTTTTTCCAGAACATGCCGGGCTTCGGCCGGGCGGAGAACATCGAGGCCCGCACGAGTGCGCGGCAACTCGACGTGCTGCCGCTGCCCAAGGAGGGACGTCCGGAGAGTTTCGGCGGCGCGATCGGCCAGTTCACTTTGTCCGCCAGTGCAAGTCCCAAGACAGCCAAGGCCGGTGAGCCCGTCAGCCTCAAGCTGGCGGTCGAGGGGCGGGGGAACTTTGATGCCATCACGCCGCCGGTGCTGACCGGGGCGGACGGCTGGCGCACCTACGCGCCGAAGGAAAGTTTCAAGGGGGCGGACACCATCGGCTATGGCGGGAAGAAAACCTTCGAGATCAGCATGGTGGCCCGCACCGACCAGACGGCCACGCCCGGCGCCGAGTTCTCCTACTTCGATCCGTTGAAGAAAAAGTATTTCACCCTCCAGGCCGAGCCAGTCCCGGTGAATGCGGCTGGCGGGGCCACGCCGGCGGCCGCGACCGACGAGGCCAGCGCATCCACGGCACAGGCCACCCCGCAG
>JBGSSV010000197.1:0-4931 GCA_041736875.1 Chthoniobacterales bacterium | reverse complement strand
AGCAGGCGGCCGCGCGCGGCCCCGCGCACCACGGCACAGTCATCGCCGATTCCCGCGAGAACCTCCGGGCCGGGGCGGCGGAGCTGGCGGGCGAGGCGCGCAATGACCGCATCCTCGCCGCTGCGGGACCGGGTGCTCATGTGAAGTAGATGATGGCGGCGACCGAGACCGCGTTGAAGACCGCATGCATGATCATGGGCACGAGCAGAGTGCCGCTTTTCTCGTAGCAAAGGGCCAGGCAGACGGCGAGCGCGCAGAGCGCGGGCACCGACGGCAGGTGCCCGTGGAGCACGGCAAAAAGCAGACTCGTGCCGGCGACGGCGGCGACCACGCCGAGGTATTTCTTCGCCACGGGATAAAGGAAACCCCGGAAGATGATTTCCTCGGCCACGGGGGCGACCACCACGGCCATGATCATGACAGCGATGCGGTCGCGCGGAGAGTCAGCGTGGCGGAGGAACTCCACCACCTCCTGCGGGCCGGTCGATCCGTGGGCTCCGCCGTAAACCATGGCCTGCACAAGCATGAGCAAAGGGTAAGCCGCAGCCAGCCCGAGCAGTGCCGGCCCGAGGGCGCGCCCGAAACCGACCGGGCCGAACCCGAAAATGCGCGCCGGCGCGAGGTTGCGGTAGAACCAAACGCCGAGAAGAAAGAGAACGATCCCCGCGTAAAGAAAGGCGCCGGTCACCACATCTTGGAAGTCGAGCTTGGCCTCGCCTCCGGCCAGCAGCGCCTGCCGACCGAGGAGCAGGAACCAAGCCGCAAGCGCGAGCGCGAGAACGGCATCGATCCGGCCCACCCATTCCACGCCAACCAGCCCGCGCCCCTGAACCAGCACCGCGCGGGCCAGAGGCAAATAATAACGCAGACCCGCTGCGGTGAGAGCGACCAGAAAGGCAAAGCCCACCCAGAACGACAGGCCGCTCACCACGCGTAGAATTCCGGCAGCAGATACGCCCGGCCCGGCTGGAGTTGGAAGACCGGGGCCGGCCCGACCTGCACCTTCATGGCCGACTGAGTCTGCGCCCCGAAGAGGTGGAACAGTCGGGAGAAGTTCAGCGCCGGCTCATAGCGGAGAACCTCCGCACCCGGGGCCTCGCCCAACTCGCGCGCCTTGGCGAAGGCGTCCTCGATGTAGCCGAGTTGATCCACCAACCCGGCCTCCTTCGCGTCCCGGCCGGTGAGAATGCGGCCGTCGGCCAGCCCGGCGCGCAATTGGTCGGCGGGAAGGTTGCGCGCCCCCGCGACAATGTCGAGGAACCGCGTGTAAACCTGCTGAACCATGCCCTCGACGTAGGCCTGCTCATCGGGCGTCATGGGCCGCGAACCGCTGAGCATGTCCTTGAACTTGCCGCTTTTGAAGACGACCGAATCGAGGCCGACCTTGTCGAAGAGTTGCTCGTAGTTGAGCGACTGGATGATCACCCCGATGCTCCCGGTGAAGGTCGTCTCGTTGGCCACGATCCAATTGGAACCGCAGGCGATGTAGTAGGCGCCGGAGGCCGCGAGCGAACTCATGGCCACAACCACGGGCTTGCGCTCACGCACCCGGAGGACCTCGTTGTAAATGATATCCGAGGCCGTCACCTCGCCCCCCGGCGAGTCGACCGCCAAGACCACGGCCTTGACGTCATCGTCGTCCGCCGCCGCGCGGAGCGACTCCTTGATTTGGTCCACCATGGAGAGGCCCCACTCGCTGCTGTCGTCGGTCTGAATGACCCCCTGGACCGGGACGACGACGATTTTGCCCGCGTCGCCCTCGCCCGCTTCAACCAGGCGCTCCTCCAGCCGCGGCGCGGTGAAGCGGCTCGTTGCCATACTCTCGGCTCCCTCGGCGCCGACCCAAGCCAGAAGCAGGAAGTTGAAAAAGACGCTGGCGCAGAGCGCGAGGAAAATCGCCAGGAGGGCGCAACCGGATTTCTTCATGAAGCGGGCAACATTGCCCAGCACCGGGCTCATGACAAGTCGCCACTCCGCAGTTCCCGATGGACAAGCAGGCTCGCGGCGTGCATTTTACCCGGCTCTAGCTGCTCACGTGGCGGAACTGGCAGACGCGTGCGTCTCAGAAGCGCATGGGGAGACCCGTGGAGGTTCGAGTCCTCTCGTGAGCACTTCTGCCATGCAAAACCCCGCCAAGGTCCGCGGCATCTTCAGCGCGATCGCCGCCCGCTACGAC
Organism: Chthoniobacterales bacterium; assembly: GCA_041736875.1. Lineage (GTDB taxonomy): Bacteria > Verrucomicrobiota > Verrucomicrobiia > Chthoniobacterales > JACTMZ01 > JACTMZ01. Next base: position 2,755 of record JBGSSV010000197.1, on the reverse strand, counting down.
TTCGCCAACCACTTGCTCTCGGGTGGTCTCGATTTTCTCTGGCGCGCCCGCGCCGCCCGACTGGTCGCGTCATGGCAACCGCAATCCGTCCTCGACCTCGCCACCGGCAGCGGCGACCTCGCCCTCGCCATCCGCCGGGCCGTTCCGTCCGCCCGCATGGTCGGGGCCGACTTCTGCCTGCCCATGCTCAAAGTCGCGGCAGACAAGGGCCTGCGTCCTCTTCTCGCGGCCGACGGCACCAAGCTGCCACTGGCTGACGGGTCTTTCGATGCAGTCACGGTGGCCTTCGGCCTGCGCAATATGGCCTCGTGGCCGGACGGACTGCGGGAAATGGCCCGCGTCCTGACCCCCGGGGGGCACCTCTTGATTTTGGATTTTTCCCTGCCGCCCCCGCCACTGGCCGGGCTTTACCGGCTTTACCTGCACCGCGTGCTGCCCCTGGTCGCCGGGTTCGTCACCGGCCAGCGCGCCGGCTACGAATACCTCGGGGAATCCATCGAGGCCTTCCCTTCCGGCCCGGCCATGTGCCGGCTGATCACCGACCATGGATTCCGCACCGCCCGGGCCGAACCGCTCGCCGCCGGCATCGTTTCCCTCTACCTTGCCGAAAAATGAACCCGATGAAATTCGCCCCGCTTTACATGGAACGCGTCTGGGGCGGACGCGAACTGGCCGCGCGCCTCGGACGTCCTCTGCCTGGCGAGCAACCGGTGGGCGAAGCTTGGGAGATGGTCGACCGCGAGGAAGCCCAGAGCATCGTGACCGGCGGCCCGCTCGACGGGAAAACGCTCCATGAGCTCTGGACGAACCACCGCGCGGAAATTTTCGGCCCGCGCCACGCGCCAGCCGGTCCGCGTTTTCCCCTGCTCTGCAAGCTCCTCGACGCCCGCGACCGCCTCTCCGTGCAGGTCCATCCGCCCGCCGCCGTGGCCCCGAGCCTCCGCGGCGAGCCGAAAACGGAGATGTGGTATTTTCTCGCCGCTGAGCCGGGGAGCCGCATTTACGCCGGACTCAAGGCCGGCACGACGCGCGAAGTTTTCGCCAACTTGCTGCGCGACGGCCGGGTCGAAGAGTGCCTGCATGTTCTGCCCACCCGCACGGGCGACAGCATCTTCATTCCGAGCGGACGCCTCCACGCCATCGGCGAGGGCAACCTCATCGTGGAAATCCAGCAGAACAGCGACACGACCTACCGCGTCTTCGACTGGAACCGCACCGGGCTCGATGGCCGGCCCCGCGACCTCCATCTCGAGGAGTCGCTGCTCTCGATCGATTTCGACGACTTCGCCCCGCCCCTCGATCATACGGAGGCCGGAGTCGTCGCCGCCTGCGAGCACTTCCGGGTCGAGAAACGCCGCCTGACCGCCCCCGCCCCGGTCGCGCCCTCCGGCGACTTTGCCATCGTCACCATCCTCGAAGGCCGGGCCGCCTGCGGCGGCCAGACGTTCGGCCCCGGGGATTTCCTCCTCGTCCCAGCCACGGAGCCTCCTCTGTTGGCTCCGGAGGAGAGCGCGGTCTCTCTGCTCGTCACGACGATTCCTTAGCCACCCGCGCAAAAACCGCTGGCGGAGGGAGCCCCGGCGTGCAACTATTTCCGGCTCTTATGAAATTCACACCCCGCCGGCTCGCCGGCCTTCTGGCCCTCACGGCCGTTTTCCCGCTGACCGTCCTGGCTCAAAAAGACAAACCAGCAGCCAAGCCCGAAGCCACCGAACTGCCTGATCCCGTCGCGATCGTCGAAGGCGAAAAAATTTCCCGGGCCGACCTGCAGGAAACCTTCAACACCGCCCTCGCCTCCTCCGGCATCAACCCGGACGACCTCACCCCCGACCAGAAAATGGCCGGCTACCGCGAGATCCTCGACGAGCTCATTGTCGACAAACTCATCTCCCGCAAGGCCTCCTCGATTGAAATCAAGGACGAGGACCTCGAAGCAGAAATCGGCCGGGTGAAGAAACAGTTCCCCGACGAAGCCACCTTCAAGGCCGAGATGACCAAGGCCGGCGAAACCGACGCCACCTTCCGCGACAGCATCAAGAAAATGATGCAACAGCAGAAGTGGATGGAGTCCCAACTCGGCGACAAGGGCAAGGTCTCCGACGCCGACATCAAGAAGTTCTACGACGAGAACAAGAAGGAGTTCGAGCACCCCGAGCTCGTCCGGGCCAGTCACATCCTCATCCTCGTGCCCGAGGGCGCCTCGGATGACGTTGTCGCCGAGAAGAAAAAGGCCGCCCAGGCCGCCTTGGATCGCGTCACGACCAAGAAAGAAGACTTCACCGTCGTGGCCAAGGAGTTGTCCGAGGAACCCGGCGCCAAGGAATCCGGAGGCGACCTCAACTTCTTCCCCAAAGACCGCATGGTTCCCGAGTTCTCCGCCGCTGCGTTCGCCATGAAAAAAGGCGACATCAGCAAGGAGCCGGTCAAGACCAAGTTCGGCTGGCACGTCATCAAGGTGACCGACAAGAAGGACTCCGGCACGATGCCCTTCGAAGAGGTGAAAACCCAGATCGGCGGCTACCTCGAAGGCGGCAAACGTCGCGATGCCGTCCGTGGAGTCATCGACAGCGTCCGCGCCGACGCTAAAGTCGAGAACAAGCTGCCCGCCGCCGAGCCCGCCGCGGCGGATCCCGGTGCCAAGCCCAAAGCCGACAGCTAGCCTGTCCGCCGGGGTCCTTGGCCTAGGTCTCATCGGCTCGCGCGTAGCCGCGCGGCTCCACGCCGCCGGCTTCACGCTGGCCGTGTGGAACCGCAC
>JBGSSV010000191.1:0-14847 GCA_041736875.1 Chthoniobacterales bacterium | reverse complement strand
CAAAATGGACCAGATGCTCCGCCGGAACCCAGTCCCTCAGGTCCGGCGGTAACAAGAGCGGCGTGTCATGATCAACGAGAACAAATCGGGCAGCCATCCCCACACTCTACCAGCTTGGACAAGTCCGACAGGCTGCTAGCCGCTCCGCCCGCATCCCCGCCCGGGAGTCCGGCGGCGTTTCCGGTTTTCTGCCGATGACGTTTTCCCTCGCCCCGCTCAGCCGACGGCTGGCCTTCATGGTGCGCGCGCTGCGCCACCGCAATTACCGCCTCTTCTTTGCCGGCCAGTTGATCTCGCTCTGCGGGACGTGGATGACCATCATCGCCACGGGCTGGCTGGTCTACCGGCTGACCGGGTCGCCCCTCCTGCTCGGGGTCGTCACCTTCGCCGGACAAATCCCTGCCCTACTCCTCGGGCCTTTCGCCGGACTGCTCGCTGATCGGGTGGACCAGCGGCGCGCCTTGATCATCCTGCAGTCGCTTTCGATGCTGCAATCATTCGCCCTCGCGGCACTCACCCTTGGCGGGCAGCCGACCATCAGCGCACTTATCGCCCTCAACCTCCTCCAAGGCGTCATCACCGCCATCGACATTCCCATCCGACAGGCCTTCCTCGTGCACATGATCGAAGACCGCGGGGATCTGGGCAACGCCATTGCCCTCAACTCTTCGATGTTCAATGCCGCCCGTCTCATCGGCCCCACCCTTGGGGCCATGGTCATCGCTGCGGTCGGCGAAGGTTGGTGCTTCTTTCTCGACGGATGCAGCTTCCTTGCCGTCATCGGCGCCTTCGTGTTGATGAACACCCGGCCGCCCGTCGCGCCGGCCGGGCCACGTGGGCTGAGGGCGGATTTTCTCGACGGATGGCGCACCGTCGCTCGCCCCGGACCGATCCGTCGCATCATCAGTCTGCTCGCCGTGGTCAGCCTGCTCGGTGCACCTTACCTCACCCTCATGCCGGTCTTTGCCCGCAGCATTCTCCAGGGCGATGCCCACACCCTCGGCTTGCTCATGGGTGCTTCCGGTGCGGGGGCGTTCGCCGGCGCCGCGTGGCTCGCCGCCCGCCGGAGCGTCCTCGGGCTCGGACTGGTCATCCCCTGCGCCGCGGGGGTTTTCGCCCTGGCCCTCCTCGGCTTTGCCTGGTCGCGCACGATCTGGGCTTCGCTCGTCTTTCTCTTCGCCGGCGGCGGAGGCCTCATGATCCAGATGGCGGCGAGCAACACGATCCTGCAGACGATCGTCGAGGACGAGCGGCGCGGGCGGGTCATGAGCTTCTACATGATGGCCGTGATCGGCATGGCCCCATTCGGCAGTCTGCTCATGGGGAGCCTGTCCGAGCAGGTCGGTGCCAGCCTGACCATCACCCTCGGAAGCGTCTGCTGCGCAGCGGCCGCCGCTTGGTTTTTCACCGGCTTGGAGGAATTGCGCGCCGCAGTGCGGCCGATCTACCGCCGCATTGGCATTCTGCCCGAGGCCCGGACCGCCGCCGAGGAGGCCAGTCGGCTGTCCTTTGAAGCGAGGGACTGAAGAAGCGCCGACGCGACGTGCGGGAAACGAGTGCAAAAACTCCGGCTTGTGCAAGACTACCCACAGTGACCCGCCTCCCCTCGTCCGCCAGCACCTCTTCCAACCTAGCGCCCGCGCGCTCGGGTGTCCAACGCCCGGCGCGCACCACGCCTTGGTTCCGCGATCGTCCCATCCGCGTGGCCGTGGCCACGGCGACACTCACCCTCGGGCTGCTCTTCTCGTTCCTCGCCGCCCGCGAGGTAAAGGAAATGATCGAAGGTCAGGTCTACGAACAATTCGCCTTCGGAGCCGATCAGGTGACCCTGAAGATTCGGGAAAGGCTCACCGCCTACACCGTTTTTCTCCAAGGCGCGCAGGGTCTCTTCGCCGCTTCCGACAAGGTCGAACCGCAGGAGTGGCGGACTTATTTCTCCACTGTGCAGGCCAGCGACTTCGTGCCGGGCTTTGAGGGGATCGGCTACATCCCGCTCGTGGCCGCCCAGCGGCTGCCGAGTTTTCTGGCCGAGTTGCGCCGCGAGGCCGTGGATGGTTTCGTCATCTATCCGCCGGGCAAACGCAACTTCTACGCTCCCATCACATACCTCGAACCGGAGACCGAGCGAAACCAACGCGCCATCGGATTCGACATGCTCTCCGAGCCCGTCCGCCGGGCCGCCTTGGAGCGTGCCTGCGATACGGGTGAGGCTGCGCTCTCGGGCAAAGTCATTCTGCAGCAAGAGGACGGGGCTGATCTGCAGGCCGGCAGCTTCATGTGCGTGCCCATCTACCGCACCGGAGCACGAACCACGACGGTGGAGCAACGACGCGCCGAGCTGCTCGGCTGGATCTACAGCCCCTATCGCATGGGTGACCTCATGGCCGGAATTGTCTCCGACTGGGAACTCTCCGGAGGAAAACTCCTGGACCTGCGGATTTACGACACGGACAAAATTTCGCCGAACAACCTGCTCTTCGACAGCCGGCCCGGACGAAACATGGGCACGGCTTCATTCCTCCACCAAGAGCGTGTCATCACCTTCGATGATCGCCAATGGGTGCTGGTCTTCACCGGGGACATGGTCGAGGCCAGCATCCCCTACCTGCCGGCTTGGGCTACCCTCGTGGCCGGCGTGATCATCACCTTCCTCCTCTTCGGCATGCTGCTGGTCATCTACCGCCGTTCCGATGATCTCGAAGTGACCGAAGGTCTGGCCGAGCAAATCCACGACCTAGCCTTCCATGACAGTCTGACCCGACTGCCCAACCGCCGCCTCCTCCACGATCGTCTCGAAATGGCCGTGGCCTCCAGCAAGCGGACGGGAGCGCATGCCGCTCTCATGCTCTTGGACCTCGACAACTTCAAACCTCTCAACGACGCCCATGGCCACGAGGTCGGCGATCTCCTCCTCATCGAAGCGGCGGAGCGACTGCAAAAGTGTGTGCGCCAAGTCGACACCGTCAGCCGCCTGGGCGGGGACGAGTTCGTTGTCCTTTTGGCCGACCTCAACCACGAGGAGCCCGTGGCCCAGCATGAAGCCGTCGCCGTGGCGGAAAAAATCTGTTCCGCCCTGGCCATGCCATACTACCTCAAGTGGGACCGGCGCGGACTGCGCCCGGAGACGATCACCCACCGGTGCTCGGCTTCCGTCGGCGTCGCCATGTTCTGCGGAGAGGAGGCCGACGAGAGCAAGATCATCAATCTCGCCGACCAATCCATGTATCGCGCAAAGAAACGCGGACGCAACCGCGTTGTGGTCAGTTGGGACGGTGACTCCGGCGAAGCAGCCGATTTCTCCCCCCGGTCCGCCACCACCGCGTGAGCCACCGCATTCAGGGTGCCGGGGCCAACGCCGGGTAGAGCATGCCCAAGCCCTCCTGCATCAGGCCGATGGCAATGGCCGCAACCAGAATCCCGGCGATGCGGGTGAAAGCATCAATGCCGCTGCCACCCAAGATTCGGCGGGCCGGTTCAGCCACCACGAGGGCGAGGAGCGTCGCGGCCGCCACCAAGGCGATGATGCCAGCCAGAACAAGGTCATCCATGACACGATTACCCGCGATCCCCTTGCTGGCGTAAACGATAACACTGCTAATCGGCCCGGGGCCGGCCAGCAGGGGAATGGCCAGCGGGACAATGGCGAAATTCCCGGCCACCGGCGCGGATTCGCCCGCGGCGGCCGGGGTCGGTCGGAGCACCATCCGCAGGGCGATGAGAAAGACAATGACCCCGCCGGCCAGAGTGAACGCCCCGACGCTGATACCAAGAACCTGGAGCATGACCCCACCCAAGGCCAGCGCCCCCCAAAGAATGATCGCCACGGCCAGCGAGGTCGTGCGGGCAATAGCCAGCCGCTGCGCCGCTGACATTCCCTCGGTCCGTGCGAGATAAACCGGAATACCCTCCAAGGGGTTGACCAGCACATAGATTGCCACGAAAACCTTCAGATATTCCGCCAGATGCTCCATAGATTCAGATCAGACCCAGACCGGTGTATGACACTGTTCCGCCTTTCCCTCAAGGATTCTAGGATTAAGATCCCCCGAAGATCCCTACCGGGCAACGGGTGCAGACAGCTGCGCCTTTAGTCGACTCGGGCCGCGTTAGGGTTATATTAGCAAGCATCCCCCGCACCCCGTGAACCCGCTGCCGACTCACGCACCCCCTGCGCTGCGCATCCTTGTGGTCGAAGCTGTGCGGGCGGCGGCGATCGATCTGCAGCGGACGCTCCAAGACCTCGGCTACGGGGATTGCGCCGTGGCCGCCAGCGCGGAGCAAGCGATGCAAATGGCGGCGACCGAGTCGCCAGACCTTGTCTTCATCGACATCCATCTGAAACGCGCGGACGATGGTTTCGACACCGCCGCGCGCCTGGCCGAAGCCCACGACCCATCATTTCTTTTTATCTCCGCCCAATCCGGCGAAGCGGACCTCCAGCACGCGCTCGAAGGTTCCCGCTTTCACTATGCGGCTAGCCCGTTCGAACCCGAGCAGGTCCGCCAGGTGATGAAGGATGCGCTCTCGATCAAGCGGGGGCCGGGCCTGACCCGCGCCGAGTTGGGCGTATTCCTCGTCCAAGACTCGGTCACCGGCCTTGGCAACCCGCGAAAACTGCAGCGCGCCCTGCGGCGGGAATGGGAACGCTGCGAACTGGAGGGAGCCCAACTGGCGGTCCTTGCCGCGGAACTCGACAACTTCGAGGCTTACGCCGCCCACCACGGGCAAGAAGCCGGCGAAGCCTGTCTCGCCGACTTTGCCCGCACCCTCGAGGTTCATTGCATGCGCGCGCGCGATGTCGCCTGCCACATGGAAGGCCCCAAGTTCACCGTCCTCCTGCCAGCTACCCATCCCGAAGGTGCCAGCCTCGTAGGTGGCTGGATCGTCCAGGCCGTGCGCGACCTGCAATCGGGGCCCGCGTTCTCCGCCCCGTCGATCACCGTCTCAGTGGGCGTCTCGGTCACACAGCCGGAAGCCGATGCCGACCCGCAGGAACTTCTGCGCAAGGCCGAACGCGCGCTCGCCGCCGCCCAAGACCTCGGCGGCAACAATGTTGTCGCGGCCGGCCTCCCCCGCGGAGCCCAGCAACCGACATCCGTGTGGTGGAAAAACGAAACGCCCGGACGGCATGGGCGGGCGGGGGAAGGGTCCACCCGGTCCGGACGGGCCGACCGATAGCAGCGCTACTCGAATTTGAGGTAGGCGAGCAACCCCTGTTTCCCGCCCTCGCGGCCGAAGCCGCTTTCCTTGTAGCCGCCAAAGGGGCTGGCCGGATCGAACTTGTTGTAGGTCTCGGCCCAGACCACCCCGGCGCGGAGCTGCGTGGCCAGTTGGAACACCTTGCTGCCCTTGTCGGTCCAGATCCCCGCGCTGAGCCCGTAAGGCGTGTTGTTCGCCCGCTCCAGCGCCTCCTCGGGGGTGCGGAAAGTCATTACGCTGAGCACCGGACCGAAAATTTCCTCCTGCGCGATGCGATGCGAATCGGTCACGCCGGTGAAAAAACTCGGCGCGTAGTAGTAGCCTCGCGCCGGCAGCTTGCAGGACGGCTGGAACAACTCCGCCCCCTCTTTCTTCCCGCTGGCCACCATCTCCTCGATGCGGTCGAGTTGCTCGCGGCTGTTGATCGCGCCGATGTCCGTGTTCTTGTCCAACGGATCCCCCACCCGCAGCACACTCAGGCGGTTGCGCAGGCGCCGGATGACCGGCTCGACCACGCTTTCCTGCACGAAAAGCCGGGACCCGGCGCAGCACACGTGGCCCTGATTGAAATAAATCCCCTGGATGATCCCCTCGATCGCCTGGTCGATCGGCGCGTCCTCGCAAATGATGTTCGCCGCTTTGCCGCCCAGTTCGAGGGTCAGCTTCTTGCGCGTGCCCGCGACCGACCGTGCGATCAACTTTCCCACCTCGGTCGAGCCGGTGAAGGCCAATTTGTCGATGTCCGGATGGTTGACCAGCGCCGCCCCCGCGTCGCCGAATCCGCTGACGATGTTGACCACGCCGTCCGGCAGCCCCGCCTCGGCGAAAATTTCCGCCAGATGCATCGCCGTGATCGACGTCGTCTCGGCCGGCTTGAGCACGCACGTGTTGCCGCAGGCCAGCGCCGGAGCCAGCTTCCACGCGGCCATGAGCAAGGGAAAATTCCACGGGATGATCTGCCCGGCGACGCCGAGCGGACGCGGACGGCGGCCGGGAAAAGCGTAATCCAGCTTGTCGGCCCACCCCGCATGATAGAAGAAATGCGCGGCCACCAGCGGCAGATCGACATTGCGGCTTTCGCGGATCGTCTTGCCTCCATCAAGGGACTCGAGAACAGCGAGATCACGGATTTTTTCCTGGAGGAGGCGGGCGATGCGGTAGAGGTATTTGCCGCGCTCGCGGCCCGGCATCTGGCCCCACGTCTTCTCGTAGGCCCGCCGTGCCGCCTTGACCGCCTTGTCCACATCCGCCGCATTGCCCTGCGCAATCTCGGCCAACTGCTTCTCCGTCGCGGGATTGATCGAGGGGAAATATTTGCCGGAGGACGGACGGACAAACTTGCCGTCGATGAAAAGATCATACCGCGGACGCACCTTGATATCCGTGTGCGCCTCGGGCGCCGGCGAGTAATTCCAGCGACCGTTGAAGCGGAGCGTGCGATCGCGCACCGGCACCGGGGCAGCGTGGGCCGGAGCGGCCAGGGTGGCCACGCCGGTGGTGAAACTCTTGGTCTTCTTGTTCGGGGACTTGCTCATGGAAGGGAAAAATAGTCGCCGCTCTGGTAGCGCCCGTCGATACACTTGGCGATTTGCAACAGGATGTCATTGGCCAGCGTGCTGGCCCCGAGACGGAACATCTCCGGCGTCAGCCAGTCATCACCCAGCGTCTCGTTGACCATGACGAGGTATTGCAGCGCCTGCTTGGCCGTGCGGATTCCGCCAGCAGGCTTCATGCCGATGCGGATTCCCGTGGCGAAGAAAAATTCCCGGATGGCATCCAGCATGACCAGCGTGACCGGCAGCGTGGCGGCCGGGCTGACTTTGCCGGTAGAAGTCTTGATGAAGTCCCCGCCGGCTTGCATGGCCAGCATGCTGGCCGCCCGGACATTGTCGTAGGTGACCAGTTCTCCGGTCTCAAGGATGACCTTGAGATGGACGGCGCCGCAAAGTTGCTTCACCGCGGCGATCTCATCATGGACCTTGCCGTATTCACCGCGCAGAAACGCCGCGCGGTCGATGACCATATCGATTTCATCCGCCCCGGCCTCCAACGCGACCTTGGTATCCTCCAGCTTCGTCTTGAGCGAACTCTGCCCGCTGGGAAAATAGGTCGCTACCGCCGCCACATGCACCGTCGATCCGCGGAGGAAGGCCTTGGCCGGACGCACGAGGTTGGGATAAACGCAGACCGCCGCCACCGGGCCCACGCCGTAGCGCTCGGGTGCCGGATGCATCGCCTTGTGGCACAGCGTCATGACCTTGCCCGGCGTGTCGCGCCCCTCCAGCGTCGTCAGGTCGAGCATGGAAAAGACCAGCCGCAGGCCCTCCAGCTTGGACTCCGCTTTGATGCTCCGTTTGGTGAAAGTCGCGGCGCGCTCCTCGACCATGATCTGGTCGACACGCCCGAACGACGGCGCTTGCCGCGTCATGGGGAAAAGGGCACTCACGAGAAACGAAAAATATCGCGCAGAAATTGAAACCACAAGTAAAGCATTCCCCGCCAGGCGTAGCGCCCGTGCTCGGCGTCCACCGGACGCAGCACACCCTCGCGCAGGTTGTGCTGCATCTGCATGGCCATGTCTCCCTCCACGGCAGCCCGCACCTGCTCCGGATCGACCGGAGACAAATTCTCCACCGGACGCCCCACCCGCCGCAAAAAATCCTCGTGCGCGGCCAGCATGGCCGGAAAATGCTCCCCCCCCGCACAACGGTTCAAGACCACATCCGGAGGGGTTTTCAAACTTGAGGAAACCGGGCAATTCCACGTGGTCAAAACCGCCCCGTCCATCCCCCGCGACGTCACGCTGGCAAAATGAAACCCGAGCTGGTGCTGCTCCACATGGGTGATCGCCGCCTCCTCGCGGCGTTGCGGGTGGGCGAAGAGGCGGAAAAATTGCCGATACCCATCCATCTCCCAGCCAAGGTCGGCCACATGCTCAAAGCCGCAGGATTCGATCACGTCGGACAAATCCTCCAACTCCGGAAACGCCTCCCGCCCTGGCGGCGTCGCCTGGCGCAGGCTCTTGCGCAGGGGCAGACGCAGCTTGCGGATGCGAAGCAAAATTTCCACCCAGGGCAGGAGCAGCCACAATAACACGCAGACGAGCCCGACAGCCACGCGACCCGTTGGCAGATAACCCGCGGCGAAAGTCGTCAGGGCCACGCCTACGAGCCCCAACCGCCGCAGGACCGGATGATGGTAACTGAAGAACGCCGCCGTCAGCACAACCAGACCAAGGAAGAGAAGCATCTCGTTCATGGGACAATACCGTTCTCAGCGAGAAACGCGGCGAGCTGCCCGGTGTCGAAATCCGCCAGAACTCGCCCGTCAACCTCCATTGTCGGGGTCAGTGACTGGCGCGAAATCTCGCGCATCTCCGCGTAAGCCTCCGGATCCTCCAGCACGTCCCGCACCTCGTAGACAAAACCATGACGGTCGAGATACTCCCGCGCCTCGACACACCACGAGCACCAGCTTTTCACGTAAAGAACCATAGCGTTAGTCTCTTCCCTATGGGCCAGACAGCATCTCGGCACAAGCCAGCAAAACACTCGCCTCCCACTTGCCCATTGCACAGCGGCGCGGCTTTCGCCATATTGCGTGGCTGTCCAGCACCCAACGGCGCGCTCGTCTAGAGGCCTAGGACACAGCCCTCTCAAGGCTGTTACACGGGTTCGAATCCCGTGCGCGCTGCCACCCCAAGTCTTTGCGGGTGCGCGGTTTGTACGGAAAATGGCCACTCCGCGTCATGCAAAAAATCATGCAGATCGTTGACATCCGCACGATCGCGTATGCACCGAGTTCAAATCGTTGGCCACGGCGAGGCCGAGGTGAAGATCTATCCGATCCGACGAAAAGCCGACCGCTACCGCTTCTTTCAGATCGCTTGGTATGAGCTGGGCCAGCGGCGAACCAAGACGCTCGTAGACCCGCTCAAGGCGAAATCGTTTGCCCAGCAGGTGCACGTTTCCCTGCTGAACCAGGGCCGCGCGGTCGATGTCACGCCGCAGGACATTCAAATGTTTCGAGATGCCGAGGCGATCACCGCCTCGTTCGGTGTGTCGCTCCCGTTTGCCATTCGCGAGTGGGCTGATGCCCGTAAGCTGCTAGGTCCCGGAATCCTTGGTTCCGCAAAATCGCTGGTGGATGCCCTCCACGGAATTGTCGAGGTTACTGCGAGAGACGCCGTCGACAAATTCATCGAGTCGAAGCGCAAGGACGGCATGTCCAAACGCCACTTTGAAACGCTGTGCTCCTTGCTACGACCGTTCGGCCGCCGTTTCGCTGACAACTCGATCTCGAGCCTGACGGCCACAGATATCGAAGATTACCTCACTGCGGCGAAAGGGAGCCCCCGCACGAAAAACAACATCGCAGCGAGCTTGAAATCCCTGTTCACGTGGGCGAAGCGGCACGGGCATCTCCGAGCAGATCGCACGCCGGTAACCGAGGGCGTAAAGAAGAACCGTCTCCCCTCCCCTACACCTGAGATCTTTACGCCGGAGGAGATGCGAAAGGTTCTGCAAGCCGCACAGGAGTTCGAACCCGCCATGGTTCCATTTATGGCCATCGGCGCCTTTGCCGGCCTGCGTAGTGCCGAGATCGCGCGATTGGACTGGGCAGCCATTCATTACGAATCAGGCTACATCCGCATCGCTTGGGACATTGCGAAGACACGGCAACGACGACTCATCCCGATTTCGCCCAATCTCCGTGCGTGGCTGGACCTCAGCCGCTCGCGCGACGGGTCAGTCACCCCCGCCAATCATCGTCGCGGCATCGCCAGATGTGCGAAGCGCGCCGGCGTGCCGTGGAAGTCGAATGCCCTCCGCCACAGTTTCGGTAGCTACCGGCTGGCCGAGGTGCAGGATGCCGCGAAGGTGAGTCTGGAAATGGGCAACTCGCCGGCGATGCTCTTCAAGCATTACCGCGAGCTGGTCACGCCCGAGCAGGCGCGGCAGTGGTTCGCCATCATGCCTGCCGCCTGAGTCGGAACCACCGTGCGCGGTCCCGAATTTCACCCATGAGGTAAATTTGCCGGATTCACCCGGTTGGCCGCAAATCGGAACCACGGTTCCGTTTTGCAGTATGCGAATCCGTCACTGGTGACTTGGTGAATTTGCCTGGCTTCGCAGATCGGACACATGTGACCGATTTGGGTGTTCGCCCGTAATCGCTCACATGTGAGCGGTTAGTGGGGCCAATTTGGGGCGGGGCTCCGCATAGGAGGGGCATGAAGAGCCACTCCGACAAAATCCCCGTCCTGCCGGCCATCGGCGGAATGGGCCCGTCCGTTCCCTCTGACCACCCGACACTTTGCCCCAAGGTCTCGTATGTAGCTGATATGAGGGAGTTCCAAGCAAACACAGGCCGGCCGCACGGCACCTCGCAGGTTGACACCGTGGGAAGCAGCATGAGCAACCAAGTTGAATGTTTGCAGAAATCTGGAAGGGATGGCCGAGCGGCGGCGGATAATTCCTATATTCCGGATCACCGTCTCATCAAAAAGAAGGAACTGGCCGCACGGCTTTCCATCAGTCCACGCACCGTGGATGCCTTGGTGGCCAAGCGTGCCATTCCCTACCTGGCCCTCTCGCCCCGTCTTCACCTGTTCGACCTCGAAGCTGTCCAGGAGGCCCTGTCTATGCGCTTCGAGGTGCGCGCCGAGGGGGTGCGCAAATGAGCTTCGCCTTCGACGACAATGGGGAGCGGATCGCCGTGGACTGGCGCACGCCGGTTGACGAACTTGAGCCCGAGGAAACCGCCACCCGGGATACCGCCTCGGCCATCACCGTAGTCGAAAAGATCGCGGCCACCTTCACCCACGGCGACAGCAAGATCACGGCCTTGGCCTGGCGCTTCCTCCTTGGGGACGAGCCCGAGTCCATGCGCCGCTGCGCGGTCCGCGCCGGAATCAGCGCAGCGGCGATCTCCCGCCGGGCCAGAATCCTTTCCGAGGCCTTCGGGCTGCCACTGCGCAATCCCCACCACCGCGAGCAGCGCCGGGAAATTACGCGGGCCTCTTGGCGGAAAAAGAAGCGGCGAGCCGGCTTACCCGACCCGCCGCCTGTGTTGGAACTGCAAGATGCGGAAACCTCTCATTCGAGGAGGCCCGCATGAATAGCCCTGCCGTCAACGATTCGGTCGTGGAGAGAGTCAGAGCGATGCTGGGGCCCGATGTTGTCCTCATTCCGCTGGTGCGTGGCTCCAAGGTTCCGCTGGTCAAGGCGTGGCCTCAGTTCACCCGCGAAAAAATGCAGGACCCGGACCACCTCAAGCTACTTGAGTCCGGGTGCAATGTTGCTGTTTTGGTCGGGGCGCCTTCGGGCGGAATCTGCTCGATCGACATCGACTCGGATGAGGATGCCGAGCAGTTCCTGGCTCTCAACCCGGATTTGCAGGCCACGCTTCGAAGCCGGGGTAGGCGGGGGTGCAATCTCTGGGTGAAGGTGGAGGGCGAGTATCCCCGCTGGTGTAAGCTCAACGACGAGAATGAAACCCATTGGGGAGAATGGCGGGCTGATGGTTGCCTGACTACCATTTGCGGGGTTCATGGCTCGGGATGCGACTACGAGATCGTGACGGGCAATCAACCTGTCTCCATTGCATTCGCCGGCATCAAGTGGCCAGAAAATCTGGTTCTTCCGTGGGAAGATGATGGCGGTGACGGTTTCGAGGAAGTTGAATTGAAGTTCGGACCGCCGGCATTCTTCCGGGAGAACAAGAACGGCGAAATCTCCTTCAAGGATCTCAACCAGGCGTTCTGGGCCGGTTTGTATGCGGCCGAAAACATCGCCCTCTACGAACCCGACGAGAGCGAGTTCTACCTCTATGATGGGGACACCGGCCTCTACGTGCCGGAGAGCGCGGACAGCATCAAGCAGGCGATTTCCACCCGGCTGCTCCAAACGTCGCGGGAGGTTTGCGGACTGCACCTTCTCGCGGAATACCGGCGCGACCGGGATCTGAGCGCGATTGTCTCTCAGCTCAAGGGCGTCATCGAAAAGAGGAAGGCGTTCGTCAGGACCGGCCGCAGTATTCACCTGCAAAACTGCATGCTGGTCTTCGAAGACGGGGCAGTGGGCGAGCGGGGATTTTCTCCCGACTTCTTCAGCCGGAATCAGTCGCCTATCGCCTTTGCCCCGGAGGCACAATGTCCCCGGTTTCTCAATGAGATGCTCGTCCCCGCGGTTCACCCGGAGGACGTGCTCTTGATCCAGAAATATATGGGCCAATGCCTCCTGGGGACGAATCTGACTCAGCGCCTCCTCATCCTCGACGGCCAGCCCAAACGGGGCAAAACGCAGCTCGCCAACCTCATCCAAGGGCTCGTGGGCATGGTTAATGTCACGCAGCTGCGCACCCAGCATCTGCACGAGCGATTCGAGATCTTCGCGTTTCTGCGGAAGACGCTACTCGTTGGTGTGGATGTCGACGCAGACTTCCTGGCTTCCAAGGGAGCAACCGCCATCAAGGGGCTGGTGGGCGGTGATTGGTTCGCTGCCGAAAAGAAGGGAGGCAACGGCTCATTCCAGATTCAGGGCTGCTTCAACGTGATCATGACATCCAACTGCCGCCTTCGCGTGCGGCTGCAGGGTGATGTGGGCGCGTGGCGCAGGCGGCTCTTGATCATTCGTTACGAGGCGCCGCCTCCTTCCCGGGAAATCAAGAACTTCAGCGACGTCCTGCTCCGTGAAGAAGGGTCCGGCATCCTCAATTGGGCCATCGAAGGGCTGCAACTGCTCCTGACAGACATCGCCGAAACGGGCGACATTCGCCTCACGCCTCGGCAGGCGGCCACGGTCGATTCCCTGCTGGCTGAAAGCGACAGCCTGCGCGCTTTCCTCGCTGCCAATGTCCAAAAATCGCCAGAAAGCGATCTTGCAACGCAGGAGATCGTGCAAGCCTACGCCGATTTCTGTCCTCAGATGGGCTGGGACCCGCTGCCCGACACGATCATCGGCAGGCAGATGCCTGACCTCATGCTCGAGCTTTTTCAGGCCGTCAAAGCCCACGACATCAAGCGCGACGGTCGCTCTGTGCGCGGCTTCCGCAACGTGGCCTTGAAATCCGAACCGGAGTAACTCCCATGGCGCTTGATTTATCCAAACTCGAAAACGTGAAGCAGCGCGGTGGGAAGACCATCGCCCAGTGTCCTGCCTGTGCCGAGGAGGGCGGGGATGAAAAGGGCGAGCACCTGGTAATCCAACCCAACGGTAGATTTGGCTGCGTGACCAATCCTGGTCAACAAGGACGAGAGCATCGGAAAAAGATATTCAAGCTTGCGGGGAAAAAATCAGGACCGGGAAATCTCAAGTTCACGGTTCTTTCGGCCAAACCGCCCAAAATCCAACCTACCGGACGCTTCGGACGGGTATTTCAAACTTCTACGCGCGTGGGGAAAAAGGAGAACAAAATTAGTGATCCCACACATATAAGGAGTTCAAATCAGGCGTCCGACCCGTCCGAAAGGGCGCAGCAGCTTTTCTCGCCGGAGAGTGCAAACAACCCGTCCGAAGCGTCCGAGACCAAGCCTCCGGCCCCTCCGCGCCAGAAAAGCGGCGACGACCAGCCAAACCTCAAACCGCTGGTGCGGTCGCTGGAACCCACTGACCCGAATTTTGAGGAACCTCGCAATGGGTCGCTCGTGCTGGGGCTCTATCGCGACGACGACAAAAGCGTGGTGCCGGTCCTCCTGTGGGCCTCGACGGAAACCGACTTGTTCTGGGAGGTGGCCGCCCGCCGTTACGTTCGCTCGCCTCGGTTCTATCTGCCCGTTTGCGACACTTGCCCGTTCGATCCCCACACCGGCCACGCGATCGTGAATGGAGCGATCTGCCCGTTCTGAGCGCAACCAAGGTGGTCGCTCGGCCAACGAACGAGCCGTTGGCCTCCGTTCTAGTCGTATGGTTAACCATACGAGCACGATTGCCCGGTCTCGTCTCCCGGGTCGCGCCGCCCAAAATGGCAAAAAGAGCACATGTGCTCCATTTGGGTGATGCAGGGGCACTGGGCCCCGCGGGCTGGCGGTGTTCCCCGCCGCGCTGCCCGCCGGCTAGTCGTTTAGTTAACTAAACGAGCACGATCGCTGGTTATCTAAATTAACCGCGCAAATGAGACCGTGTGGCCGGGCGATCTCCTGAGCGTGAACCTGTTCTGCAGCCCACTGCTGCTTGGTCGTTCGGTTAAAGGAACGACCACGATTATTAGGAATCACCATCAAACGCCTGAATGCTCCGCCGTGCGCTGGCAAAACGGCAATATGTTGCCGATTGAAAAGCGCAGCGATCCCGGGCTCGCGACATCCAAATTCTACCTGCGTAGGGAGAAATGGGTGGAGCGCGATGGTATTATCATTGTCGGCTTAAGGAATCTTTTAGTGGGAAGCAAAAAGCCCGGGTTGCGCCGTCCCCCGGCCAGTTTGAGAGGGAAATCATTTTTTCCACTTCCCACATTTTGCGGGCCGGGAAACCCCGCGACGGGGCCTTCAAATCCGGCATGCAGGACGTGTGCCAATAGCGGCGTAACCCGTTCTTTTCCAGTGAAATAAAGATTCAGAAATGATCGCTGATTCCCTTCCCATCACGGGCTTTCAGAGCGAATGACACACACGATGAAAGCGAGAAAAACACCCGAAAAAACCAACCA
>JBGSSV010000153.1:0-9532 GCA_041736875.1 Chthoniobacterales bacterium | reverse complement strand
CCGTCGACATGATCGGGATGGGCGTGGGTGATAACGATTCGCTTGACATCAGAGGGCTGGCGGCTGGCTTCGCGCAACCTGGTCCGCGCCATGCACCGCAACGCCGTGACCATCGCGGCGCTCATGGCGGCCGTGGCCATGACCGTCGGGGTCTCCGTCATGATTTTTTCCTTCCGCGGCAGCGTGGACACGTGGATCAACCGCACGATCCAGGCGGATTTGTTCGTCACCCCGGCGGCCAACGAGACGACCGGATTCAACACCACGCTGCCGGAAAATCTCCTCGGCTGGCTCGAGCGGTATCCGGCGACGCAGTCGGTCGATACGTTTTTCGAAAAGCGCATAACCTTCAGCGGCGAGGAGGTTTTCCTCGGCGTGATCCACGGACGAAGTCAGGGAGAACTCCAGTTCCTCGGGGGCGACGACGCCGTGAAATCCGATCGGCTGCGGCAGGCGGATCACGTGGCCGTGTCGGAGAGCTTCGCGCGCAAACACGGCGCCCGCGAGGGCGGCACGATCGAACTGGCCACCCCGCAAGGTCCGCAGGCCTTCCGCATCGCGGGGGTCTACCTCGACTACACGCGCGACCAGGGGGTCGTTCTCATCGACCGCAACAACTACGCCGCGCATTGGCCGGCCCCCGGAGCCCACTCGGCCGCCGTCCACCTCCGCGACCCAGCGGGAACCGACACGCTGGCGGAGGAGTTAAGGGAACAATTCGGACAGGATGGAGAGTTTGCCATTTATTCTAACGCCTCGCTGCGCCGGCGCATTTTCGAAATTTTCGACCAGACCTTCGCCGTCACCTATGTGTTGCGCAGCATTTCCGTGCTCGTCGCCGTGCTCGGTGTCTCGCTCACCCTGACGACCCTGGTGACCGAGCGGGAGCGGGAAATCGGCATCCTGCGCGCCATCGGAGCCTCGGCCCGGCAGGTGCGGCGCGCCTTGGTCGCGGAGTCCGCCCTGATCGGGTTGGTCGCCGGCCTGGTTGGCGTGGCCGCCGGGGCCTGCCTCGCCATGGTTCTGACCTGGGTGGTCAACCTGGCTTTCTTCGGCTGGACGGTGCAACTGCGCTACCCGTGGGAACTGCTTGCTTGGACGCCGGTCTGGATGGTCGCGGCCGCGGCGGTCGCGGGGTTACTGCCGTCCGCCCGCGCGGCCCGGATCGCGCCGGCCACGGCCCTGCGATCCGAATGACCCGGGGGCCGATTCTTGCATCCGGCTCACAGCGCCTTATCGTGGGAGTCCGATCATGGACCGTGACAGCTTTTACTACGCTCTGGAGAACTCCAAGACGCACGTCGAACCCTCGGGGCTGATCGAAACGTTTGGGCCCACGATATTCGATTTTGTCCTCATCAGCGAATTGATGGATGAGGTCAACCGCGTGCGCCTGCGTCACGGCACCCTGCAGGCGGAGCGGCCGCGGATCGTCGCCCCGCATCACTTTGCCAAAATCATGCTCGATGGCTTCGGCGAGAAAGCCCGCGAATTCGCCGACTGGCTGGAAGGCCAGGGCGGGGACCTGCAGTTTCTGCGCTACGGATTCCAGTTCACGAAGAGCAACCTGCGCGAGGAAATCGTCCACGGCGAGTTGGAGAAAATTGTGGCCCAAGCCGTGGGTGACGCCCGGTCCGACGGAGTGACGCGCCGCGCGGTGATCGAAAGCGTCGACGATGCCTGGGAGGTGTCCTTACTCAAACTTGCGGTGGAAACCGCGCGTCGCTCGGCCGGCGGCAATGTTCAAGAATGGAAAAAGCGCGGACTGCTCTAGAACCGCGCGCTTTCCCGAACAATTTTCCCATGAGATTCTTCCACCTTTTGATCGTTCTTCTGGTGGCCGCCCTGGTCATCGGCGGCGGGGGCTGGGCCGTTTACCGGCTCTATCTGCAGCCGCAGCAGGAACTCAGAGCCGAGCAAACTGCGGTCAAGCAGGCGACCGATGAAGCCGCCGCCGCACCCGACCCGGTCGAGGTCAAATACCAAGCCATGGCCCAGCAGGCCGCCACCGCCGCACCCGGAGCGGCCCGCACGATGTGGATGGAGTTCCTCCGCGCCCACCCCGACTCCCCCCGCGCCACCGAGGTGGAGGCCGCTGTGGGGCCGCTCAACATGGCCGCCCTTTTCTCGCCCGAGGCCGCCGAGCACAAGAAGACCTACACCGTGGCCAAGGGGGATTCGCTTTACAAAATCGCCCGGCAGCACGGCGTGACCATCGAACTGCTTGCCCGGGCCAACAACCTGCAGAACACCATGTTGCAAATCGGGCAGCAACTGATCGTGCCGGACACCCAAATCACCGCGACGATCGACCGGCCCGCCATGATGCTCCGGCTCGAAAACCGCGGCGAATTCCTCCGCTCCTACCCGCTCCTCGCCGCCGGACTGCCAGGGGCCCCGGCAGGGTCGAAGGTGCAGGTGACTGACTCGGTGGTCGAAGTCGATGGCAAGCGGGTGACCTTCGGGCAAAAAGGTTACGTCGAGGGCAAGCGCAGCATCCTCCTTTCTTCTCTGGGTGCGCCGATCACCGGCGCAGCCGAAGCAACGCCGGCGGCGCAAATGCCCGCAGGAGTCGTTGTCAAGGATGCGGACCTGGGGGACATTTTTGTGCTCCTCAGAAGCGGGGTTCCAGTCACAATCAAATGAGATGAAGGTCCAACCGCTGGATTTCGAAAAACCCATCGCCGAGTTGGAAGACCGGCTGGAGAGCCTCCGTGAGAAGGCCGACGGCCAGGATCTCGGCGTGGCTCCGGAAGTCCGCAAGATTGAGGAGAAGATCGCCTCGATGCGGCGGGAGATTTACGAAAATCTGACCGCCTGGCAACGCGTGCAGATCGCCCGGCACACGGCGCGCCCCTTCGCCCTCGACTACCTCGGGCTGTGCTTCACCGACTTTACCGAACTGCATGGCGACCGCCTGTTCGGCGACGACGCTTCCATGCCCTGCGGCCTGGCCCGACTCGATGGCCGGCCGGTCGCGGTCGTGACCAACCAGAAAGGCCGCGACACCAAAGAAAATCTCAAACGCAACTTCGGCAGCGCCCACCCCGAAGGCTACCGCAAGGCCCTCCGGGTCATGCGTCTGGCGGAAAAATTCAGCCTGCCGGTCATCGCTTTGGTCGACACCCCCGGGGCGTTTCCGGGCATCGGGGCCGAAGAACGACACATTGCCGAATCCATCGCGGTCAACCTCCGCGAGATGATGATCCTGCGCACTCCGATCATTGCCGTGATCATCGGTGAAGGCGGCTCCGGTGGCGCCCTCGGCATCGGCGTGGCCGACCGGGTGCTCATCATGGAAAACGCCTACTACTCCGTCATCAGCCCGGAGGGCTGCGCGGCCATCCTGTGGAAGCACCGCAGCCATGCGCCCGAAGCGGCGGAGGCCCTCAAGTTGACCGCGCCGGACCTCAAGGAACTCGGCGTGGTCGACGGCATGGTGCCCGAACCGCGCGGAGGCGCCCACCGCGACCCTGCTACCGCTGCCGAGATGCTCCGCCAGTCGCTGGTCGAAAACCTCGACGAGTTGGCCCAAGAATCCATCCCCAAGCTTCTGACCGCCCGCTACGAAAAATTCCGCCGTATGGGCGTCTTTCGCGAGGACTGAGGAAAACCGGCCAGCCAGTCCTCAGGGCGCAGCCGCCGGGACGGGATTCATCAGGGTGTCGGGGCCGAGGGCTTGGAGGTCATTTTGGCGCTCGAGCGGATGCTGGCCCGGGGTGAAAGGAATCGTCAGGACTTCGTTGCCCCGTGCAACCTTCACCTGAACCGAGTCTCCGGCGGTGAGGAAGAAGGAAGCGTCGAGGGCGTCCTCGGGTTCGCGGACGACGATGTCTCCGACTTGCAGGACGACATCACCCGAGCGGAAATCTCCGGCCGCGGGGCCGGCCGGATCGACCACATCGATGGCCATGCGGGATCCATTGACCGCCAGCGGGGTCTCTTGGACGGTGATCCCGGCCCAACCGTGCCTCACATTGCCGAAGCGCTCGAAATCGGACCGCACTTTCTCGGCGGCGCGCATGGGAAGAACGTAGCAGCCGGAACCCTCTTCAAAACCACTGACCAAAATGCCCACCGCCTGACCGTCCATGTTCAGGACGGGGCTGCCGCCTTGTCCGCGTTGGACAGGGATGTTGGCCCGGATGTGGGTCGTGGCGAAAAAGCGCCCCTTCGACTGGCGGTCGAAGCCCCCGACCACGCCGAAACTCGGGGTCGCGTCATGGTCAAAAGGAAATCCGATGGCGAGCAGGGGCGAAGCCGGTTGGAGTTCGCGCGAGTCCCCGCTGGTCAGGAAGGGCGTGGCCACGGGTGTCTCGACCTTGATCAGCGCGATGCCGCTTCGCAGATCCTTGGTCAGCAGCCGGGCCGGCCAACGCTGACCCGCATGGGTCACCATGACACTCTGCCCATCGCCCACCACCGAGGTGAGCGTGTAGATGGTGCCATTCATGTCGGCAAAAAACCCGGTGCCGGCGACCTTGCCCAATTCGTCCTCGGACTCGACCCGCACGACCGCATCGGAATTCTCGCGGAAAATTTTCCCGACCGTGTTCTCGATCGCGTTGGCCATGGCGGCCCCATCGAGAGGTGCTGAGACCGGAGCACTGACTGGCTCCGCCGCGGCTGGATCCGAAAATGCGGCACCGGCGAGGGCGCCGCAGAGACTAAAAGCTATAAGGCGACTCATAGCTCACCGGCCGTGACTCCAGGACGTAGTAGGGAGGAAACTCGGAACGTGAGGAGCCTGGCTGGCGAACCGCGCTCTCGGCCGAAAAAACCGCGGGAGCCGTCGCGCCCGGGGAATTGAGGGCGAAGGAACCCGGGCCCGGGGCGGGGTCGCTCTGCTGCGTGACCAAAATTGCGGTGGAAACCATGATCGCGGCGGCGGCCACCCCGGCGTAGGCCAAGCGGGGCACATGAAAATCGGGGAAGGCACTGACGATCCGCTCCCAGATCAATCCCAAGGTCGGCTGCTTGAGCAAGTCGGCCCGCTGCCGCTCGTGAAACTCGTCGAGGAAACGCTCGAAGTAATCCGGCGTGGGGTGCTCGTAGCGTTTGAGGCGGAGAAGTTTGTGGACGTCGGGATTCATAGATTCAATTGGTCAGAAATTCTTGCAGGTGGTTCTGGAGTTGGCGGTGGGCGTAAAAGAGTCTGGAACGAACGGTTCCTTCTGAGATTCCAAGGATTTTCCCGATTTCAGCATGAGGCATGCCTTGAATGTCGAACATTGTCACCACGGCTCTGTGGTCATTCGACAGCTTCATCATGGCCTCGTTCAATCTTAGTTGCAGTTCTTTGAGATTAACCTCTCGTGTTGCGTCCGGCCCAGAGGTCATCTCAATGAAGCCGGGGTCATGGTGGATGCCGCTATCCACGTCATCAAGGCTCATGTTGTAGGTGCGGGACCGCTTCTTGAGGAAGTTAATCGTCATGTTGGTGGCGATCGTGTGCAGCCAGGTGTAAAAGCTGGATTTTCCGCGGAAGCCCTTGATCGAGCGGTAGGCCTTGGAAAAAATGTCCTGCAGGAGGTCGTTGGTGTCCTCGTGATTCGAGGTCATGTTGTAGACCAACCCGTAAAGCCGGGAGCTGTATTTGCGGACGAGAGCATCGAAAGCCCGCGGATCCCCTTCTTGGGTGCGCGCGACAAGATCTTCGTCACTGATCTCGGGTTCCTGATCCGGTTCGGGCATGGGAGGAATTTGACGCTAGCAGAGGCACCCCCGCGGGGGAAAGCCGGAGTCTGTGTTTCAATCCGCGGGCCAATCACGCCGCAGCGCCGCCTCAAGCAAACCGCAGAGCACAGCCGACGCCGAGCGACCGGTCTCCATGACCTCCTGGTGGGATAGCGTGGCCTCGACCATTCCCGCCCCCCAATTTGTCAGGCAGGAAAAGGCCGCCACGCGGAGGCCGAGGGCGCGGGCTTGGATGGCTTCAAGGACGGTCGACATGCCCACCGCGTCCGCCCCGAGCAAGCGCAGCATCCTCACCTCGGCCGGCGTCTCGTATTGCGGGCCGGGCAGGCCGGCGTAGACGCCCTCATGCAGAGCCAGACCCTGCTCGCGGGCCCGCGCGCGGAACATCCGCCGCAGATCGCCGTCGTAGACTTCGGACATGTCGAAAAAGTTGGCCCCCCCAGTCAGCGGCGACGCGGCGGTGAGGTTCAGGTGGTCGTTCAACATCATCCATCCACCCGGCTCGAATTCGGGGTTGAGCGTCCCGGCGGCGTTGGTCAGCACGAGCACGCGCGGTCCGAGCGAGGCTAGGAGCCGCACCTGCGCGGTCACCAGCCGGGCGCTGTGGCCCTCGTAAAAGTGCACCCGCCCGACGGCCAGCAGCAGGGGGACTCCGCCGAGGGTCGCGGCAACGAATTTTCCCGCGTGGCCCGGCACGGCCGAGACGGGCAACCCGGACACGGCACCGTAAGGCACTTCGAAAAGCTTCTCGCACGAGTCGGCAAACCCGCCGAGCCCGGAGCCCAGGACCATCGCCACCCGCGGGCGGAAAGCCGCCAACTCCGCAGGCATCCCGGGGAACTCGGGCGGCGGGGGCACGGTTTCAGCCATGGCCCGTCAGACCGTCTTGATCAAGACGGATGAATTGTGGCCGCCAAAGCCGAAGGAGTTGCTGATGGCGATTTTAACCTGCTTCTCCCGCGCCTGATGCGGGACGTAGTCGAGATCGCATTGTTCATCGGGCGCATCCAGATTGATGGTGGGAGGCACGATGCCGTCACGCATGGCTAGGACGCAGGCGGCCATTTCCACGGCACCGGCCGCGCCAAGCAGGTGCCCGGTCATCGACTTGGTCGAACTGACCAGGAGGCCGTCCTTCGCGTGGGCGCCGAAGGCGGACTTGATCGCCATGGTCTCGCACATGTCGCCGATCTGCGTCGAAGTGCCGTGCGCGTTGATGTAATCCACCTCGGCCGGGTTGACGCCGGCGTGGCTCATGGCCATGCGCATGCAACGCGCCGCCCCGTTGCCGTCCGGCAGCGGGGCGGTCATGTGGTAGGCATCGGCGGTGAGCCCGTAACCCGCCACCTCGCAATAGATGTGCGCCCCGCGCTTCTTGGCATGTTCGTATTCCTCGAGGATAAGGACACCTCCACCTTCGCCCATGACAAAACCGTCGCGGTCCTTGTCGAACGGACGCGAAGCCTTCTCCGGCTCGTCGTTGCGCAGACTGAGGGCGCGCATGGCGGCGAAGCCTGCGATGCCCGTGCGGATGACGCAGGCCTCGCTGCCGCCGGCCAGCATGACATCGGCATCGCCGAACTTGATGATTCTCCAGGCCTCGCCCATGCAGTTGTTGGCCGTGGCGCAGGCGGTGACGATCGACATGTTGGGCCCGCGCAGCCCGTGCTCCATGGAAATGAAGCCGCTGGCCATATTGCTGATCATCATGGCGATCATGAAAGGCGAAGTGCGGCCGGGTCCCTTGTTGAGCATGGTTTCGACGTGCGTCTCCATGGTGGCCAGTCCGCCGACGCCGCTGCCGATCATGACGCCGATGCGATCAAGGTCGATGGCCTGGAGGTCGAGCCCGGAATGGTCGAGCGCCATCTTGGCTGCGCCCACGGCGAGCCTGGTGTAGCGGTCGGTCCGGCGCACGTCTTTCGGCGTCTTGTAAAAGGGCGTCGGATCGTAGTCGCGGACCTCCCCGGCGATTTTGCAGTCAAACTCGGTGGTGTCGAAGGCTGTGATGGGCGCAATGCCGCTGCGGCCGGCCTTGAGACCAGCCCAGAAAGTCTCGAGGTCGTTGCCCAGCGGGCTGACCACTCCGATGCCGGTGATGACGACGCGACGCTCGCTCATAAGTCGTTAATTGGTAATGCAGCCCGGCGACGATTGGCGAGGCCAAACGGCCGGAGACCTCACCGCGCCATCCCCACGTTTTGCACCATCTGGAAGAGTTTTCCCTCGGACTTGATCGACGGGGCGATGATGACCTCGGTCTCCTGGAACTCGCGGAGGCTGGCCGCACCGACGTTACCCATGCAGGTGGTGATGGCGCCGACCAGATTCTGGCTGCCGTCGTCCACCGTGGCCGGGCCGAACAGAATCTGCTCGAGCGTGCCGGAGACGCCGACCTTGATGCGGGTGCCGCGGGGCAGGTTCGCGTGCGGCGTGGCCATGCCCCAGTGATAGCCGCGGCCGGGAGCTTCCTCGGCCTTGGCGAAGGCACTGCCGACCATGACGGCATCCGCCCCGCAGGCCAGGGCCTTGCAGACGTCGCCGCCCTTGTTCATTCCGCCGTCGGTGATGATGGGCACGTAGCGTCCGGTTTTCTTGAAATACGCATCACGCGCCGCGGCGCAGTCGACCGTGGCGGTGACCTGCGGCACACCGAGGCCGAGGACCCCGCGCGAGGTGCAGGCGGCCCCGGGGCCGACGCCGACGAGAACCCCGGAGACCCCGCACTCCATGATCTCGAGGGTTGTTCCGTAGGTCACGGTGTTGCCGATGATGACCGGGCATTTCATCGTGCGGCAGAACGCCGACAGATCGAGCATGCGGTATTCGGTCGAAATGTGCCGGGCGGTCGAGACCGTGCTCTGCACGACAAAGACATCCACCCCGGCCTCCTGCGCGATGGCTCCGCAGCGCTCGGCCTTCTGCGGAATGGCGCTGACTGCCGCCATGACCCCGGCATCTTTGATTTCGCGGATGCGCCGGCTGATCAGCTCTTCCTTGACCGGCTCGAGATAAATCTTCTGCAACAACCCGGTGACGTGGTCCTTATCCGCGCTGAGGACCTCGGCCAACACGGCGTCGGCGTCCTCGTAGCGGACCTGCACACCCTCGAGGTTGAGCACGGCGAGCCCGCCCAAGCGCCCCATGGCGATGGCAAAACGCGTGTCGACCACACCATCCATCGCACTGGCCAAAATCGGCAAAGCCACTTGCAGCGCCCCGCCGTTCGCCGCGGGAATTTGCCAAGTCACATCGACCTCATTCGGGTTGATCGTCACCGCGCCGGGAACCAGCGCAATTTCATCAAACCCGTAGGTCACCCTCGCCTTGCGATTCCGTCCGATCCACATGCCCATAATTTTATCCTAGATGTCGTTGATGATGAGGTTGGTTTCGTTGACTGCGCCGCAAGCCGGGCACCGCACCAACCCGGTGCTCCGGTCGTGGCGGATCCATTCCGCGCAGAGGCGGCACTGGGCCAAGTCTCGCCGGTCGCGGCGCCTTTGCCCAGCCTGACTCCACGCGTAAAATAGCCAAAGCCCGAGAACGGCAGCAAGGAAAACGCCCGCGTAGAGCAGCGGCAGGGCCGAAAGACTCATGCGGATCATGGTGCCGCCTCCTCCCCCCGGCCCCAGACAATCCGCAAGGTCCCCTCGTAACCGGCTCCCGAAGGTCCGAAGCGCGAACGCTGGACGGCGCGCTGGGCCGCCAGGTCAAGGGCCGGGACGCCGCAACTGCGCAGAATCCACACGTGCCGCGCCTCGCCGGCGGCATCAAGCACGACCAGCAACTCGACCGGCAGCCCCGGCACCTCCGGGGGCTCCCCCGCGCGCAG
>JBGSSV010000143.1:0-29950 GCA_041736875.1 Chthoniobacterales bacterium | reverse complement strand
TCATCACATCCTGGGGCTGGAGAAGGTCCCAAGGGTCCGGCTGTTCGCCGGTTAAAGTGGTACGCGAGCTGGGTTCAGAACGTCGCGAGACAGTTCGGTCCTTATCCACTGTGGGCGCAGGAGAATTGAGGGGTTCAGATCTTAGTACGAGAGGACCGGGTCTGACGAACCTCTGGTGTTCCAGTTGTCGTGTCAACGGCATTGCTGGGTAGCTATGTTCGGAAAGGATAAGCGCTG
Organism: Chthoniobacterales bacterium; assembly: GCA_041736875.1. GTDB lineage: Bacteria > Verrucomicrobiota > Verrucomicrobiia > Chthoniobacterales > JACTMZ01 > JACTMZ01. The sequence goes on along the minus strand of JBGSSV010000143.1, from coordinate 29,713 downwards.
AAAGCATCTAAGCGCCAAGCCTATCCCAAGATGAATTCTCCCTGAAGAGCCGTGGTAGACCACCACGTTGATAGGTTGCGGGTGTAAGCGCAGTAATGTGTTCAGCTTAGCAATACTAATGCTCGTCCGGCTTGGTCATTTTTTTCCTCTGTCGAATTTATTCGGCATGAAACTTATGACTTTATCAGCCAATTTGAAGTGGGTGCCTCTATGCAGATGTCAGGGAACGATTTGTTCTTTGGCTCAAACAATGTTCAGGTTCGTCAGGATTTGACTCACCCGTGCGGTGGTTCAACTTCTGGTGATCCTAGCGCAGTGGAACCACCCGTTCCCATCCCGAACACGGAAGTGAAACGCTGCAGCCCCGATGGTAGTGCTTCTATAGGTTGCGCGAGAGTAGGACATTGCCAGAATCCACCCTCCCCATGGTTTACCATGGGGAGGGTTTTTTTGCTTTGGTCGCTCGTGGACTAGCGGCCCGTCCCTTCTCTGGGGCTCCAAGAGCAAAAAACTTCGGAGATGCTCCCTCGGTGTCACGGAGAACGCAGAGGACGAAAATTCAAGCTGAAAGCAGCTACTCATCGGACCCGGGAGTAGGTCGCGCCCTTTCCTTGGCTGCCTTGTGAATTCGGCTCGTGGCCATGGCCGCGTAAGCGTGGTTTTCCTCGATCCCGACCCAGTGGCGGCCGAGATTCTCGGCCGCAACGGCGGTGGTGCCGCTGCCGAGGAAAGGGTCGAGGACGAAGTCGCCGGGGCGCGAGGCCGCCCGGATCAGGTGGCTGATCAAGGCGAGCGGCTTTTGGCTCGGGTGGCCGACCTTCTCTTTGCTCGCGCCCTTGAGGGAGGGCACTCGCAGAATGTTGGTCGCGTGCTTGCCGAGTTCGAGATGGCGCAGCCGCGCCTGGCGGTCCTTGTATCGTTGGTCTTTCAGGTAAGTCTCGATTGTGGCGGCATCGTAGGGAATCCGAACCGCGTCCTTGTCGAAATAGGGCTTGGTTGCTTGAGTCGGCCGAAGGACCAGAATCATCTCATATTGCGGCGTGAAGGAGTCCTGGCGTTCGTTATAACCCACGGCGCGGTCCCAGATGATCATGTCGTGGAACTGCATTTCGCGGGCCAACCGGGATGCGACGTGAAGCCAGACATGCTCGCGTTGGCCCAGTTGGCCGAAAACATAGAGCAATCCGTCTGGGCGGAGCACCCGCCGGCATTCGCGGACCCAAGAGGCCATCCACTCAATGTAGTCGTCCGGCGAGTCCCATTTGTTGTCCCAGTCCTCGTCGGTCAGCACTTGGTAGTAGGGAGCGTCCGCGATGATCAGCTGAAAATGATTGGCCTGCAATGATGGCAGAACCTCCAAGGCGTCGCCTTGGATGAGATTTCCGCGGGAGACAGCTGTGGTGGTTGGGGCCATGCGCAGAGGGCCCGATGTTTCCGCAGGGAAGGCCTGCAGACAATTTTTCTTCGCCGGCGTCCCGGAATTACACCAGCTGGTGGCTCTCGGGTTGGAGCACGACCTCGGCCAGCACCAGATGCGGGGGAGCGTCAATGGCTTGAACAATGAGATCGGCCGCGGTGGCCAGCGGAATCATTTTGTCCCTCTGCACGGGCAGTCCGAGGTCGTCCCAGAACGGGGAGTCGACACCGCCGAGGTAGAATTGGCAGAAGCGGATGCCGCTGCGCTGGTATTCTTGGGCGAGACATTTGATCAGGCCGCTGACCCCGAACTTGCTGGCGATGTAGGCGGAAGCATTTTTCATCACGGCTTTGCCGAGAATGCCTGGAAGCGTGATGAACAGCCCCTTTTTCATGGGGGCCATCCCTTTGCACGCCTCGCGGGCGATGAGAAACGTGCCGCGCAGGTTGGTGTTCACGACTTTGGTGAACTCGGCGTCGGTGGTCTCGGTGGCCGGTTTGATCAGTCCGACCCCCGCGCAGTGAATCACGCAATCGAGTCCGCCCATGGCTTCGAGGCTGCGCTGCACCAGATTCTCTGCGGCCCCGGCAGCCGTGATGTCGGCCGCCACGCATTCCACGAGGGCGGCTCCGGCACAGGCGGATTTGACCTCGGCAAGTTTGCTCTCGGAGCGCCCGTTGAGGGTCAGTTGCGCCCCGCGAGCGGCGAGCCGGATGGCCAGAGCGCGTCCAATTCCGCTGGAGGCGCCGGTGATAAGGAAAGAGTTCATGGCGGCAAAGGTTACGTTTGCCGACCTGATCCGGAAACCCTCGGGGCGGATTTTCTCAGGCGTCGCGCAGCTTGAGTTTCGAGAGAATCCCGAAGTCTTCCAGCGTGGTCGTGTCGCCCTTGACGTCGCCGCCGCCGGCGATTTCCTTCAGGAGGCGGCGCATGATCTTGCCGCTGCGGGTTTTGGGCAGGGCTTCGGCGAAGTGAATGTCGTCCGGCTTGGCGATGGCCCCGATGGCTGTGCCCACATGCTTGCGCAATTTTTCCCTCAGTTCGGCGCTGGGTTTCTCGCCGCCCTTGAGGGTGACGAAGACCACCACGGCCTGCCCTTTGATTTCGTCAGGTCGTCCGACGGCTGCAGCCTCGGCTACGGCATGGTGGCTGACCAGGGCGCTTTCGATCTCGGAGGTGCCGAGGCGGTGACCGGCGACATTGAGGACGTCGTCGATGCGCCCGACGATCCAGAAATAGCCATCCTTGTCCCTCCGGGCTCCGTCTCCGGTGAAATAAAAGCCGGGGATTTCGCTCCAGTAGGTCTGTTTGTAGCGCGCGCGGTCGCCGTAGATAGTGCGAAGCATGGACGGCCAGGGCTTGCGCACGACGAGTTTGCCGCCCACGTTCGGCCCGACTTCCTTGCCCTCGTCGTCCACGACGGCGGCGTCGATGCCGAAGAAAGGAAGCGTGGCTGTGCCGGGTTTGACCGGCGTGGCGCCGGGGAGCGGCGATATCATGATGGCCCCGGTCTCGGTCTGCCACCACGTGTCGACGATGGGGCAACGGCTGCCGCCGATGAGCTTGTAATACCACATCCAGGCTTCCGGGTTGATCGGTTCGCCGACGGTGCCGAGGAGGCGGAGGGAGGAGAGGTCGTGCTTCTTGACCCATTCGTCGCCCCACTTGATGAAAGCGCGGATGGCGGTCGGGGCGGTGTAAAAGACGGTCACACCGTAATCCTCGATGATGCGCCAGAAGCGGTCCGGGTCGGGCCAGTTGGGCGCGCCCTCATACATCAGGCAGGTCGCGCCGTTGGCCAAGGGCCCGTAAACGAGGTAGCTGTGGCCGGTGATCCAGCCAACGTCCGCCGTGCACCAATAGATGTCGTCCTCGCGCAGGTCGAAGACGTATTTGGTCGTGGCATAGGTTCCGGTGAGGTAGCCGCCGGTGGTGTGGAGAATGCCCTTGGGTTTCCCGGTCGAGCCGCTGGTGTAGAGGATGAAGAGGGGATGTTCGCTGTCGAAGTGGGTCACGGGGGAAACGGCGTTGACGTATTCCAACTCCCGATGCCACCAGACGTCGCGTCCCTCCTTGATGTGAATCTCGTTGTGGGCGCGGCGAAAAACGATGACGCGCTTGACCGTGGTCTCGCCAGCGAGGGCGGCGTCGACGTTTTGTTTGAGTGGAACGATGGCCCCGCGGCGGTAGCCGCCATCGGCGGTGACCACGCAGGTTGCGCCACAGTCGGCCACGCGGTCACGGATGCTATCCGCGCTGAAGCCCCCGAAGATGACCGAGTGCACGGCGCCGAGGCGGGCGCAGGCCAGCATGGCGATGGCGGCTTCGGGAATGAGCGGAAGGTAGATGATGACGCGGTCGCCCTTCTTCACGCCGTTGCGCTTCAGGACGTTGGCGAAGAGGCAGACTTCGCGATGCAGTTGTCCGTAGGTCAGGGTGCGTTTCTCCCCGGGCTCGCCTTCCCAGATGATGGCGGCTTTGTTGCGGCGGGCGCTGAACGCATGCCGGTCGACGCAGTTTTCGGAGGCGTTGATCGTGCCGCCATCGAACCAGCGGGCGAACGGAGGCGTCCATTTCAAGGCCGTCTTCCACTTGCGTCCCCAGGCAAGTTCCGCCGCTTCTCCGGCCCAGAATTTCGCCGGGTTCTTGACCGAGGCCGCATAGATGCGGCGGTAGTCGGCCATGTTCTTGATCCGCGCATTCTTGCTGAATTCGCGCGTTGGTTTGACGACCCGGTTTTCGACCAGGCGGGATTCGATGTTCTGGCTCATAAGGGGGTAGGGGAGGAGGGAGTGTTACGGGGACGGGCGCGTCTTCACAATCGAAAAAGCTCCGGCTGAAAGCGCGCGACCGGAGCCCCCCCGGCGAGAAAACGGAAACGCCGATCGTAACGTCCGCCGGCGTGCGCGCGGCAGCAGGCGAGGCAGGCCTCCGCGCGCTGGAAGGGGCGGACGCGGGCGATTTCCCGGTGGCAATGAGGACAGTGATAGAAAAATTTTCGCGTCACCCGCCGGGAGGCGGCGAGCGGGATGGTGTGGCAGCGTTTCTCGCCGGGCACGCCGAGATCGGCGCAAGCTTGTTGCCACTCCGGCCCGTGGGGGCGAAGTCGCCGGCGCGGGTTCCGGGCGTGGGCGACCAGATGGGCGAGTTCGTGCAGGAAGGTGCGGGTCAGTTCGTCCGGAAAGCTGAGCAGTCGGGGATTGAGCAGGATGAGAGATGTCCCGAGGCGGGCGGACCCGGCGGTCGTGCGGAGCCGGGCATGCCAGCGAAAAGTCAGGCGGGCGGCCAGGCCGGGCAATCGCAACCGGTGGGCCCAAGCTCGTGCCTCGGACTCCAACTGCTGCGCGATCATCGATGGATCGGGTGCGCCTTGCTGGGCCGAGCGGTCCGGCATTCGGTTGCTAGATGGCGTAGTCGACCGTGCCGCCCTGCTGCGGTTTGGAGAGGACGCGGATTTTCGCTTCCTCGCAATAGACGAGCGAGTTGGGGGCCACGCTGTGGAGGAGGAAGACATTGCCGCCGATGGTCGTGTTGCGGCCGATGACGGTTTCGCCACCCAGCACGGTGGCATTGGGATAAATCGTCACGCCGTCCTGCACATCGGGATGCCGCTTGCCGCCCTTTTTGATCCGCCCGGCTTCGTCCTTCTCGAAGCTCCGCGCCCCCAGAGTGACGCCGTGGTAAAGTTTGACCCGCGAGCCGATGCGGCAGGTTTCGCCGATGACCACGCCCGTGCCATGGTCGATGAAGAAATGGCTTCCGATCGTCGCCCCCGGGTGGATGTCGATGCCGGTTTGCGTGTGGGCCCATTCGGTCATCATGCGCGGGATGAGGGGCACGCCCTCGACGTAGAGCAAATGGGCCACACGTTGCACGGCGATGGCCTCGATGAAGGGGTAGGACAATATAATTTCCTCCCGCGTTCGCGCGGAGGGATCGCCTTCGTAGGCCGCTTCCACATCGGTTTGGAGCACCGCGCGAATGGCCGGCAGTTCTTCGAACAACCGCCGCACGGTCTCCGCCGCCTTGGCGCCCGCGGCGGAATCCTCGCCAAGGGCGGCATGGATGACATGCTGAAAATCGTCAGCCAGCGACTGCACGCGGTGTCTGGTGGTCTCGGCCAGGTCAAGTTTCTCCACGGCACCCCCGTCATGGTAGCCGGGGAAGAGCAACTGCATCAACTCAAGGCAGAGCGTTCCGACCTGCGGTTTGGAGGGTAGCCCGGGTGCGTCACTGGTGTTCACTCCACCATGGTCCCGGTAGGAGTGCATCAATGCCTGCGCCCACCGGGCCAACGAGTCGTCCATGGCCGGAGAGCATGAAGGCGCAGGCTTTCTCTGTCGAGAAGGCAAACGAGCAGTGGTGGTCGGGGGGGGCGACCGCTTTAGGCGGCCAGCCGAAAGCGGCAACCATTCACCGCTTTCTTTGATCCCCGACGGGCGGGATGCCCGTGCGCCCTGATTCTCAGCGGGCCATTGCCACTAGCCCACGCGTCCGGGCCGGTTGGACGATGATTTTATATTGTGGGATCCCGCAGAATAGAAACAATGAGCTGTCCAATGATAAACGTAAGCACATCCACCCTTCGCCGCGCTTTAGCGCTGCAGGTCAAAATTGAAACCATGCAGCACGAGCTCGCCAAGATTCTCGGCCAGAAGTTCACCCCGTCAGCTTCCGACGCCGCTGTCGCCCTTCCGGTCCGCCGCGGGCGCAAGCCCGGCCGCCCAGCCAAGGCACCCCAAGCCCCGAAGGCCGCCAAGCGTGTTTCGCCCCTCAAAGGCAAGAAGCGTCCGTCCTCGCCCAGCGGTCCCTTGGGACCGGCGATTATCAAGGTCATGCAGCGCTCGGGTGGTCCGCTCAACGTAGACGCCGTCCTGCAGGGGTTGGTCGAAGATAATTACATTTGGAACTTGTCCGATCCGAAGAAGAATTTGGCCGCGCGAATCTACAAAACGGCCGGTGTCCACAAGGTTGGCCCGGGCCTGTTCGATCTGGTCAACCGCGGATAGCTGCCGAACGTCATTTCAATCGCGAAGGGCGGGAAGAAATTCCCGCCCTTTTCTATTGCTCCAGCGCGGCGAGAAAGCGTTCCTGCAGGTCGGCCCAGGATTCGTTGCCCACGGCGACCCGAAGCAGGTGCGGGTCGATTCCACAAGCCCGCGCCCATTCCAGTTCGTGATAGTGGGCCAACTGAACATAAGGGCTGACCAGTGAGTAACTCGTGCCGAGGCTGATGCCGCGGGATATACGGAGCGCTTCGTAAATTCGTGGTGAATTTACGGCCGGATCGCATGGCAAGAAAGACAGCACCGCACCATAGCCGCCGCCTGGTTTGCGGAGGCCATCGTAAACGGGCGAGGGGCCCAAGCCGGGATAGTAGACCCGCGCGATGGCAGGATGGGAGCCTAGCAATTGGGCCAATTTCTCTGCGGTGTGGTTGGCCAATTCCATTCGCCGGGGAAAATCCCGGGAGTTCTTCTCCAGCACGGCGAGGTCCGGGCCATAAACTCGATCGACCGGGTCCAGGGGCAAACCTTGACCGAAAACGCCACGCGGATTGACCGTCAACGCCCCCGCCATCACATCGCCCTCGCCGGAGATGGCCTTGGTCAGGCTGGTCGCCACGAGATCGACGTGAGGAAGCACGTCCACGTTGGCAAACGTGCCGATCGTGTCGTCCACCACCAGCGGCACACCGGTGGCGGCCGCGAGTTGATGGAGCGCGGGCAGATCCGGAACTTGCAGGAGGGGATTGCTCGGCAACTCGCAGAAAATCGCGGCAAACTCCTCGGCTGCCAGCATCTCCGCCAGTCTCTCCAAGTCGTCCGCGTCGCCGCGGGGAAAAAATTCCACCCCGGCACCGAATTTTTCCAGAATCTTCAGCGTGTCCGTGTAAGGGAAGCCGAACATGACCGTCCGCCGTCCCGGTCGGCGCGCGACCACCGCCCGGAAGGCGGCATAGATGGCCGCCATGCCGCTCGGGTGCAGACTGACCAGCGACTCGGGAGCGCCGCTCCAAGCCGCGAGACGCTGGCGCATCGTGCTCTCGAGCGCCGGGTCCGCCGCGGCCAGAGGGCGCCCCTGCAGCCAATCCTCGGCCGCCCGCGACGAAAGAATCCGCCCGGCATGCTGCCAATAGGCCCGGGCGCGGGGGAGAAGGGGTGTCGGAAAAAATGCCGCCCAAATGCCGCGCGATTCCACCACGTGCGCGCCCGCACCAGCGAAGGCGGCGCACTCGCGGGCAGCCTCGGCGGAGGGAAACGGCAGCACATCCTCCCCTTCGTCACCGGCCTCGCGGCACAGCTTGGCCCGCACTTCCTGCACGAGCGGATGGATGAAAAAGCGCGGGTAGCCGGTTTGCATCCGTTCGTGGACCCGCGGATCTTTCTCCTCGTAGCCGAGGACATCGCTCCATGTCGGCAGGCAGACCGAGACCGCGTGAGGCGAGTCTGGGATGGGGGCGCCGAGGTCCCCCGGGCGGCAGCGCGGATGGTCGTGCAGTCGGTGGCTCATCGCTGGCCCAACGCCGCGGCCATGCGCCGCAGCGCCTCGTCGAGTTGGGCCCGCGGGCACCCGAAGTTCAAGCGGAGAAAACCGGGCGGCGCGCCGAACGGCACGCCATCGGAGAGTCCGACCCCGTGGTCCTCGAAAAACTTCGCGGTGTTCGTCTGCCCCAGCCCGCGGGCATCGAGCCAGGCGAGATAGGTTGCCTCGACATGCGAGGTGCGAATCCCGGGCAGCGACGAGGTGACAAAGTTTTGCAGGTGGTCACGGTTGGCGCGCAGCACCTCGAGCAGTTGGTCGCGCCAAGGCCAACCGTGGCGCAGCGCGGCCTCGCATCCGGCATAACCGAAGGCATTGATCTCGGTGATGAGCCCGCGGGCTGCCTGCTGGAAGGTGCGCCGGGTGGTTGCATCGGGAATGACCATGAAAGCGCAGGCCAGCCCGGCGAGATTGAACGTCTTGCTCGGCGCGAACATGGCGATCGTGCGGGGTCCATCCGGGCCGGAAAACTTCAACCCGCTGGTGTGCGGAACCGCGTCGAGCACGAGATCGCAATGAATTTCGTCGGAGACCAGCACGAGGTTGTGTTGTCGGCAGAAGTCGGCCAGGCGTTCGATGCTGGCGGCGGGAAAGACGCGGCCGACCGGATTGTGGGGGTTGCAGAGAATGAACATCCGGGTGGCGGGCGTGACCGCGCTTTCGAGCGCGTCGAAATCGATGTCCCAGCGACCGTTGTTGTCCGCGAGATCGACCTTGCGCAGTCCGACGTCCGCAAAGTCCGGGGCGGAAAGGAAAGGCGGGTAAACCGGCGTGCAGGTCAGCACCTCCTCACCGGGGGCGGTGAAGGCGCGGCAGGCCACGTTGAGCGCGGGGACGAGCCCGGGAAACCAGACGATTTGTTCCGCGGTCACCTCGGTGCCATGGCGGGTGCGCAGGTAGTCCATCGCCGCCTCAACCGTGGTGCGGGGCGGAACGGTGTAGCCGAACACCCCGTGGTCGGCGCGGCGGCGCAGTGCCTCGATCACCTCCGGCGGTGAGACAAAATCCATGTCGGCCACCCACATGGGCAGAATGTCGCGTCCGGCGTAGCGCTCCCACTTGAGGCTGCCGGTGCCCCCGCGGTCGGGGCAGTTGCTGAAATCGTAGATCACGGGAAGTGAGAGAATCGCATTCCGGCAAAGCAGGGCAAGACCGATGCGTGGGAAAAATCGGTTCCGCGCGACTTGCGGTTCCTAATGTTCCCGCAGAGGCGCAAAGACGGAGGGAGTTCCAATCAGATTTCTGGGACGTCCCTAGATTCACTCAGCGGAGCCTCCTCGAAAACTCGTGTCCCGATGTTATTCTCCTTCATGGCAAAGGAATCCTCCGCGGCTCTGCGCCTCCGCGCGAGTCAATGCTCCTGAGTCTGACCCAGCGAGGCCAGCTAGGCGCAGAAACATGGCGGAATGGGCTTTGCTTCCCGGGCTCCACCCCGAGCTCAGGCTGCGCGGATGAAACTGGCCAGTTTTTCGATCAATTCCGCGCGGTTGATCGGCTTGGTCACGACGTCGTTCATCCCGGCGTCCAGGCATTGATCACGATCCCCGGGCATGACATTGGCCGTGAGGGCGATGATGGGAACGGGGCGGGAGCCGGCGGCCTTTTCGTCGGCGCGAATCCGCCGCGTGGCTTCAATGCCGTCGATGCCGGGCATCTGCATGTCCATCAGGATGGCCAGGTGTTTGCCCGGAGCAAAGGCGTCAAGGGCCGCCTGCCCGCCAGTGGCAACGTCGATCGCGTAGCGGAGGCCGGCCAGAATCTTGCCGGTGAGCAGGATGGAGACCGGGTCATCATCGACGAGAAGAACGGGGCGATGGTCCTCCGTTGGTTCCAGCGGGGCCGGAGCGCCGGCAGGCGAAGATGGTGGAGCCATCATCCCAGTCGCTGCATCTGGGGAGGTCATCTCGCAGGGCAAGCTCAAGGTGAAGGTCGAGCCTTGGCCGAGCGAGGAAATCACGGTGATATCGCCGCCCATGGCGCGGGCCAGGCGCAGGGAGATGGTGAGACCGAGGCCCGTCCCGCGAAACCGGCGACCGAGCGTTGCATCCGCTTGGGCGAAGGGCTTGAAAAGGAGGTCCTCCACGTCCTCGGGTCGCATCCCGATTCCGGTGTCCTCGACGACAAAATGGATTTCCTGTCGGTTGCCCGCAGACTGGCGGCTGATGCGCAGCTTGACCGATCCGGCGGAGGTGAACTTGACCGCGTTGCCCAGAAGGTTGAGGAGAATTTGGCGGATGCGGCGCGCATCGCCCGAAAGAATGGAAGGAACGTCATCGGAGATGTCCAAGCGGAAGGCGATGCCCTTTTCCCCAGCACTGCTTCCCACGATGTCTGCGGTTGATTCGATCAAGTCGGCCAGCGCGAATGGGCTGCTCTCGAGATGCAGCCCGCCGGCTTCGATGCTCGAGAAATCGAGAATGTCGTTGACCACAAGGGAAGCCTACTTCCGCAGAGAGTTCATGGCGAGTGGCTTGTTGCCGGGGCCGAGGGCGTCCCATTATCCTTGAGGGAGATGCCCGGCTGGATCCGTCCCCCTCGCGAATCCGCAGTTGCCAAAGAATCGGGAGGGTCCAAGATGGCACTATCCTCCCCCCTCACAATTTAGTTTCCCTTCATGCGCGGGGCGTTGCGTGGCCATCATGAAAATGAAAGCTCCAGTGGTTCCGGAAGAAAAACCAGCCCACGGGACGGAGCCCGAAGTTGGTGCGGAGGTGGATGCCCAGCAGCCACCGACCAGCCCGAAATCGAGCTTTCCTATTGTCGGCATCGGGGCTTCGGCGGGCGGGCTCAAGGCGTTCGAGGAGTTCTTTTCCGGGATGCCCTCGAACGCGGACCCGGGTATGGCCTTTGTGCTGGTGCAGCACCTGGCACCGGACCATGCGAGCATGCTCTGCGAGCTCATCCAGCGTTACACGCGCATGCAGGTCTTCCAAGTGGAGGATGGCATGCCGGTGCGGATCAACTGTGTCTACATTATCCCGCCGGGGCGGGACATGGCGCTCTTCAACGGTTCATTGCATTTGATCGAGCCCGCCGCGGAGCGTGGACATCGCTTGCCGGTGGACTATTTCTTCCGCTCGCTGGCGCGGGACCAGCAGGACCGGGCGATTGGCATCGTGCTTTCGGGCACGGCCTCTGATGGCGCCGCAGGTGCGCGTGAGATCAAGGGCGCCGGAGGGATGCTCATGGTCCAGAGTCCCGGCGGCGCGGAATTCGACGGGATGCCGCGCAGCGCACTCGCCACCGGTCTGGTGGATTTCGAACTCGAGCCCAAGGAAATGCCCGCCCGTCTCATGGCCTATGTTGCCCGATCGTTCGGGCTTCTGGCGCACGCTGAAACCATCATCGCCCCCAACATCGAGAGCGCCATGAGGAGGATCTGCCTCACGATCCGCACCGCCACCGGCCACGATTTTTCGCTCTACAAAGCGGCTACGCTCCGTCGCCGTATCGAGCGGCGCATGACTATCCACCAAATCAAGGGGCTGGAAAACTACGACAAGTTTCTTCAGCGCACGCCGGCCGAGTGTGAAGCGCTTTTCCGCGAGCTGCTGATCGGTGTCACGAGCTTCTTCCGCGATGCGGAAGTTTTCAAAGCGCTGGAAGCCGAGGTCATTCCGAGGCTCCTGGATGGCCATCCGAAGGTCATTCGTGTCTGGTCGGCGGGATGTTCGACCGGTGAAGAGGCGTATTCGCTCGCCATCTTGTTGGCCGAGCGCGTAGAGGCGATGCGGGCGGGGAACACCGTGCAGATTTTCGCCACCGACATCGACAGCCGAGCGATTGCCGTGGCCCGCGCCGGAGTCTACCCGGCGAGCATCGCCGCGGACCTCACGCCCGAGCGGTTGGCCCGCTTTTTCACCCCCGAGCCCGACGGCAGCGCCTATCGCGTGCGCCGAGCACTCCGTGACATGGTGGTCTTCTCGGAGCAGGACCTGATCAAAGACCCGCCGTTTTCGAAGCTCAATCTCATCAGTTGCCGCAATCTCCTGATCTACCTTGGGCCGGAACTTCAGAAAAAGGTGGTCCTGCTCTTTCACTACGCGCTGAGACCCGGCGGGATGCTTTGCCTGGGCACTTCCGAAACGGTCGGCGAATTCGGCGAGCTCTTTGTCCCGCTGGACCGCAAGGCTAAGGTTTATCGCTGCAAGGATGACAGCTTGCGCCCACTCCCCTTGATGACAGCCCCATCGCCCTCTCCGGCGGTCGGGGCGGGGGGCTCCCAACCGCTGTTTCCCACCGTCGCCCCTTCCAATCAGTTTCTGCGCGAGGCAACCGAGCGTGGGCTCCTGCAGCATGTTGTCGCTCTGGGCGCTCTGGTCAACAGCCATGGCGACATCCTCTACGTCCAAGGGCGCTCCGGGATGTATCTGGAGCTGAAGACCGGAACTGCCGGCCCGAGTAACATTTTGAAGATGGCCCGCGAGGGTTTGCGAATTGATCTAGCCACGGCGCTGCACAAGGCTGCGAAAATCGGCGAGGTCGTCCGATGCGCAGGCCTTAGGGTCAGGACCAACGGTCACTTCACGAGGGCCAATCTTACGGTCATTCCGCAAACGGATGCCTCCGCACCAGAAGGTCCGCCGCTTCTCCTCGTCATCTTGGAGGAAGCACCGAAGGAACCAGAGGCCGGAGATCGACCGCTCCCGGCGCCCGCTGCGGTCGGGGTCCTGGAGAGCGAATTGCGCGCACGGGAGGAATACATCCAAAGCGTCCGCGAGGAATTGGAGACCGCGAACGAGGAACTTCAGTCCTCCAACGAGGAAATGCAGTCGGTCAACGAGGAATTGCAATCGACGAACGAGGAGTTGGAGACCGCCAAGGAGGAAATGCAGTCGACCAACGAGGAGCTCTCCACGATCAACAGCGAACTGCAGGCCAAGGTAGCGGACCTCTCGCAGGTGAACAACGACATGAGCAACCTCATCTCCGGCACGGGCATCGGCACCGTGTTTGTGGACGCTCAACTCCGCATTTTGCGATTCACCCCCGCCATGGTCGGGATCATCAACCTGCGACCGGGTGATACCGGGCGGCCCATCGGCGAGATCGTCACCAACCTGTCCGGCTATACCAGCTTGATGACGGACATGCAGGCGGTGCTCGACTCCCTCATCGCCAAGGAGCAGGAGGTGCACACAACGGACGGCCTTTGCTTTCTGCTCCGCATCCAGCCCTACCGCACGCTCGAGAATGTGATCCAGGGCCTGGTGCTGACCTTTGTCGACATCACGGAGATGCAGCGGGTCAAGGAAGCGCTGCGCGAAGCCAACGAGATTGCACGCCTCGGGGTTGTCGTGCGTGATGCCCACGATGCGATCACCGTGCAGGACCTTGACGGACGCACCCTCGCCTGGAACCCCGGGGCCGTGAGGTTGTATGGATGGACCGAGGCCGAAGCCTTGCTGCTCAATGCCCGCGACCGCATTCCGCCGGACCTGCGCGAGGCTGCCCTGGACACGCTGGTGCGGATCAGCCACGCCGAACGCCTTGAGCCTTATGTGACGAAGCGGATCACCAAGGATGGCTCAGTCAGGGACGTCTCGATTGTTTCCACGGCACTACGTGATCAGGACGGAAAGATGTATGCGATCGCAACCACCGAGCGCGTCGCCTCTGGCGAGGTGGAGAACAAAGCAGCGAAAAGGGAGGACCAAGCCCGATAATCAAGGGGAAGGAAAAGATCCAATGATGAACAAGGGGAGACAAGTTCCGATAGCCAAGAAGGAATATCCAATGGTGAAGGACAGAGGGCTCGAGCCTGTGACTCCGGCCTTGGAAATTGGGCACTCCCTGTTTTGGGGAACCTGTTCCCATCCCCATTCTCCATGAGCACCAACGACCCTCTCTCCGCCTCCAAGTCTCCGGACGCGCCCTCGCTCCGCGAGAAGGCCGAGGCGGTGTTCCAAGGAAAAAGCGGCGGGGCGCCGGACGGGACTGCGGCCTTGACGCCCGAAGCGACGGAGCCCCTGCTGCACGAGCTGCGGGTTCACCAGATCGAGTTGGAGATGCAGAACGAGGAGCTGCGCCGGGCCCAGGTGGAGATCGAGGCCTCGCGGGCGCGCTATTTCGACCTCTACGACCTGGCCCCGGTGGCTTATCTCACCCTCAACCAGGCGGGATTGATCGTTGAGGCCAACCTGACCGCCGCCAAACTGCTGGGCGTGGTCCGCGCGGGACTGATCAACCTGCCTCTTTCCCATTTCATCGTCCCGGAGGATCAGGATGCCTACTATCATCATCGTCGGCAGCTTCCCGCTGATGGCTGCTCGCATGAGTGCGAGTTGCGGATCGGCAGACATGACGGAGCTCCGGTCTGGGCCCGTCTGTTGTCCCTCGTGGCGCAGGACGAAGACGGGTCGGAGGTCTGCCGGGTGGTGATGACCAACATAACTGACCAGAAACAGGCGGAAGCTTGCCGGGCGATCAGCAGCGACGTTCTGCGTATTTTCCTCGAAACCGGGGACCTGCAGACCTCCCTGCAGCGAATTCTGGCAACCCTGAAGACCCAGACCGGGTTCGAGGCCGTGGGCATTCGGTTGCAACAAGGGGATGACTTTCCCTATTTCGTGCAGGAGGGTTTTCCCGAAAGATTTTTGCGGACTGAAAATTCGCTGCTCGAGCGCACGGCGGAGGGCGGCATCTGCCGCGACGCCAAGGGCAACGCCTGCCTGGAGTGCACCTGCGGGCTGGTCCTTGGCGGCCGGACCGACCCGGCCAATCCGCTCTTTACCAAAGGAGGAAGTTGCTGGACGAATGACGCGCTCTCCCTGCTGCACATCTCGGCCAGCGAGGATCCGCGCCATCATCCACGCAACCAGTGCATCCACCATGGCTATGCCACGGTCGCCCTGATCCCGATTCGGTCCGGGGAGGGAATCAGCGGGCTCATCCAACTCAACGATCGGCGCCCCGGTCGGCTGACCCTTGAGGCGCTGGAAATTCTCGAGGGGGTGGCAGCGCTCATCGGCGAGGCGCTTCTGCGCAAGAAGGCGGAGATCGAGCGGAACGAAGCTCTCCTCCGTGCGGAGGCCGAGGCCCGGGCGAAGAACGACTTTCTCGCGGTCATGAGCCACGAACTGCGCACCCCGCTCAACGGCGTGCTTGGCTTTGCCGATCTCCTCGGGGACACGCCGTTGAACGACGAGCAGCGAACATTTACCGAGACCATCATCTCCAGCGGCCGGCATCTGCTCTCGCTGGTCAACGATGTCCTCGACTACGCCAGCATGGAACACGGCACCCTGGTGATCGAGGCCGCCCCGGTGGTGGTCGCAGACCTGGCGAAAGGCTCCTGGCTTCCGGTCGTTCAACCCGCCGCCGACAAAGGGATCGAGTTGCGCACGGAGGTTTTGCCCGGGGTGCCGGAAAGCATCTGTGCGGACGCCCGCCGGGTGCGCCAAATCCTTCTCAATCTTCTCAACAACGCGGTGAAGTTCACTCCCAAGGGCGCGGTTGTTCTCCGCATCGCGCCGTCGGCCGAGGCAGGACGGGAGTGCCTGGACTTTTCGGTCGAAGACTCCGGCCCCGGGATTCCCTCCGGTCTGCTGGATCGCCTGTTCCAGCCCTTCACCCAGGCGGACGCGAAACTCACCCGGGTGTTTGGAGGCTGCGGGCTCGGCCTGTCCATTTCCAAGCGCCTCGCCGAGGCCATGGGCGGATCACTCACCGTCGTCTCCACGCAAGGCCAAGGCAGCACCTTCACTTTCCGCCTGCCTCTGGCCTCGGGCTCCGTGGCGGACCTGCCGCCTAAGCAGGACGAGCAGGGACCGCGCGCCGCGACATCTCCGGTCGCGCCGCTTGTGCTCGTGGTCGATGATGACGAAGTCTGCCGAAGGCTCGCGGGCAAGACGCTCCAAGCTCTCGGCCTCCGGGCGGAATTTGCGGCCGATGGAGCCGAGGCCGTCAGGTCTTTCAGCCCGGGGAGGTATTCGGCCATCCTCATGGATGTCTCCATGCCGAGGCTCGACGGGCTGGGCGCCACGGCAAAAATCCGCGAGATGGAGTTCGGAACGCGAAGCCATGTGCCGATCATCGCGTTCACCGCCAACGTCATGCCGGGCGGTCGGGAACGGTGCTTGGCCGCCGGCATGGATGACTTTTTGTCCAAGCCTTTCAAGCGAGATGAGCTGGCGTCCAAGCTGGATGACGTGGTGCGGAAGTCCAAGGAGATGGCCCGCCCCCGGGCCAGTTGATTTGATGGCGCGCGAAGCGTGGCGGGTGTGATCGTGTGGGACGAGGACGTCCCACGGCCTTGGGGGAGACGTCCGTGGTGGGGCGTCCTTGGGGGCTCAGCGGCGGAGGAGGAGAGACGCGAGGCGTTTGCGTTCGCGCCAGGCGACAGCGGCGAGGAGGGCGAGGGCGGCGGCGTAGACGCGCGGTTCGGGAATGGGGACCAGTTCGCCACCAGCTCCGATGAGGACGCCGCCATCGATTTGCGGGCGGGTGTCGAAGGGAGCAAAGCGGATTTGTGAGAGCTGGGCTGTGGTGAGTCCGCCCGTGCCAAAAAGGATTTGGGCGACACTGCTGGATTCGAGCTGGAGGCCCTGCCAGTTGCTGATGGTCAGGACGGCGTTGGTCGCCCAAGCAATGCCTGAGCTGTCGGCGAAGTTGAGCGTTCGCAGGCCGGTGGAGAAGCTGCCGAGGTCGATCACGGAATCGGCGTTGAGCGTCAGCGTGCCAAGGGTGTCCGAGTATCCGGCGGAGGCGTTGCCGGTGATGAAGGTGCCGCCGTTGAGGATGAGGCCGGTGCTGTCGCCGATCTGGTTGTTCCCGGCCAAGACAAGCGTGGCTCCGCTCTCCACCGTGATGCTCGAACCGGTGACGGCGTTGCTCGAGGCGCTGGCCAGGACGAGCGTGCCGGCTTGGACGAGCGTCGTGCCGGCGTAGCTGTTCTCCGCGGTGAGGGTCAGACTGCCGCCGCCTTCTTTGACCAGCGAGCCGGTGCCGCTGATGCCCGCGGTGGAGAAGTCGGTGCCTTGGGCAATGGTGTCGCTGCGGTCGAAGATGAGGGTGCCGTTGTTGGTGATGGTGCTGCTGGTCGAGAGGCTGCCATTGGTGCCGCCATCGCCGATGCTCAGGGTTCCGGCGGAGATCACGGTCGGGCCGGTGTAGGAGTTCGCCGCGGTGAGGGTGAGGGTTCCGCTGCCGACATTGGTCAGCGAGCCGGTGCCCGAGATGATGTTGGTCAGGAGCAGCGAGCCGGTGCGGTTGACGGTGAGGGAGGCGTTGTTGGTGATGCTGCCGCCGTTGAGCGAGCCAACCGCCCCGCCGTTGCCGATCTGCAGGACGCCGCTGCTGACGAGCACACCGCCGGACTGCGTGTTGTTGTCCGTGGCAATGACGAGTGTTCCGGCGCCGGTTTTGATGAGCGTGCCGGCGCCGGTGAGCGAGCCATCAAGCACGAGGCCGTTGGTTGTCACATCGATGGTTCCGGCGGTGCTGAAGGTGAAGCCGCGGCTGCTGGTGAACCCGGCCGTGGTGCGCAGGATGCCGTTGCCGGTCTGGTCGAAGTCCACCCCGCCGCCGACTCCGCCGAGGTTGGCGTCCGAGGAGACCTGCAGGGTGCCGGCGCTGATGAGTGTTCCGCCGGTGCAGGAGTTGTTGCCCGCGAGGATGAGGGTGCCGGCGCCGTCCTTGACCAATCCGCCCGTGCCGGTGGCGATCTCGCTCTGCAGGATGGTGTTGCCCGCGCCGCCGAAGCTGAGGGTGTGGCCGGAACCGGTGATGGTGGCGGTGTTGGTGATGTTGAGGGTTCCGGAGTCGGTGTTGACGCGGGCACTGGAGCCGAGGGTGATGAGGCCGCCGTAGGTGTTGCTGCCGCTGATGCTGCGCAGGGCTCCAGTCCCGCCGATGCCGCTGCCGTTGAGTGTGATGATGGGCTCGGCCACGACCGCGATGCCCCCGGCGATTTCGAGCGCGGCACCACTGGCCACGAACGTCCCGCCGGCCACCGACCCGAGGGCTGAGCCATTGGTCACACGGATGGCACCGGTGTTGATCGTCGTGGTCCCGCTGTAGCTGTTCGATGCTCCGAGGGTCACGGTGCCGGCGCCGTTCTGGATGAGCGACCCGGTGCCGGAGATCGGCGCGCCGGAGAAGGCGGAACCTTGGGCGATGTTGTCGCTGCGGTTGAAGATGAGGGTGCCGTTGTTGGTGATCGTGCTGTTGGTCGCGAGGCTGCCGATGGTGCCGCCTTCGCCGAGTTGCAGCGCGCCGGAAGAAATGAGGGTGCCGCCGGAGTAGGTGTTGCTGCCGGTGAGGAAGAGGGTGCCGGCTCCGGTCTTGGTCAGGCCGCCCGTGCCCAGCGCCAAGGTTCCCGAGGCCGCCGTGTTGCCGGCTCCGTCGACGGTGAGGCCGAAGTTTGCCGCGGTCACGTTGTTGGAGATGTTCAGGCGCCCGGCGTCGCTCTGGAATTCGGTGGCATTGGTCATGGCGATGCCGCCGGTGTAGGTGTTGGTTCCGGAAAGATTGCGCAAGGCGCCGTTGGCCCCGACGCCGGTGCCGGCGATGGAAAGCGACTCGTTGCTGACCGTGATGCCGCCCTGCAGGCCGAGGCTGGCGCCGCTGACCACGGTGGTGCCGTTGGCCGTGGTGCCGAGAGCGGTGTTGTTCGCGGCGATGATGACGCCGTTGCTAATGGCCGTGGTGCCGTCGTAGCTGTTGCTCCCCGAGAGGGTGATGGTGCTCGTGCCGGTCTTGATCAGATTGAGGTTGTTCGCCGTGTCGGTGATCACGCCGGAGAACGTCGTGTTGCTCGCCCCGGAAATGACGAAGTTGACCGCGGCGCCCCCACTGTTGATCACCGTGCCGCTGCCGGAGAGCGATCCGATCGTCTCTTGCGTGTAGGTGGCGTTGCCGTTGAAGCGGAGGGTGGCGCCGTTGGAGACAGTGACCGCGGCGGCGTTGTCGATCGCCCCGATGAAGCCCTGCTTGGTGATCTCGAACGTCCCGGCGTTGACGGCCAGCGGGCCGGTCCACGTGTTGGCTGCCGTGCCGCCCGTCTGCAGCGTGCCGGCGCCTTCCTTGCTCAGTGTGCCGGTGCCTGCTATCACCCCATCGTAGGTGAAGGTCGTGCCGGAGGACACATCCAGCGTGCCACCTCCGGCACCGAATGAGAGGGTGCGGCCCGCGGTGAGGGTCATCGTGTTGGTCGTGGCCAAAGTGCCGCCGTTGAGAACCACGGCGCCGGTGCCGAGGTTGGCGTTGGCACCCACGCGGACGGTGCCGGCGCTGATCGTGTTGGTGCCGGTGTAGGTGTTGACGCCCGAAAGCGCCAAGGCGCCGGTGCCGGTCTTGGTGAGGCCGAAGGCGCCGGTAATGATGGCCGAGATCGTCAGGTCGTTGGTGGCGGCCGAGGAGTCGCCGACGTCGAACGTGCGGGTGGCCGTGAGGGCCAGACTGCCCGTGCCGGTCCCGGAGATCAGGGCTCCGTTGGGATTGTTGGACGCGCTGTAGGTGATGGTGCTGGTCGGGGTCAGGACGCCCCCGTTGCCGATGAGCACCTGCGCCGTCGTGCCGGTCGCGCCGCCACCGAGGCTGAGGCTGCCGATGGTGTCTGTGCGCGTATTCACGTCGAGCGTGCCGGCGAAGACGTTGACCGCGGTGCCGGGCAGGGCGTTGTTGACGCCGAGCACGAGGGTGCCGGCGCTCGCCCCTCCGGCCGTGCCGACGCTGGTCGTGCCGGTGTAGGTGCTGACGTCGGAGAGAGTCCACGTGCCGGCGCCCGTCTTGATCAGGCTGCCGGTGCCGCGGATGTCGGCCGCGATGGTTCCCCCGACAGCGCCGTTTAGGGTGAGGTTGAAGCCGCCGAGTTCCACGCGGTCGACCGTGGCGGCGATGAGCAACGCGCCCGCCGCGCCGCTGAACGTGGTGTTGGCACCCAGTTGGATTCGCAGGTCGGCGTTGGAAAACGTCTGGGTGTTGGTGGAGTTGTTGACGATGCCCCCTGTTCCGATGGTCAATGCGTCGTCCCCGCCGGGCGCGGCCGCGCTGAAATTCCAAGCTGCCGTGCCCGCGCCAAAAAGCAGGCCGTTTACGCTGCGGCTGGCGGTGAGCATGGGGTTGCTGACGACGGTGGCATTGGTGAACGCCGCGATGTTTGCTGTGAGGCTGTTCGTCGGGGCGACGCCTCCTACCCAGTTGGTCGGGGTGAGGAAGGTCGATCCGCTGTTGTTCCAGAAAATGGTTGTCTGGGCGCGGGCGGGGAGCGGTCCGAGGACGGCAAAGAGGATGATGGTTGCGCGGGCCAAGACACCGAACCACGGCATGACAAGACCTGCTGCGACGCGCGTTCGCGGCAACTGCAAAGCAGAAACCTTGGGGGGCTTCCCTAAGGGCGATTCAAGCCGGCGATCGAATCGCAGGGGCAAAAATCGTCCCGGAAAAGGGCTCCTACCACCTTTTGAGTGATAAGTCATTTATAGCCTCAGTTCTGAACATGGCCGTCCGGCGCCAAAAGTCAATGCGCCGTAGGGGGAACGAGTGGGACGGGGGCGTCGGAAAAGCGAAGAATTTAGAATGGAGATCGCAGAAATAGCAGAATGAGAAAAAAGGAAAATGGGCTTAGCGCCGGCGAAGGAACCCGAGTAGGCGTTTGCGTTCGCGCCAGCCGACGGCGGCGAGGAGGGCGATGGCCGCGGCGTAGACCCGAGGTTCGGGAATGGGGGTGAGTTCGCCGTTGCCATTGATGAGCCCTGCACCCTCGTAGCCCTGCGGGTCCCAGCGAATTTGGGAGAGCTGGGCCGAGGTCAGGCCGCCCGTGCCGAAAAGAATCTGGCCGGCGGTGCCGGGGGACCAGGCCGTGCCCTGCCAGTTGCTGATGGTGAGGGTGGCGTTCGTCGCCCAAGCAATGCCGGAGCTGTTGGCGAAGGTGAGGGTGTGGGACCCGGTGAAGGAACCGAGGTCGATGACAGAATCCTGGTTGAGGGTCAGCGTGCCGAGGGTCTCGCTGTATCCAGCGGTGTCCGTCCCGACGCGGAAGGTGCCGCCGTTGAGGATGAGGCCGGTGCTGTTGCCGATTTGGTTGCTGGCCCCGAGAACGAGCGTGGCATCGCTGTCCACTTGGATAGATGATGTTCCTCCGGCGGCTTGCCCGCCGCTGGTGTTGCTCAAGACGAGCGTGCCGCCGCTCACGAGGGTGGGTCCTGTCCAGGTGTTGCTGCCGGTGAGGACAACGGTTCCGGGGCCCTCGTTGGTCAGGCCGCCGGTGCCCGCGATGTTGTTGGAAAGGAGGTAGGTGCCGTCGCGGTTGATGACGAGGCCGGCTTGGTTGGTGACCGCGCCTCTGCCCAAAGTTCCGTTCGTTCCGCCGTCTCCGATTTGCAGGACGCCGTTGCTGATGACCGTGGATCCGTCGTAGGTGTTGTTGCCGCTGAGGGTCAGGGTTCCGGCACCGAGCTTGACGAAGTTGAGGTTGTTCGTCGTGTCGGTGATCACGCCCGAGAACGTGGAGTTCGAGCTGTTGTTGACGCGGAAGTTGACGGCGGCAGCGCCCTCGTTGATGACGGTTCCGCTGCCCGAGAGGTTCCCGATGGTTTGCTGGGTCAAGTTGGTGTTGCCCTTGAAGCTGAAGGTGGCCCCGCTTTCGACGAAGACCGGATCGTTCGTGCCGATGCCGTTGAAGAACCCGGCATTGATGATTTGGAAGGTGCCCTCGAGCACGTCGACCGGTCCGGTGCGCAGCACTTGCGGGGCGATGGCGATGTTGTCGAACTCGAAGGCTCGCTGGGGCGACGTGGCCACGATGCTGTAGATCGGCTTGTCGCTGTTGATGTTGGCGTAGACTGTCCCGTTGGTGCCTTGATCCCCGTTGGGGCTGTTGAGCACTTCTTGGCCGGTGATGGTGAAGAGAATTCCGTTGGTCTCGTCGCGGAAGGTCAGGGTGTTGGCCAGTCCGGCATCGACCGAGCCCCAAAGAATGCCCAAATATTCGACGGGGGTTCCCAGGTTGAAGGTGATGGTCGAATTCGTGGTATCTCCAGTGGCCAAGTAGGGCGTGCTGTCGACTCCGTTGGTCTGTTGGGTCCCGTTGGTGCCGAATCCGGCCCCGTTGCCCCCTGAAAGGAAGGGAGCGGCCCATAGCCCGGCGGAGTTGCCCAGCCGCACGCCGGTGTTACCGGTGAAAGTCACATTCACGGTTTTGGTCGGCCCGAAGCTGTTGGTTACCGCGACCGTGGTGTTCGTCGTCCCGACCGCGAGCTGGTCGAAGTTGAAATACGAGGCGATACCGAGGCCGGCGTTGGCCACTCCGCCCACGGCGGCGGCCACGTTGTAATTGGCCAACTGGCCCGTTTGGAAGGTTCCCGTGCCGGTCTTGGTCAACTTGCCTTCGCCGAGCATGATGCCCTCGTAGGTGAGCGTGGTGCCTGCCACGGTTTCGATCGTTCCCCCATTGGTGCCAATGTTCATCGTTCGGGTCGAGGGGGTGATGGCGAAAGTCCCCGTGGATCGCAGCGTTCCTCCATCGAGGGAAATTGCTCCTGTGCCCAAGCTGGTGTTGGTGGCAACTTCGAGTTTTCCGCCGTTGACGCTCAAGATGCCGCTCGAGCTGTTGCTTCCGCTGATGGTCAGCGTGCCGGCCCCATTCTTGGTGATGGCTCCTGAGACCAGCCCGATCGTCCCGGCCAAGGTTGTGTTGCCAGCCCCATCGATCGTGAGGCCTTGATTGGTCGAGCTGATCGGTCCCGAGACGATGAGTCGTCCCGAGTCGGACTGCATTTCGGCGTTGGTCGAAAGCGTGGTGGCTCCCGTCCAGGTGTTGGTTCCGGAGATGTTGCGCAGGGCCCCATTGCCGCCGACGCCCGTGCCGGCCAGGGTCAGGGTTTCATTGGTCACGGAGATATTGCCCTGCAACTCAAGGGCCGCTCCGCTGGCCACCGTGGTGCCGCCATTCGTCGCTCCCAGACCGCGATTGTTTTGAAGGTTGATCGCGCCCTCGTTGATCGTTGTTGCCCCGGTGTAGGTGTTGGAAGCGGTCAGGATCAGGCTCCCGGCCCCATTCTTAACCAAGGCCCCGGTCCCGGCGAGCGCGCCGCCGGAGAAGTCGGTGCCTTGGGCAATGGTGTCGCTGCGGTCGAGGATGAGGGTGCCGTTGTTGGTGATGGTGCTGCTGGTCGAGAGGCTGCCGTTGGTGCCGCCATCTCCGATGCTCAGGGTTCCGGCGGAGATCACGGTCGGGCCGGTGTAGGAGTTCGCCGCGGTGAGGGTGAGGGTTCCGGCGCCGACATTGGTGAGCGAGCCGGTGCCCGAGATGATGTTGGTCAGGAGCAGCGAGCCGGTGCGGTTGACCGTGAGGGCGGCGTTGTTGGTGATGCTGCCGCCGTCGAGCGAGCCAACCGCCCCGCCGTTGCCGATCTGCAGGACGCCGGCGTTGATGAGCATGCCGCCCGACTGGTTGTTGTTGTCCGTGGCAATGACGAGTGTTCCGGCGCCGGTTTTGATGAGGGTGCCTGCGTCGGCCAGCGAGCCGTCGAGCACGAGGGCATTGGTCGTCACATCGATGGTCCCGGCGGTGCTGAAGACAAAAGCACGGCTGCTAGTGAAACCGGCGGTGGTGCGGAGAACGCCATTGCCGGTCTGGTCGAATTCCACGTTGCCGTTGGTCGCGCCGAGGTTGGCATCGGAGGAGACCTGAAGGACGCCGTCATGGATATCGAGGCCGCCACTGAACGTGTTTGCGCCGCTGAGGACCACGGTGCCCGTGCCGCTCTTGGTCATGCCCGCGGCTCCGGCGAGGGCCACGGAGATTGTTCCGTTCTCCACATGGTAGTCCGTGCCGGTGAGTGTCCCGGTTCCGGTGATGGCGCCGTTCGAGAGCGTAACGAGACCGGCTGTCTGGGTGGTGGTGCCCATGCTCAGGGTGCCGCCGTTCACGAGGAGGCTGCCGTTGCCAAGGGCGCCGTTGGCGCTGGTGACAACGACGCCGTTGGAGATGACGGTGCCGCCGAAGAAGCTGTTGCTGACGGCGAGGGTGACCGTGCCGGAGCCGGCCTGGATGAGGCCCCCGTTGGTCCAGGCACCGGCGAGGGTCACGTTGCCGCTGCCGGTGTTGCGGAGAAGGCCGGGGTCGATGGTTCCGATGAGGTTGAGGGCGTTGGTCAGGACGAGGTTGCCGGCGCCGGTTTTGTTGAGGTTGTGGGCGGTGATCTGTCCGCCGTTGAAGGCGACCGTGCCGCTCGTGTTGGTCACGGACATTTCCGCAGCGGACACTCCGTTCGTGACCACGGTGATCGGCGAGGTCGTGGCGGCCGCCCCAAACCAGACATTGTCGTCCTCAAAAAATGCGATGTCGGGAGCCACCGGGTTGAGGCCGTTCGTCGCCTGGCGCCAGTTGGTCGAGTTGGTGTTCCAAGTGTTGTTTCCCGCCGCGCCGGTCCACAAGAGGTCGAAGGGAGCGCCCACGGTGGAGATGAAAAACGAGGTGGCGTTCGTGTTGAAGGTGTAGGTCGTGCGGCCGACGAGGGAGGAGCTTCCGAGGGCAAGCGTGCCGCCGTTGAGGGAGGCGCCGGTGAGGAGGATGTTCGTGACGCCGGAGAGCAGGTTGATCGAGGTGCCGGAGATGAGGATGTTCGTGCCCTGGCTCCAAGAATTGCCAGAGATGTTGATGAAGTTGTTCGTGCTGCTGATGTTGACCGCGCCGGAACTCTGGATTTGGTCGCCGGGGTTCAACGCGACAACGGCGTTGCCGGCGAGGGTGAGCGGGCCGATGGCGAGGGGCGAGACGCTGTTGGTGTAGTGGATTTCGGCGAGGTTGACGCCGTTGGTCCCGGCGATGGTGACCGAGCCAGTGCCGAAGCTGTTGGCCGTGATCGCATGGAGCTGGCCGGCCAGAACCGTGGTGCCGCCGGTGTAGCTGTTGCTGGCCGTGAGATCGACTTGTCCGCCGGGGCTGTCCATCACGACATTGCCCGTCCCGCTGATGGCGGAGCCGATGTCGCGGGTGCTGGCACCGACGCGGAAGGCGAGGGTGGCGTTGTTGGTGATGGCGCTGCCCGCGGCGATGGTGCCGGTGGCCCCGCCATTGCCGACCTGCAGGGTTCCGGTGCTGATGAGTGTTCCGCCGGTGTAGCTGTTGTTCCCGGAGAGAATGAGTGTGCCGGTGCCGTCTTTGACCAGGCCGCCGGTGCCGGTGGCGATCTCGCTGCGCAGGATGGTGTTGCCGGCGCCGCCGAAGCTCAGCGTGTGTCCCGCGCCGGTGATCGTGCCGGTGTTGGTGAAGTTGAGGGTCCCGGAGTCCGTGTTGACGCGCGCGCTCGACCCGAGCGTGATGAGGCCGCCGTAGCTGTTGCTGCCGCTGATGTTGCGCAGGGCTCCGGCGCCGCCAATGCCGCTGCCATTGAGGGTGATGATGGGCTCGGCCACCACGCCGATGTTGCCGGCGATCTCGAGCGCAGCCCCGCTGGCCACGGTTGTGCCTCCGGCGATGGTGCCGAGCGCCGAGGCGTTGGTGATCCGCAGGGCGCCGCTGTTGATCGTGGTCTGGCCGCTGTAGGTGTTGGCGACGCCGAGGGTGAGCGTGCCGCCGCCGTTTTTGACCAGCGAGCCGGTGCCGGAAATAGGAGCGCCGGAGAAGGTGGAACCCTGCGCAATGTTGTCGCTGCGGTTGAAGCTGAGGACGCCGTTGTTCGTGATGGTGCTGTTGGTGGCGAGGCTGCCGGTCGTGCCGCCTTCGCCGAGTTGCAGGGCGCCGCCGGAGACGAGGGTGCCGCCGGTGTAGGTGCTGCTGCCGGTCAGGAAGAGGGTTCCGGTTCCGGTTTTGGCCAGCCCGCCCGTGCCGAGCGCCAGGGTGCCGGAGGCCGCGGTGTTGCCGGCGCCGTCGACGGTCAGGCCGAGGTTTGCCGCCGTCACGTTGCTCGAGATATTCAGGCGCCCGGCATCGCTCTGGATCTCGCTAGCGCTGGTCATGGTGATGCCGCCAGTCCAAGTGTTGGTTCCGGAAATGTTGCGCAGAGCGCCGTTGGCCCCGAGGCCAGTGCCCGCGATGGAAAGGGTTTCGTTGGTGACCGTGATGCCGCCCTGCACGGCGAGGCTGGCGCCGCTGACCACGGTGGTGCCGCTGGCGGTGGTGCCGAGGGCATTGTTGTTCTGGATGTTGAGCACGCCCGTGTTGACGGTTGTCGTGCCCGTGTAGGAATTGGACCCGCTCAAGACGAGGACACCCGCACCGCCCTTCGAGAGGGTGTTGGCTCCGGAAACGATGGTGGACACGGTCAGGTCGACCGCCGCCGCAGTGGAGTCGCCGACGGTGAACGTGCGGTCGCCGCCGAGGGCGAGCGTGCCGGCCCCGCTGATCGTGGCTCCGTTCGGATTGTTGGCAGCGTTGTAGGTTACGGTGCCGCCGAGGGTGAGGACGCCCCCCGTCCCGATGGAGACCTGGGCGCTGGTGCCGGTTGCCCCGCCGCCCATGTTGAGCGCTCCGATGGTGTCCGTGCGCGTGTTGACGTCGAGGGTGCCGCCGAAGACGTTCACGGCGGTGCCCGGCAGGACGTTGTTGGCTCCCAGTGAGAGCGTGCCGCCATTGGCCCCGCCGGCTGTGCCGACGCTGGTCGTCCCGGTGTAGGTATTGGCGCCGCTCAGCAGGAGGACGCCCGCGCCGGTCTTGGTGATGCCGAAGCCTCCGGAGATGATGGCGGAGATGGTCAGGTCGTTGGCGGCGGCCGAGGAGTCGCCGATGTTGAAGGTGCGACCCGCGGTGCCGAGGGCAAGCGCGCCCGTGCCGGTGCCGCTGATGAGGGCTCCGTTCGGGTTGTTGGCGGCGTTGTAGGTCACATCTCCGCCGAGGGTGAGCACACCGCCGTTGCCGATGAGCACCTGCGCGGTGCTGCCGGCGGCGCCGCCGCCCATGGTCAGCGCACCGATGGTGTCCGTGCGGGTGTTTACGTCGAGAACGCCACCGAAAATGATGACCCCGGTGTTGGGCAGGACGTTGTTGGCCCCGAGCACGAGCGCGCCGGCATTGGGGCCGTTGGCCGAGCCGATTGTCGTCGTTCCGGAATAGGTGTTAGGTCCGGACAAGGTCCAAGTTCCGGTGCCGAGTTTGATCAGGTTGCCTGTTCCAATGATGCGTGTGCCGATAGTTCCTCCAACCCCTCCGGAGAGCGTCAGGTCGAAACCGCCCAACTCGATCCGGTCCACGGAGGAGTCGAAATTCAGGGCGCCGCTCGCCCCGCTGAAGGTCGAGTTGGCCCCGAGCTGGAGCCGGAGATCGGCATTGGAGAAAGTCTGGGTGCTGGTGGAGTTGTTGACGATGCCGGCTGCGCCCAGCGTGAGCGTGTCGTCGCCCCCCGCGGGATTCGCGCTGAAGTTCCAAGCCCCGGTGCCCGAGGCAAACTCGAGGCCGGCGATGCTGCGGTTGGCGGTCAGAATGGGGTTATTGGTCACCGCGCCTTGGAATCTCCCGATGTCCGAGGTGACGTTGTTGGCTGGGGCCACCCCGCCGACCCAGTTGGCGGCGGTGCTGAAGGTCGAGCCCACATTGGCCCAGACAATGGTGGCGGCATTCGAGAGGGTGCCGGAAAGGACGGCAAAAATGACCAAACCGACAGATCCGACCGTGATGACGGCGGCTGTGACGGCCTTCTGGCGGGGGTCAGGCTTGCGTTTAGGCGGAGGCATGTAGCAGAAAATGAGGATGGGTCGGCAACCTGCGTGGGCAGGGAGCAGGTGTTAGCCGTGCAGCCCGTCGCTCATAAGTCGTTGATGGCTTTCTAGCGGTGGTGAAATTTGTTTGGCTGGCGTCTTATGGGCACGATTCGGAGCGAATCGCTCCATGCCCTTATCACATTAGGGCCGACTTGCAACTGAATGTTGCGAAGTTGCCCCGGCTTGCTTCAGTGTGCGCCGGCCGCGCAGTCCGCCATTTTCTCCGCCTCGAGGTTCCGGATGATGGTGCAGAGATAGACCGGTTCGTCGCGGTAGGCGCGGAACTTGGTGATCTCGCGTTTTTCGACGACTTGGAATCCGTAGCGCTCGAACACTTTGGCCCCGCGGCGGTCCTCGAAGGTGACGACTTGACCGAAGACCTGGGTGACGCCCTTGGCCCGGAGGTAGTCGAGGTAGGTGTTCATCAGCTTGCGCGAGTGGGCCAATCCCTGGGCCTCGGGCAGGATATTGAAGTGAAAATGGGCGGAGCGGCGCGGGGCTTTGGGCACTTCACGCCAGGAATTGCGCAGGATCCAGCCGATGAAGTCGCGCGTGGGCTGGCGGTAGGACGCATATTTGGCCATGCCGCGGGCGAAGAGGTTGAGGTTGTTGAAGAAATTGAAGAACTGCTGGCGGAGCGGACGGTAGGAGCCCATGAGGTAGCCCTTGACCACGCCGTCCTGCTCGACCACGAAGGACGACGCGGGCTCCCAGTCGGTGTAATATTTTGTCAGGTAATCGGCAAAAAGCTCGCGGTCCTCGAAAACCGGGTCGATCGGGCCGCCGAGGTAGCCGGTTTCGCAGCAGAGCCGGCGGACGGCAGCGCGGTCGGACGACCGGTATGGTCTGATGACAACCTCAGGGGGCATGGGCGAAAGGATTACTTGCGGGCCACTTCGGCGTAAACGGCAAAAAGCCGGGTGAAGACGCGGTCCCAGCCGTAGAATTTTTTCACGCGGGCCGCGGCCTCGGCACCTTCGGTGGTCAAATCGCGCCGGGCCATGGTGCGGATGGCCTCGGCCAGGGCCTCCGGGGTGTTGTCCGCCGCCCAGTGCTGCTGGTCGGTGAAAATGATGCGGTCCATGTAGCTGCCGCGGATGCCGACGACCGGTGTCCCGCAGGCCTGACTCTCGAGTGCGACCAGCCCGAAGGTTTCCTCCACGCCGGGATGAACGAAGAGGTCGGCGGCGCGGTAAAGGCGGGCAAGTTGCCGGCCGTCGCCCTGATAGGGCAGCCAATGGGCGTTCGCGCATTCCTCGCGCAATTCCGCGAGTCGCTTCCTCCCCGGGCCGTCGCCGGTCACCAGTAACTCGTAGCGTGAGCCGTCCGGTCCCTTGGCCAGGCGGCTGAAGGCGTCGAACATAGTCTTGACGTTCTTTTCGGAGGAAAGACGTCCGACGTAGAGCAGCAGAATCCGGTCGTCGGCAATCCCCAGGGCCTCCCGCACCTCATGGCGTTCGCCCGGGGCGGCTTCGGGATGGAAAAGCCGGGTGTCCACGCCGAGCTCGCCGAGGCGCGTGTTCTGCACGCCCCAGTCGCGGAGGAGCCCGGCAAGGGCGGGCGAGGGAACGATGGTGGCGGCGAAGCGGTTGTAGAGTTCGCGCACGTAGCGGCGGGCGACATCGCGGGTGATATCCACCGCAATCTGACCGAAGAAACGGTCGATGGTGCGAAGGTAAGCCTCGGGAAAATGCGAGTGATAAAAGCCCACGACCGGAATACCCAGAGCATCGCCAGAAGCCAGCGCCTTCCACGCGACCTGATAGGGGTCGCCGGACTCGATCACGTCGGGCCGCTCGCGCTCGAGAATTTCCTCGACCGCCGTCAGGTTGAGCAGGGCCCGGTAACGCGCAGTGCGGGAGACGAGCGGCGAGCGGATGGTGTAGATGCGCGAGAGGTCCTGCTCACGGCATTCGGAGCGTTCGCCGGGGATGATGAGCACGTGGCGGTCATCGGGGCGGGCCCGGCGCAGCCAGGCGATTTTTTCCGAGATGTAGCGTTTCACTCCGCCGCTGACGGGCGAGTAGAATTGGGTGAGGTCGCAGATTTTCATGGGGGGCGGCTGCGGGCCGCAGGGCACTACTCGCGGGCGGCGAGGTAGCGCTCGGCCTC
>JBGSSV010000110.1:0-16252 GCA_041736875.1 Chthoniobacterales bacterium | reverse complement strand
GTTGCCGCTGTTGAGAAGCACCGCGCAGGCGTGCGGGGCGCGCAGGTGGGCCCGCGAGACCCGCACAGGCGCGGCTTTGACCCGGTTGGTCGTGAAAACCCCCGCGGCGGAGGCTGGCACCTCCGAGGCGACCAAGGCCATGTCGTCGCGGCCCTTGTTCGAGGCTTTGATCCCGGCGAAAACCGCCGACGCGCGGAATCCCCTCGCGGCGGTCACGCCGCCCTTAATCGCTTTCATTCCGCTCATAGAAGTCCCGTCCCTTCGTGCCAGCCCTGTGAAATGTTGAAGGCCTGCACGGCCTGGCCTGCCGCGCCTTTGGTCAGATTGTCCAGCGCACTGAAAATCAGCAACCGCCCGGTGCGCGCATCTTCCCGCACCGCCAGGTCCACGAAATTGGTCTTCATCACATGTTTGGAGTCCGGCAGGTGCCGCACCAAACGCACGAACGGCCTGCCGCCGTAATCCTCGGCCCATGCCGCCTCGACCGCGCGGGCCCCGACACCGCTGGACGGCCGGACCACGATGGTCGAAATCATGCCCCGCGTGACCGGGACAAGGTGCGGGGTGAAACTGACGGTCAACGGCGCGCCCGCAGCCGCGGCCAGTTCCTGCTCAATCTCGGAAAGATGCCGGTGTTTGGGCGCGCCGTAAGCCCGGAGGCTCTCGTTGCACTCGGCGAAAAGCAGCGGAATCTCCGCCTTGCGTCCCGCCCCGCTGACCCCGCTCAAGCTGTTGATCACGATCGAATCGGGCTCAATCAGCTTCCGCCGCAGCAGCGGAACAAGCGGCACGAGAATGCTCGTCGGATAACATCCCGGGCAGGCCAGCAAACCCGCGCCGGTCAGCGCAGCGTCGCCGCAAATCTCGGGCAGGGCATAGACCGACTCCGCCAGCAGATCCGGGGCCGGATGAGTTTGCCCGTAAAATTCGGCGAAAACTTCGGGCGATTTGAGTCGGAAATCCGCGCTGAGGTCCACGACCTGAAGGCCTGCTTTCCGCAACGGCGCGGCGAACTCCGCAGCCAAACCGTGGGGCAACGCGAGGAAAACCGTGGTGGCACCGGACTTGAACAACGCCTCGGCCGAGGGCTCGACAAACTTCATCCCGGCCAACCGCGATCCCGCCATGGCCGGAAAAACGTCCGACACCGTATGTCCGACCGACTGCCGCGAGGTCACCGCGACCACCTCCACCCGGGGATGCCGCGCCAGAAGGGCGAGCAGTTCCTCTCCCGAGTAACCGCTCGCACCGACGATCGCCGCTTTCACCGATTCCATTCGCTCCTTTTATAGCGTCCCGCCCCCGGAGGAAACGCGCAAAAATCACGATCGCGCTGATCAGAGCCGATCGTAGGGCAAGTCGAAGGCGTTGCCCTCCGACAAACGACCGGACTTGAACCCCTTGAGGAACCAGCGCCGACGCTGGTCGGCTGTGCCATGGGTGAAGGAATCGGGCACCACGTGACCACGCGTGGCCGACTGCAAACGGTCATCGCCGACCGTCTCGGCCGCGTTGATCGCCTCATCAATGTCCCCCTCCTCCAAGATATCCCAACGCTGCTGGGCATGGTGCGCCCACACCCCGGCGAGAAAATCGGCCTGCAACTCCAATCGCACTGACATCTGGTTGTATTCCGTCTTCGAGGTGCGCCCCATCGCACCGTGCACCCTGTCGGTCAGGCCAAGCAGATGCTGCACATGATGCCCGACCTCGTGCGCAATGACGTAGGCGGCGGCGAAATCCCCGGTCATGCCGAACTGCCGGCGCATTTCCTCGAAGAAGGAAAAATCGAGATAAATGGTCTGGTCAGTCGGCAGATAAAAGGGCCCCGTGGCCCCCTGCGCCATCCCACCCGGCATGGGCGTCGAGCCGGAGTAGAGCACGAGACGCGGAGGTGTGTAGCGTTTTCCCGACTTGGCAAACGCCTCGGTCCACACGTCCTCGGTGTCAGCCAGCACGGTGGCGACAAACTGCCGGATGTTGTCATCGGCCGCCGGTGCCGTCTGCGTGCGCGCCGGCCCTGCTCCCGTATCCACGCCAAGGTCGTCCATCAAACGGATCGGATCCGCCCCGGTGAACAGCGCAATGGCGATGATGATGAGCAAGCCCGTGCCTCCAATCACAGTGCGGCCGGCTGGACTCATCCCCCGGCGGTCCTCCACGTTGGTGCTTTGGCGGCGGCCGGACCATTTCATCCCCACGGAATTACCTAAGGTCGAAGCGACGCACAAGCCCGCGGCATGGCCCTTGATGCGGCTTTCCCTCGCCGACCGAATACGCCAAGATCGCAGTCCCATGAACTTCTTCGAAACCCTCGTCAACTCGATCCAAGATCCCCAAGCCGGCACGCAAAAATCCGACCTCGAAGGCCTTCTCGCCGCGCTGACCGGCGGAACCCAGTCCGCCGCCACACCGCTGCCCGCGAGCGCCACCGAAAGCCTGGCCGGCACGATCGGCGGCGCCCTCAAACCCGCCCTGCGCGAGGCTGGGCACACCGGCGGCATTGATGGCATTGACGCCCTGCTCGGCTCGCTCAAGCAAACCGCCGGTTCGCCCCAGCAACTCGAACGCACCCTCGGCCCGGATCGGATGAACCAAATGGTCACCCAAGCCCAGCAGAAAAGCGGTCTGCCCGTTGAGACCATCCTCAGCATGCTCCCGGTGATTCTTCCCGCCGTCGTTTCGCTTCTGCAATCCGGGGCCCGCAGCGGCAACGCCCCGGCAGCGCAGCAAGGCGTGACTGCGACCAACCCCGGAACCAATCCGCTCCTGCAGAATTTCTTGGACTCCGACAACGACGGCGACGTCGACATGCAGGACCTCGTGCGCCTGGGCTCGAAGTTCCTGCAGTAGCGAAGCGACTACTCGACTTTCAGCCGGATCACCTCCTCCGTGCCGGGCAGCGGTTTGGGGGCGTTGGGGCCGAAGAAGTGCACGTGGGTCAGCTGGGAACCGGTGTGCAAAGAGGCTTGCATCGTCCAGAGCAGGAACAGACAGACCGCCAAGGCAACCAGGCGGGCGAGGAGCGACACGCCGGGGATACGCGCGCCGAAAAAGCAAGCGGCGGCCGCCACCGCGGCGAACCAGGCGGCAAAAAGCATGAGGCCGGAACTGCTCTGGTGAGTCTGCACCGCGGCGACCACCGATTCTCCGACGTAGCGCACCTCGGCGCCGGCCGTCCGCCCGGTGGTGTGGGCCCAGGTCGCACCCAAGGCACCGAGCACCATCATGAAGAGGGCGAAACGCAGCACATGGCGGTGCGGCCAAAGCAAGGACAAGACCACTGCCGCCGTGCCCAGGAGGAGAAAGGCCACGGGGAAATGGACGGCAAAGGGATGCAGCGGATCCGGCAGGTGCAACATGAAAGAGGAAAAATGCCGCCGGGACGGCGTTTAGGCAATACTCCGTGGACTCGCACGGCCCACTGGTGAAAAATCCCCATCGCCCCGCCCGCACATCCATGCTTGAGCCCTTCCTGCAATCCGCCCTCGCCGACCTCGAGCGCCGCCATCTACGGCGGCGTATCCGCGTGTCGGATGCGCCCACCGGACCGCTCGTGCGCATGGGCGGCAAGACGCTGCACAACTTCGCCTCGAATGATTACCTCGGGTTGGCTGCAGACCCGCGTGTGGCTGAGTCGGCCGTGCAGGCGCTCCGGGATTTCGGGGCCGGCGCCGGGGCCTCTCGCTTGGTCACCGGCACGCAGCGCCCCCACCGCCAACTCGAGGAGCAACTCGCCGCATTCAAGCGCACCGAAGCCGCGCTCGTCTTCAGCAGTGGCTACGCGACCAGCACCGGCACGCTCGCCGCGCTGGCGACAAAGGACGACGTCATTCTCCTCGATCGCCTGAGCCACGCCTGCCTGGTGGACGGCGCACGGCTGAGCGGGGCGACCCTGCGGCCGTTCCGCCATAACGATCTCGACCACCTCGAGCATCACCTCCGCTGGGCGCGGGCGCGACATCCGCACGCGCGGCTTTTCATCGCGACGGAATCCGTCTTCAGCATGGATGGCGACACGGCTCCGCTCGCGGCGATCGTGGAATTGAAGGACCGGTATGGCGCGGCCCTCGTGCTGGACGAGGCGCATGCCGTGGGCGTCCTCGGGCCCGGCGGGCGGGGACTGGCCGCCCAAAGCGGGCTGGACCAACGCGTCGAGGTGCAGATGGGCACGCTGGGCAAAGCCTTGGGCAGTTCCGGGGGCTACATCGCCGGGTCGCGGAGCCTGGTGGAATTTCTGGCCAACGGCGCACGGAGTTTTGCTTTCTCCACGGCCGCCCCCGCCTCGACCGCCGCCGCCGCCTCGACCGCCCTGGAAATCTGCGCCGGCCTCGAGGGGGATCAACGCCGCGCCAAACTCCGCGCGTTGTCCGGCCTCCTGGCTCCCGGCCTGCCAGCCGCGATTCACCCGCTCATTCTCGGCGACGAGTCCTCGACCCTCCAGGCCTCGGACTCCCTGGCCCAGCTCGGCTTTCTTGTCCCGGCGATCCGTCCACCCACCGTGCCCAAAGGAACCTCGCGCCTGCGCACAAGCCTCTCGGCTGCGCACGAAACCGCCGCAGTCACCACCCTTGCGCGCATGCTGGCCGTGGTTTCCGCGCGACCGGAAGAGCCGGGAAACGATCCGGACTCCGTCTGCCCGGTTTGCGGCAGCATCCTCACGCAGGAAAAATGCAAGGTCGTCTGCCGGAGCGCGGTCTGCGGCTACCGCATTGTTTTCAATTGCTCGGAATTCTGACCCGCGCACAATCCCGCCATGCCGAATCCCGATGCCGCCAGCCCCATCAAACGTGTTCCGACCCGCGACGAAATCCCCGAGGCCGACCGCTGGGATCTGACCCACCTTTACCCGAACGACGCTGACTGGGAGGCTGAGTTCGCCGGACTGCAAGCGCGGTATCCGGGCATCAAAGACTTCCGCGGCAAACTGGCCGAGTCGCCCGCCTCGCTGCTTGCCGCGCTGGAGTTCGAAAAGAGCATCGACCAGCCGCTGGAGCGGTTGGGGACCTACGCGAGCCTCCGCACGAGCGAAAACGGCGCGGACCCGGCGTTCCTCGAGCGCGAGGCGCGACTGCAGAATCTTCAGACGGACATCGTGGAAACCTGCTCGTTCCTCAGTCCGGAGTTGCAGGCGGTGCCGGACAAGGCCTTCGCCGCCCTGCTCGCCGCGCCGGAGCTGGCGCCTTGGCACACGGTGCTGACGCGGTTGCGCCGCTTCAAGCCGCACACGCTCAACGAGCGCGAGGAGCGCCTGCTGGCCATGGGCTCCCAGCCGCTCGCCGGGCACGAGGAAACATTTTCCCAGCTGACCAATGTGGACCTCAAGTTCGGCCTCATCACCGGGGCTGATGGCCAACAAAGCGAACTCAGCCTCGGCAGCTTCAGTTCGTTCCTCGTCAAGCCGGACCGCGACCTGCGCCGCCGCGCCTTCCACCAGTTCTACGAGGAGTTCACCGATCACAAATTCACTTTGGCCAGCACGCTGGCCAATTCCGTGCGGACCGATGTCTTCCAGGCCCGGGCCCGCGAGTATCCCTCAGCTCTCAGTGCCGCCCTCTTCCGCCACAACATTCCGGAAACCGTTTACACCAACCTCGTCGGGGCCGTGCGGGCCAACCTCGCCCCGCTCCACCGTTACTACGAACTGCGGCGGCGCGCCCTCAAGATTGACACGATCCACCATTACGACACCTACGTTCCGCTCGTCCCGCAGGTCAGCACCCATCTGAGCTTCGACGAGGCGATTGACCGCGTGATCGCCGCGGCCCACCCGCTGGGCGAAGAATACACCCGCGAGCTCGAGTCCGGCCTGCGCGGACGCTGGTGCGACCGCTACGAATCGAAGGGCAAACGCAGCGGCGCGTTTTCCAGCGGATGCTTCGGATCACCACCCTACATCCTGATGAACTACAAGCCGGATGTGTTTGCCGATATGTTCACGCTGGCCCACGAGGCGGGCCACTCAATGCACACGTGGTATGCCCAGCGCGCGCAGACCTTCCAAGATCATCATTATCCCATCTTCCTCGCCGAGGTCGCCTCGACCTTCAACGAGGAACTCCTGACCCATCATCTGCTGGAGCAGACCGATGACCCGCAGATGCGCGCCCACCTGCTCAACCGCCAGATCGACGACCTGCGGGGCACGATCTACCGGCAGACCATGTTCGCCGAGTTCGAAAAGATCATCCACGAGCGGCAGGAAGCCGGGGAGGCACTGACCCTCGACACCCTGACCACCATCTACCACGAACTGCTGGTCACCTACTTCGGGCCGGACTTCGTCCTTGATCCGCAGCTCGACCTTGAATGCCTGCGCATCCCGCATTTTTACAGCGCGTTCTACGTCTACCAATACGCCACCGGCATGAGCGCGGCCATCGCCCTCTCCCGGCAGGTCCTCGAATCCGGCGACGCCTCGCGTTACCTCGGGTTCCTCCGCTCGGGCGGCAAGCTTGATCCGATTGACACCCTCGCCGCCGCCGGGGTCGACATGACCTCCCCGGCACCGGTCGACCGCGCGCTGGAGCTCTTCGCCCGCCGGGTGGACGAACTGGCCGTGATGCTCGGGATTGATCTCGGGGCTCCCGCGGCATGAAGCGGGCCTTTCTCGACAAAGTCCTCGCCCGCCTCCGTCGCATCCAGCCGGAGGAAGTGGAGACATTTTTCGTCGAGTTGGCCCGCGACAAGCGTTTCCTCGAAACCATTTTCAACGCGATCCACGAGGGTGTCATTGTCACCGACGTCGGTGGCACGGTGGTCTATCTCAACGATGCCGCCTGCCTCCTCTTCGGCCTCGACCCCGCCTCCGCGCTGGGCCGTCCGCTCGCGGAAAAGATCAGCGGACTGCGCTGGAAAGAGCTGGCCCAAGGCCGTGAAATCGTGACCCGCGACATCGAGGTTTTCCACCCGACCCACCGGATCCTCAATTTCTACGTCGTTCCGCTGATGAGTGAAGACGAGGAGGAGCCGGGGCAGCGGCACCATGCGGGCTACGCCCTGATCATGCGGGACATCACGGAACGCCAGCGGGCCAATGAGGAGACGCTGGAAAGCGAGCGCATGGCCGCGCTGCAGCTTCTCGCTGCCGGCGTGGCCCACGAGATCGGCAACCCCCTCAATTCGCTGACTATCCACCTGCAACTGCTGGAGCGGCGCCTGCGCAAACTCCCGGGGCAAAGCCGCGAGGACCTGCTCCATCCCCTGGAAATCGCCCGCGACGAAATCAAGCGGCTCGACACCATCGTGACCCAGTTTTTGCGCGCCATCCGCCCGACCCCGCTGGAACGCGTTCCGCAGAATATCAACTCGCTCGTCCGCGAGGCGGCCGAATTTCTCGGCCCCGAGCTCAAGTCCCGCAACGTCCTCCTCGAACTCGACCTTTCCCCCGGACTCCCCGCCCTCGAGGTCGACCCGAACCAACTCAAACAGGCATTTTTCAACATCATCAAGAATTCCAGCGAAGCAATGAAGCAGGGCGGCCTCCTGAAAATCCGCACTTCGGCCGAGGCGGGTTGGGTCAACATCGGCTTCACCGACACCGGCGGAGGCATGAGCACCGAGACGATGGCCCGCGTCTTCGAACCATATTACACGACGAAGAAGACCGGCAGTGGCCTCGGCCTCATGATCACCCAGCGCATCGTCCGGGCCCATGGCGGCGCGGTGGTGATCGAAAGCAACCCCGGGCAGGGACTCAAGGTGACCATTCGCCTTCCTCGTCAGGACCGTCAGGTCCAGATGCTCCCACCCCGTCCCCTCACCCTCCCGGCCCCCGCGAGGAAATCATCCCGTCGGTCCGCCAATCAGCCAGGTCGCGAAGGAATAGTAGGCGGGAATGCCTAGGATGACATTGAACGGGAAGGTGATGGCCAGCGAGGCGGTGAGGTAAATGGCCGGGCTGGCCGCCGGCAAGGCGACGCGCACGGCCGCCGGTGCGGCGATGTAACTCGCGCTGGCCGCCAGCGTCCCGAGAATGGTCGCCCCGCCGACTCCCATGCCACTCAAATGGCCGAGCCATACGCCGAGGATGCCGTGGAGCAGCGGCATGACGGTGGCAAAAACCATGAGCCGCCACCCGGCATGCTTGAGATCCCCCAACCGCCGCCCCGTGACCAGACCGACCTCGAGGAGAAAAAGGGTCAGCACGCCGCGGAACGGATCGTCGAAGAGCGGCGCCACCTGCTCGGCACCTTTGCTCCCGGCCAGCAGACCGATGGCCATGCCGCCCATGAGCAGCACGATCGACTTGCTCGTGAGCAACTCCCGCAGGACCTGCTTCATGCTCCCTCCGCCCGAGGCGATGGTCGACTTGCCGACGAGAAAAATGGCCAGAATGATGGCCGGAACTTCCATCACGGCCAGCAGCGCGGCCACATACGGTTCGTAGGACACTTGGAGAATCTGCAGGAAGGCCAGCGCCTCGCCGAAGGTCACGGCCGAGACCGACCCGTAGTGCGCGGCCAGGGCCGCCGCATTGACCCCGTCAAAGCGGCCGAACTTCCGCAGAATGGCATAGCTCCAGAGCGGAATGGCCAAGCTGAGTAGCAGCGCGGCCGTGAGCGGCTTCCAGAAATCTGCAAAGGCCACCCCGTCGAGCTTGGCCCCGCCCTTCAGCCCGATGGCGAAGAGCAGGTAAATGGTCATCGCCGTGTAAATCTCCGGCGGAATCTTCAGGTCGCTGCGGATCAGGCTGGCGATGACCCCCAGCAGGAAAGCCAGGACCATGGGGGAAAGCAGGCTGAGAATGACGGATTCAAGGACGTCCATGATGTGGTGTTGGTTTGCGGCCGGGCCGCGTTTATGGCACAGTTAGTCACGACAAGCAATACATGACCTTTATGTCATGTATTATAAGTCGCATGATTCCGTCAAGCCCCGCATGAAAAAAAAATCATCCCCGCCAGCCGGCCCCGGCTACACCTACCTGACCAACCACACGCACGTGCTGGTTGCCTTGGACCTTGATCCCGGCCTGCGCCTGCGCGATCTGGCCACGACCATCGGCATCACCGAGCGCGCGGTGCAGCGCATTGTCGCGGAACTCGAGGAGGCCGGCGTCCTCGAGCGCGAGCGGCACGGACGCCGCAACCGCTACCGGATCAACCGCCGCGGGCACCTCCGCCATCCACTGGAGGAGCACTGCACCCTCGGCGGCCTGCTGGCCTGGGTGCATGGCCAGGGCCGGAAGGGCTGAGCCTACGCCGGCCTGACTGGAACACCGCGCGCGGCGAGGAATTTCTTCACGTCCGCCACGGTGTATTCCCCGAAGTGGAAGATGCTTGCGGCCAGCACGGCG
Source organism: Chthoniobacterales bacterium (assembly GCA_041736875.1). Lineage (GTDB taxonomy): Bacteria > Verrucomicrobiota > Verrucomicrobiia > Chthoniobacterales > JACTMZ01 > JACTMZ01. The sequence continues at coordinate 6,954 of JBGSSV010000110.1, read as the reverse complement.
TCAGCCCCTGCGTGCAGGAGGACATCGGCCATGTGCCCGAGTTGGCCGGCCCCGCCACTGGCGATGACCGGGATACTGACCGCGGACGAGACGGCCCGGACCATCTCCATATCATAGCCCTCCTTGGTCCCGTCGGCATCCATGCTGGTCAGGACGATCTCTCCCGCGCCAAGCCCCTGGACCTCTCTCGCCCAGGCGACCGCTTCCAGGCCGGTCCGGATTCGCCCGCCGTTGATGTGCACCTCCCAGCGTTCGGCACCATCCTGGCGCACACGCTTGGGGTCGATGTTCACCACGATGCACTGGCTGCCGAACTTGCGGGCCGCCCGCCGAACCAGCTCGGGATCCCGCACCGCCGCCGAGTTGATCGAGACCTTGTCGGCCCCCGCCTTGAGCAGGGCGCGGATGTCCTCCAGCGAACGGATCCCCCCGCCGACCGTCAGCGGCATGAAGCAGACCTCGGACGTCCGGCGTACGACGTCCCAGAGGATTTCGCGCTCTTCGTGGCTGGCTGTGATGTCCAGGAACACGAGCTCGTCGGCACCCTCGGCATCGTAGCGAGCGGCGACCTCGACCGGGTCTCCCGCGTCTCGCAGATTGACGAAGTTTGTGCCCTTCACCACCCGACCGTGATGGACGTCCAGGCAAGGGATGATCCGCTTCGCCAGCATGCGCAGCCCCGTCGAGGCGCAAGAGTCGGAGGGTTCCGACCGGAGCACCTGTATCCCGATCTCTCGCCGCAGGTTATGATCCGATCCCCGAAAGGATGATGGAGTATTCTATAAAACCCATCATGACGATCCTAGAGGTAGACGAAAGATATCGTTCGCATCAATCCTGGGATCCGTCCCTCCGCAGCTCCAAGCAGCGATCCGACTCCCGGAGCGTCCCCATCAGTTCTCCCAGGTTCACATCCTCGTTCGCGTGCGCGAGTGTGGCAACGTGCGTGTGGATGGTCTCGGGATTCGGCTCCTCGGCACTGTGGAGCCTCCGCGGGATTCCGTCGGCCCATGCTCGACACGCACTCGAGGTGCGAGAGGAGTTCGGTCGGATCCTCCTTGAACACGTCTCGGACGCGTATCGGAGACACCTCTCGGGCCAGGATGCGTCGCGGCCGTTCCTGAATGGGGATCGGCTCCAATGGGAGCGATGGAGGGAGAACCAGCTTCACCTGCCTCGATCCGTCTTCGACTCCTACACGTTCTACCTCGCGGCCATCCACGACCGCGACCTCGGTTCGGTGCGCGTCTACCGCAAGAGATGCCACGGGCGGCCCGTCTACGCCCTTCAGGTCACGACCGACGGCGATAGCGGCTGGCTCGAGCTCTACGACGAGAATGGCCTGCTCCTCGGAGCAGGACGTACTTATCTGGAGCTGATCGCCTGGGATCGACTCGACGCCGTCCGCGGCCAGGTTCAGAGCATGGAACTACCGCCGGCCCTCCGCGACGCCCCCAGCCGGACGCTCTGGGGCAAGCGGCCGAGGGATTGACGCGATCGGGAGAGCTCTTGCCCGGACTTCGGGCCGGATGAGCGACTGTAGACGCGTCGAGGGGCCGAGGTTGGCACGGCAGCCGCTGGTGCCGAGTGGTGGGCTTCCCTAGAATACGGCCCAACGGGTCGAACGCTCACCCCTCTCTCAGGCACTGCACGGCGAGGCGATCTTCATGGCGAAGGTGTCCTTCCTCCACACACTCGTGCTCCTTTCGAGCCTGGCGATTCTCGCCGGGACGACGGTGGCCTGGTTCGACGGCGGTACTCGCCGAGGCGATCTCGAGGAGGCTCCCGCGGCCGAGCATCCCGCCGAGCTCCCGGCGGCGGTGAGCATCGAGGGAGAGAGGAAAGGCTGGGAGAAGGGCAAGGGCTGGGGCTGGATCTGGGGCAAGGACGACGAGGTCGGCGCGCTCAATGCGATGACCGACGAGTCCCGGGGCGCGGCGATGAAGCTGGCCACCAAGGGAAAGGTCTTCGACCTTGGCCTGACCTACAGCCGCCGCAGTTACAAGTGGCCCGGCCACAGCCCGGGAGAGATCATCACCTTCCGCAGCCCGGACGGCATCCGCCGCATGAGCGACGCCGATGCGCCCCCCGCCGAGAAGAACAAGGACCAGGTCTTCTGGCACTCGGCAGCCCTCTTCATCTCGGACAACGTGGCGACCCAGATCGACGGCCTGGCGCACATCACGGCGGGAATCGACGACCACTGGTACAATGGCTTCAAGGAGAGCGAGTGGGGGGGCGACTGGGGACCTCGCAAGTGCGACGCGCCGACGATCCCGCCGATCGTCGCCCGCGGCGTCCTGATCGACGTTGCCGCGTGGAAGCGTGTCGATGCCCTCCCCGGTCACACGGTCATCACCACGGCCGATCTCCAGGAGACCCTCGCCTGGGAAGAAGTGTCGATCCAGCCGGGAGACGTGGTCCTGGTCCGGACGGGCGCCGGTCGATTCTGGGGCGAAGACGGCGCCGACCACCGCCTCATCGCCGAGCACGATTCCGCGGGCCCCGACCTTGAGGCGACCCGCTGGCTCGTCGAGCAGCAAGGGGCCATCATGGTGGGGTCGGATACCAGCGGCTACGAGGTCAACCCTCCGCCGAACCCGTCGGGGACGACCATCCCCGTACACAGATATCTCCTGGTGGACCAGGGCGTGCACATCGCCGAGTTCCACAACCTGGAGGGCCTCAGCCGAGCGAAGGTCTATTCGTTCTGCTACGTCGCGAGCGTCAACAAGATCAAGGGGGCGGCCGCCGGCTTCGCAATGAGGCCGATCGCACTCCACTGAGGCGTCAGAGCCCGAGGCGGTCGCTTGGAGGCGTGGACCAGGGAGCTTGAGAACTTGTCTCTTGTTCACTATCATACTGATATTGGTGAACTTCACGCTCTTCGGAGCCGTACCGAGGAGGGCCGCGCTCAGGAAGGCGCGGCGCCGATCGGTCGCGTCTTCGACATCTCCAGCGAGCATGCGATGGGTTCACCTGGTTGAGTGATTCTCGGGAGTCGAGTTCCATGGACACACCGGCAGGCGAGGTCATGACCCGCGGACGGATCTATGACGACATCACCCAGACCATTGGCGGCACTCCCCTGGTCCGATTGAGGCGGATCACCGAAGGGTGTCACGCCGAGGTCGTCGCCAAGCTCGAGAACTTCAATCCGCTCTGGTCGGTGAAGGACCGGCTCGGCGTGGCGATGATCGAAGTCGCCGAGAAGGAAGGCAAGATCTCCAAGGACACGGTGATCATCGAGCCGACCAGCGGCAACACCGGCATCGCGCTGGCGTTCACCTGCGCATCGCGCGGGTATCGGCTGGTCGTGACGATGCCCGAGAGCATGAGCGTGGAGCGCCGCCGGTTGATCAAGGCCTTCGGCGCCGAGATTGTCCTGACTCCCGCCGCCGAGGGGATGCCCGGCGCCGTCCGCAAGGCCGAGGAGCTGATCAAGAACACGCCCAATTCCTTCATGCCCCAGCAGTTCAAGAATCCGGCCAATGCCGAGATCCACCGCCGGACCACCGCCGAGGAGATCTGGAAGGACACCGACGGAAAGGTCGACATCCTGGTAGCTGGCGTCGGCACCGGGGGCACCATCACCGGCTGCGGAGAGGTGCTCAAGAGTCGCAAACCCGGGGTCAAGGTCATCGCGGTCGAGCCGGTGAATTCGCCGGTCATCAGCCAGTTTCGCAATCACGAGCCGCTCCGCCCCGGCCGTCACGCGATCCAGGGGATCGGCGCGGGTTTCATCCCCGACGTCCTCAACCCGGAGATCATCGACGACGTGGTGACCGTCCGGGATGACGAGGCATTCGAGATGACTCGCCGTCTGGCCCGCGAGGAAGGGATGCTCTGCGGCATCTCCTGCGGTGCCGCGGCCATGGGGGCCCTCGTGGTCGGCCGACGTCCGGAGAATGCCGGGAAGATGATCGTCGTGGTGCTCCCCGACCTGGGCGAGCGTTACCTCTCCACCCCCCTGTTCCCCGAATGACGGCGAATCCGACCTGCGGCGACGAAGCGATGGTTGCGACATCCGAGCCCCTGCTCCTGCCGGGCAGCATCCACCGGGCCGTCCTCGAGCACTGCCTCCGGGAGAGTCCGCTGGAGTGCTGCGGAGTGCTCGGGGGCGTCGGACGGGAGGTCTTGAGTCATCATCCCCTCGGGAACCTGGCCCGGAGCGAGACGAAGTACCAGGGAGATCCCCTGGACCTCGTCCACGCCTGGCGATGGCTTCGAGAGCACGGCATGGAGATCCTCGCCGTCTACCATTCTCATCCCCGCTGGGAGGCCGTCCCGAGCGCGACGGACCGCCGCGAGAATCACTGGGGCGACATGACCCACCTGATCGTCTCGCTGCTCGACGATCCGCCGACGCTGCGGGCCTGGCGGCTTTCCAGCGATTCGCAGATCGAACTCCCCTGGGCACTGACGAAGGAGTCAGTGCCGTTGCGGCCCTCGACCGGCCCGGACTAAACTATCGCTTCCGAATTTCAGGGAGCGAATGGTGTAATCTCAAGATAGGGGCGAAGTTCCGCGAAGGTCTGCGGACGACTCGCCTCGCTCACTCGTGGATTTCAAAAGCATGCAGCGGACGTTGATCATCTTCAAGCCGGATTGTGTTCACCGCAGATTGGTGGGAGAAATCCTCGCGCGGTTCGAGTCCAAGGGACTTCGGATCGCGGCCCTCAAACTGGTCCAGGTCGGACGGCCCCTGGCAGAGAAGCACTACGCCGAGCACCAGGGCAAGCCGTTCTTCGAGGGGCTGATCGGCTTCATCACCGCGGCGCCCGTGGTCGTCGGGGTACTCGAAGGCAACGAGGCCATCTCGGTGGTTCGCAGCCTCCTGGGTGCGACGAACGGCGCGGCGGCGGCGCCCGGCACGGTCCGCGGCGACTTCTCGATCAGCAAGCAGAACAACCTGGTCCACGGCAGCGACAGCCCAGAATCGGCCAACCGCGAGATCGCCCTCTGGTTCCGGCCCGAGGAACTCGTCGATTACTCGCTGGCCGATGACGCCTGGGTCTTCGCCGGGGCCTGAGCCGCGGGCCCCTGGATTCGCCGACGGATTCCGGAGTGACCACGAGATGCCCGATGGCGGACGCAAGAACCCGGTCCTGGCGAATCCGTTCTTCCTCGCCCTCCTGGCCGTGAGCACGCTGTTCGTCGTCACGGCCCTCGGCTATCTCGTTGTCCCCTATGTCCTCCAGAAGGCAGGCAACGCCCCCGGTGGGGAAGCCTCACGATCGTTCGCGACCTGGCTGGATCGTCGGGGGCCACTGATCCTGGGAGTCGAGTTCGTCCTCATGTTCGTCACGGGAGTGGCGGCCATGGCCACCGACGACTGGTACTCCCGCGGTTGACCCGTCGCGTATCGCCGAACCAGGCCGGCCCGAGGACCCGATGACCGCGAAGCACGTGGCGAAGGAGCTCGAGGAGCTGCGTGCCGAGTTGAATCGGCACAACCGGCTCTACTACGTCGAGGCCGCTCCCCAGATCAGCGATCGCGAATTCGACCGGATGATGGATCGGTTGATCCAGCTCGAGGCCGAGCATCCGGAACTGATCACGCCCGACAGCCCCACCCATCGAGTGGGTGGCGAGCCGATCGCGGGCTTCGCCACGGTCCGTCACGCCATCCCGATGCTCTCGATCGACAACACCTACAGCTTCGAGGAGCTGCGGGAATGGGACGCCCGCGTCCGTCGGGGGCTGAATCGGGGAGAGCCCGTCCGCTACGTCGTCGAGGTGAAGGTGGACGGCGTCGCGGTGTCGCTCCGCTATGAGGAAGGGAAGTTCACCCTCGGCTCGACGCGAGGCGACGGCGAGCGGGGCGACGACATCACGGCCAATCTGCGCACGGTTCGAGAGATCCCGCTCAGGCTCGAAGGGGACCCTCCCGCCCTGCTCGAGGTCCGCGGCGAGGTCTTCATGACCATCGCCGAGCTCGCCCGCATCAATGAACTGCGCCAGGCTGAAGGAGAGAAGGCCTATGAGAATCCGCGAAACGTGACTGCCGGCTCGCTCAAGCTCCTCGACCCTCGGATCTGCGGGCAGCGGCGGCTGCGGTTCGTCTCCCACGGGCTGGGCGCGGCGGAGGGCCTTCGGGAAACGTCCTACAGCCGGATCACCGGGCGGATGAAGGAATGGGGCCTGCCCGTCAGCCCGCTGAGCCGTTGCTACGACTCGATCGACGAGGTGATCGAGCATGCCCGCCGCTGGGAGACCGAGCGGAACACGCTCGAGTACCAGACCGACGGGCTGGTCATCAAGGTCGACGACCTGGACCAGCGCGAACGGCTCGGGGCGCGGAGCAAGAGCCCGCGTTGGGTCATCGCCTACAAGTACGAGGCCGAGCAGGCGATCTCCAAGATCACGCACATCAGCGTCCAGGTCGGCAAGTCCGGGAAACTCACGCCGGTCGCCGACCTCACGCCCGTCCGTCTCGCCGGCACGACCGTGAAGCGTGCCACGCTCCACAACGCCGAGGAGATCGCCCGCAAGGACATCCGCGTCGGCGATACGGTGGTGATCCAGAAGGCCGGCGAGATCATCCCCCAGGTGATGCGGGTCGAGCACGAGGCCCGCGACGGCAGCGAGGTCCCCTTCGAGTTCCCCACCCATTGCCCGAATTGCGGGGCGCCCGTGGTCCGAGACCCCCACGAGGTGGACTTCCGTTGCTCCAACCCTCCGTCCCTGTGCACGGAGCAGCTCAAGGGCCGGCTGCGCTACTTCGCCCATCGCGACGCGATGGACGTCGAGGGCCTCGGCGAGAAGCTGATCGATCAGCTCGTCACCGGGGGACTGGTTCGAAGCCTCGCCGATCTCTACCGCCTCGATGTGCCGACGCTGTCGGCGCTCGAGCGGATGGGCAAGAAGTCGGCGGAGAATCTCGAGGCCGCGATCGAGGGGTCCAAGGATCGGACGCTCGACCGCCTGGTCGCGGGGCTGGCGATCCGGCAC
>JBGSSV010000107.1:0-3347 GCA_041736875.1 Chthoniobacterales bacterium | reverse complement strand
GTCCGCAGCGCGTCAGCCGGACGCCCGGCGGCCAACTGGGCGCGGCCGAGGAGCAGGACCAACTCGGTCTTCGTCGCGGGTGACGCCGTGCGCAGAGCCTCCTCCAGCGGCGCGATGGCCGCCTGGGGGAAACCCTCGCGGATCGAGGCTTCCGCTTTTTCCGCCACCGTAGACTGGGCCGGCAGGGCATGGATCAGGGCCAGGAAGGCCAGAGTGGCGGCGGCGGTTGCTTTCATGGGCGGAGAAGACGGCGCAGGTAGTGACCGGTCTGGCTGGCCGGGTTTTCCGCCACGATTTCCGGCGGGCCTTCCGCCACGACCAAGCCGCCATGCTCGCCCCCGTCGGGACCGAGATCCACGATCCAATCTGCGCATTTGATCACGTCCATGTTGTGCTCGATGACAATGAGTGTGTTGCCCGCGTCCCGCAACTTCACGAGGACCTGCAGGAGCGTGTCCACATCGGAAACGTGGAGTCCCGTCGTTGGTTCGTCGAGCAAGTAAAGGGTTTTCGATCCGCCGCGCTTGGACAGTTCGGTTGAAAGTTTGATCCGCTGCGCCTCGCCGCCGGAGAGCGTGCTGGCCGCCTGCCCGAGCCGCACGTAGCCCAAGCCGACTTCCTGCATGGTCGAAAGCTTGTCCGCCACGGTCGGCACGGCACGGAAAAACGAGAGGGCCTCGTCCACCGTGAGGTCGAGAATGTCGGCAATGTTCTTGCCCTTGTAGGTGATCTCGAGGGTTTCGCGGTTGTAGCGGCGCCCGCCGCAGACGTCGCAGGTCACGTAAACGTCGGCGAGAAAGTGCATCTCGACCTTGAGCACGCCGTCGCCCTCGCAATGCTCGCAGCGTCCGCCCTTGACGTTGAAGCTGAACCGGCCGTTCGAGTAGCCGCGGACCCGCGCGGCGGGGACCTGGGCGAAAAGCTCGCGGATCGGCCCGAACGCGCCGGTGTAGGTCGCGGGGTTCGACCGCGGGGTGCGGCCGATGGGCGATTGGTCCACGACGACCAGACGGTGCACCTGCCCGGCTCCCAGAATCTCATCGTGGGCGCCGGGCTGATCCTTGGCCCGATAAAGGTCGCGGGCGAGGGCCGCCCGGAGAATGTCGTTGATCAGCGTGGACTTGCCGCTCCCCGACACGCCCGTCACACAAACCAAACATCCGAGGGGAAAATGCGCGTCCACCTTTTGCAGGTTGTTCTCCCGCGCCCCGATCACGCTGAGCCATCCCTCGCTCGGTCCGGCGACCAGCGCACGCGGGGTCAGAGGCTGGTGCCGGCGCGCCGGCGGGCGGATGCGCAACTGCCCGCTGAGGTAGCGCCCGGTCAGTGACTGAGGTGCTGCGGCGATTTCCGCGTAGGTTCCCTGCGCGACGATTTTTCCGCCCAACGGCCCGGCTCCCGGACCGATGTCGATGATGTGGTCTGCGGCGGCGATGGTGTCATGGTCATGCTCGACCACCAAGACGGAGTTGCCGAGGTCGCGCAGGCGTTTGAGTGTGGCGATGAGACGCTCGTTGTCGCGCTGGTGGAGGCCGATGCTCGGCTCGTCGAGCACGTAAAGAACGCCGGCCAATCCGCTCCCGATTTGGGTGGCCAGGCGGATGCGCTGCGCTTCGCCGCCGGACAGCGTGCCGCTCTCGCGGCTGAGCGAAAGGTAGCCGAGGCCGACCTCCTGGAGGAAAGCCAGTCGTCGTGAAATCTCCCCGATGACCTCGCTGGCAATCGCCTCATCCTGCCCGCTCAACCGCAGCCGACCGACCACCTCCACCGCGCGACCAATCGTCAGGTTGCAGAGGTCGTGGATGTTGAACTCGGCGCCGTCGGTTGTGGCGAGGGTCACGGCGAGAATCTCGGGGCGCAACCGTGCCCCCGCGCACCGGGCGCATCGGCGGCGGTTCATCAGGGCCTTGAGTCTCTGGCGAAGGGACTCGCCTTTGACCCGGGCGAGGAGGTGCTCAAGCTGGGCCAACAGCCCCTCGAAAGGGCGGTTGATCGTCTGGCGTGCGGCACCCGTTCCGAATTTCAACTCGAGTGCCCGGTCCCCCGAGCCTTGGAGCAGGAGGTCGCGGAAGCTGGCCGGGAGTTTTTCCAGCGGCACATCCGTCCGCACTCCGGCGTCCGCAGCCAAAGCGGCGGTCAACGCGCCGTAATAGGCCTGCATCTTCGGGGTGCCCTTGCGCCAAGCCACGATCGCCCCGTCATCGAGCGACTTCTCGCCGTCGAGAATCAGCTCGGGATCGAAGTAGGGCTCGGTCCCGAGACCATGACAGGCCGGGCACGCGCCGAGGTGGCTGTTGAAGGAAAAATGCTGCGGGGTCAGCCGCGGCAGGCGGAACCCGGTGCGGGGGTTGGTGAAGGCGGTCGAGAAAGGATGGTCCGCGAACGCCGTTTCGCCGGGGGCCTGGACCGAGACGACAATGAGTCCCTCGCCCCAGCGCAGGGCTGTTTCGACCGAGTCGGCCAGGCGCTGACGCAGCCCCTCCTTGAGGACCAGGCGGTCGACCACGGCCTCGATGTGGTGACGGCGTTTCTTGTCGAGCTTGATGCGGTTGCTGGTGCCCAGATCGGTGACCACGCCGTCGATCCGGGCGCGCACAAAACCCTCGCGCTGGAGTTTCTCGAGGATGTCACGGAACTCACCGGCCTCGCCGCGCACGACTGGGGCCAGGAGCACGATCTTCGCGCCCGCCGGGAAGGCGAGGATGGCGTCGGTGATTTCCTGCGCCGTCTGGCGCCGCACCACCTCGCCGGTCTCGGGATCGTGGGGCACGCCGAGGGCGGAGTAGAGCAGCCGGAGGTAGTCGTAAACTTCCGTCGTCGTCGCGATGGTCGAGCGCGGACCGGCCGAGGACGTGCGTTGCTCGATGGCGATGGCCGGCGAGAGTCCCTCGACGAAGTCCACGTCGGGTCGCTGCAGGCGGTCGAGAAATTGACGGGCATAAGCCGAGAGGCTCTCGACATACTTCCGCTGTCCCTCGGCGTAGAGCGTGTCGAACGCCAGCGAGCTTTTGCCGCTGCCGCTGGGCCCGGTGACGACCACCAGGCGGTTGCGAGGGATATCGACGTCGAGGTTTTGCAGATTATGGGCCCGCGCCCCCCGAATGCGAATGCACGGGGCTGCCTGGCCGTTCTTCGGCTGCGAGTTGCCGTTCATCACCCAGTCAACAAAGTTGCACTGCCTGGAAACTACTTAGTTTACCTTGCCGGCAGGGGGGAAGTCTACCCATTTGCCGCACATTGGCCGCCGGTTAGAATACTCACACGCAGGCGCGCTTCGCGCCCCATCACTTTCCGAGGAGAGATCTGTATGTCGTTGTCACCGAAGGCCTTGATGGCGTTTACGGCGG
>JBGSSV010000104.1:0-5587 GCA_041736875.1 Chthoniobacterales bacterium | reverse complement strand
GCACCGACTTCGCCGCCGTGCGCGACCAACTCACGTCCCCCGCCGCCATTTCCCCCGCCGCCGCCCTGCTCGCCGCGACGGAACCACCCGCAGCCTAGCCCGCGAGCCCGCATTGCTTCAGAGGCACTTCTTTCGCATAATGATCGAGTGGAGCGGGTCGCCAGAATTTTTCGCAGTCACCGCGGGCAAAGAGGAGGCGGACCGTGCCTTCTACCGCGATCTAAGCCCCGCTGAGCGCCTGGAGATCCTGCTCAAACTCCTCGAACGAACCTTCACCCGTGCCCCTCAATCTGGATAGCCGATCAGCTTCACTCTCGATGGGCTGGTCCTGCCCTTCCTCGACCGCGATTCCCTGCGGGCCAATAAGCAGGCCACGGGACGCTCGCAAGATTTCGCAGACCTAGAGGCGCTGCAGAGATTTTCTGTCCTTGCCTTCGTCACCTTTTATTCAACCCGCCGCTGACGGCTCGTAATTCAGGTAAGGGCTGAGCCACTTCTCGACCGCCGCCACCGCCATGCCCTTGCGGGCGGCGTAGTCTTCGATCTGGTCGCGGTTGAGCTTGCCCACGGCGAAATACTTCGACTCGGGGTGGGCAAAATACAGGCCGCTGACCGAACTGGCCGGCATCATGGCGAGGCTTTCGGTCAGGACAACCCCGGTGTGCTTGGGGCTATCGAGGAGGTCAAACAGGGTCCACTTTTCCGTATGGTCCGGACAGGCCGGGTAGCCGGGTGCCGGACGGATGCCGCGGTATTTTTCGCGGATGATGTCTTCCGCGGTCAGGTTCTCGTCCTTCCCAAAACCCCACAGGTCGCGGACTTCCTTGTGCATCCGCTCGGCGAAGGCCTCGGCCAGACGGTCGGCCAGCGCCTTGAGCAGCAGGGCGCTGTAGTCGTCATGGGCCGCCTCGAAAGCCTTGGCCCGTTCCTCCACGCCGTGGCCCGTCGTGACGGTGAACCCGCCGCAATGGTCGATCCGTCCGCTGTCCTTCGGCGCGATGAAGTCCGCCAGGGCGAAGTTCGGCTGGCCGGAGGATTTGTCGAGCTGCTGGCGCAGCGTGTGGAAGGTCTTGAGCACGGACGAACGGTCGGCGTCGGCGTAGATCTCGATGTCATCGCCCACGCTGTTGGCCGGCATGATGGCACAGACACCCTTGGCCGTGACCCAGCGCTCCTTGACCAGGAGGTCGAGCATTTCGCGCGCGTCGGCATAAAGCTCCTTCGCCTGCTCGCCGACCACCTCGTCCTCGAGGATCGCGGGGTAACGTCCGCGCAACTCCCACGCATGGAAGAAGGGCGACCAGTCGATGTAGTCAACCAGATCCTCCAGCGGAAAATCCTCGAACACCTTGACCCCGGTGAAGGCCGGCGCATCGATCGGCTCGGCGGCCCAGTCGGGGGCGAATCGACGCTTCCGCGCCTCCTCGATCGAGACCAACTTGGTGTCCTTCTGCTTGGCTGCGAACTCGGTGCGGAGCCGCTCGTAATCGGCGGCCAAATCGGCGGCAAACTTCGGCCGCGTCTCCGGGTTGAGCAACTGGGAAACCACACCGACAACGCGGGAGGCGTCGGTCACGTGCACCACCTCGTTGTGGTAATGCGGCGCGATCTTGACCGCGCTGTGCGCCCGGCTGGTCGTGGCCCCGCCGATGAGGAGGGGCAGGTCGAAGCCCTCGCGCTTCATTTCGGCGGCGACGTGCATCATCTCGTCGAGCGACGGCGTGATCAGACCGCTTAAGCCGATGACATCGACACCGTGGGCGCGGGCCTCGGCGAGGATTTTCTCGCAGGAAACCATGACCCCGAGGTCGATGACCTCGTAGCTGTTGCAGGCCAGCACGACGCCGACGATGTTCTTGCCGATGTCGTGGACATCGCCCTTCACCGTGGCCATGAGGACTTTGCCCTGGGCGCGGGCGTTCGGGTTGGCCGCGCGCTCGCGCTCCATGTAGGGCGTCAGCCACGCAACCGAACGTTTCATCACGCGGGCGCTCTTGACCACCTGCGGCAGGAACATTTTTCCCTCGCCGAAAAGGTCGCCGACGATGCGCATGCCGTTCATCAGGGGACCCTCGATGACATCGAGCGGACGCGGATACTTCTGCCGCGCCTCTTCGGTGTCCTCATCGACGAAATCCACGATGCCCTTGATCAGGGCGTGGGCCAGCCGTTCCTCGACCGGAGCCTCGCGCCATTTGGTGTCCTTCTCGGTCGCCTCACGCCCCTTGCCTTTGACCGTTTCGGCGAAAGTGACGAGGCGCTCTGTCGCGTCAGGCCGGCGGTTGAGCAGGACGTCCTCGATCAGCTCGAGCAGATCCGGCGGAATCTCGGCGTAGACGCCGAGTTGGCCGGCGTTGACGATACCCATGTCGAGGCCGGCCTTGATCGCGTGGTAGAGGAAGGCCGTGTGCATGCTCTCGCGCACGGCGTTGTTGCCGCGGAAGGAGAACGAAATGTTGCTGATCCCGCCGCTGACGCGCGCATAGGGCAGGTTGGCCTTGATCCAGCGGGTCGCCTCAATGAAATCAACTGCGTAGTTGTTGTGCTCCTCGATGCCGGTGGCCACGGTGAGGACGTTCGGGTCGAAAATGATGTCTTCCGCCGGGAATCCCACCTCCTCGACGAGGACGCGGTAGGCGCGCCCGCAGATTTCCTTGCGCCGCTCGAGGTTGTCCGCCTGGCCTTTTTCATCGAAGGCCATGACGATGACCGCCGCGCCGTAGCGCTGGACTTTGCGGGCGTGTTCCTTGAATTTCTCCTCGCCTTCCTTGAGGCTGATCGAGTTGACCACGCATTTGCCCTGCACGCAGCGCAGGCCCGCCTCGATAACCTCCCACTTGGAGGAATCGATCATGATCGGCACCCGCGAGATGTCCGGCTCGCTGGCCACGAGCTGGAGGAATTTGGTCATGGCCGCGGCGCCGTCGAGCATGCCTTCGTCCATGTTGACATCGATGATCTGCGCCCCGGCCTCGGCCTGCTGCCGGGCCACGGCCAGAGCCTCGTCGTAGAGGCCGCCGAGGATCAGTTTGGAGAATTTCGGCGAGCCCGTGACATTGGTCCGCTCGCCCACGTTGATGAAGGGGATTTCCGGGCGGGCGGTGAACGGCTCGAGACCACTGAGCCGCAGGGTCCGCGTCCGCTCCGGAATGCGCCGCGGCGGGAGGTTCCGGGTGGCGTCGGCGATGGCCTTGATGTGATCCGGGGTCGTCCCGCAGCAACCGCCGATGATGTTGAGCCAGCCCTGCTCGGCCCAATCGCGCAATTGGGGGGCCAGCGAAGCCGGCGTCTCGGGAAATCCCGTCTCCGAAAGCGGTTCGGGCAACCCGGCATTCGGGTAGGCACTGACGTGGAATGGGGCCAGCTTTGAGAGCTCCTCGATGTAGGGCCGCATTTCCTTGGGTCCGAGCGCGCAGTTCAACCCGACGCTGAGCAGCGGGAAGTGCGCGATGGAATTGAGGAAGGCCTCGGTGGTTTGTCCGGTCAGCGTGCGGCCGCTCAGGTCGGTGATGGTGCCCGAGACCATGACGGGCACGGTGATTTTCCGGTCGGCGAAAAACTCGGCGATGGCGAAAAGCGCGGCCTTGCAGTTGAGCGTGTCGAAAACCGTCTCGACGAGCAGAAGGTCAACCCCGCCATCGACGAGATGTTCGACCTGCTGGCGGTAGGCAGCCGCGACCTGCGCAAAGGTCACCTCGCGCGCCCCCGGATCGTTCACATCGCGGGAGATCGTGAGCGTCTTGCTCATCGGCCCGACCGCCCCGGCGACAAAGACCCGGCGCCCGGTGCAGGCATCGGCGGCATCGCGGGCCAGGCGGGCGGCGGCGATATTGAGATCCGGCACCAGTTCCTCCATCCCGTAGTCGGCCTGCGAAATGGTGGTCGAGTTGAAAGTGTTCGTCTCGATCAGGTCCGAGCCGGCCTCGATGTATTTGGCGTGGATGCCGCGGACGATATCGGGCTGGGTCAGGACGAGGAGGTCGTTGTTGCCCTTGACGTCGCTGGGCCACGCAGCGAAGCGCTCCCCGCGATAGGCGGCCTCGTCCAGCTTGTGGCGCTGGATCATGGTGCCCATCGCACCGTCGAGATAAACGATCCTCTCGGCCAACAGGGCTTCCAATGCTTGGGCGGTGTCTTTGGTGCTCATGAGAAGAATAGTTACGCCGGAAGGGCCGCTTGGGTGCTCTCGGCCCGCCGCGCCTCCAACCAAAGCACATCGGAGAGGCGGTTGAGGGATTGGAGAATGAGGTCGGCGCGTTGCGGATTGAGCAGCCCGGCTTCGTTCACCCCGAGCAGCGCGAGTTCCGCCTCGCGGCAGGCCGTGCGGGCGCAGTCCAGCGAGGCGGCCGGCAGGTTGGCTCCGGGCGTGGCCCAGCCCTTGTAGGTGAAGCCCTCGGCCTCGAGGCGGCTGACCCGCTGATCGAGCACACCGAGCAACGCGTCGTCGAAATTCGGCATGCCCGAGGCGGCGTAGCGATCCCAATCGCCCGGCGCGACCGCAACCTCGCCCATCAAATTCACGAGGTTCCGCTGCACCTGCTCGATGAACCCGCGCGCCTCGGCCTCGTCGTGAGGCAGGCAAGCTTTTGCCATACCCAGACGCACGTTCAACTCGTCGACCCGCCCGTTGGCCGCGACGCGCAGATCGGTTTTCGGCACGCGGAAACCGAAGAGCAGGGAGGTCGTTCCATCGTCCCCTGTTCTGGTCGAAATGCTGTTCATCTTTGTATTAAATGACTGATCATCACGCAAAAGCAACCCATCAATGTATCATGATACGTAGATATGTTTCTCCCCGCCGGAGGAAAGTTGTTGCCCTCAGTGTCTTGTGGGGATAGGAAACAGGGCCGCTTTTTTTAGGCGAAAGGAAGATCTCATGAATATTTTGGACAAAATCGAGGCCGAGCAACTCAAGCAAGACGTGACTAAGTTTCAGGTGGGCGACACCATCAAGGTGCACACCCGCGTGATCGAAGGCGAGAAGGAGCGCATCCAGATTTACACCGGCATTGTCATCGACTGCAAGGGCACCGGGGTGAACGCGAACTTCACCGTGCGTCGCGTTTCCTACGGCGAAGGCGTCGAGCGCGTTTTTCCCCTCCATTCCCCACGCATCGCCAAGATCGAGGTGGAGAAGCGCGGCAGCGTGCGGCGCGCCCGGCTCAACTACCTCCGCGGCCGCAAGGGCAAATCCGCCACCACGGTGAAGGAACGCGCCCGCTCGACCTCCCCCGCCAAGTAGGCCTCCACGGGCCGCATGATGGCCTGCAATTTTTCCCGCGAGCGTGCCCTGCGCGCCCGCGGGATTTTTTTGGTCGCGGGCGTGGATGAAGCCGGACGTGGCCCGCTGGCCGGACCGGTGGTGGCCGCCGCGGTCATCCTGCCATCGGACTTGGCCGGTGCGGGGTTCGACGATTCGAAGAAACTTTCCCCGGCACGGCGGGAGGAGCTTTTCCGCCGGTTGACCGGCCACACCGGGGTCCTTTGGGCCACCGGCGAGGCTTCCGTGGAGGAGATCGACCGGCTGAACATTCTGCGCGCGTCCCACCTGGCCATGGCGCGTGCGGTGGCGGCGTTGCCACGCGCG
>JBGSSV010000103.1:0-12685 GCA_041736875.1 Chthoniobacterales bacterium | reverse complement strand
ACACCTTCCGCGCCGCCGCCATCGAGCAGTTGGTCCTCTGGGGCGAGCGGCTGCAGGTTCCGGTCATCCGCGGGGCCTACGAAGGCGATCCGGCCGCCGTCTGCCACGATGCCTACGAGGCGGCGGTGCGTCAGCAGGCGGATTTTCTTCTCTGCGACACGGCCGGGCGGCTGCACACCAAGCACAACCTCATGAAGGAGCTGGCCAAGGTGAAACGTGTGCTCGGACGGCAGGATGCGGAGAGTCCGCATGAAGTGCTGATCGTGCTCGATGCCACCACCGGGTCGAACGCCCTCGAGCAGGCCCGCCAATTCCGCGAAGCGTCCGGCCTGACCGGGGCCATCCTGACCAAGCTCGACGGCAGCGGCCGCGGCGGCATGGCCGTGGCCCTGCAGCAGGAACTCGGCGTGCCCGTGCGCTTCCTCGGCCTGGGCGAACGCGAAACGGATTTTACCGCCTTCGATCCGAAAAAGTTCGCCGCGGAGATTCTGTGATGCTGCGCCTCGCGCAAGTATCGGGCGGGGAAATTCCATTGACTTACTTTTTGCATGAGTAAGAGTTTTTCCAAGGTTCCTACAGTAAAAAACGATTCCGTCCAATTTACGACGAAGGGACAGGTGGTGATTCCGGCGCGCATTCGGCGCAAATTTCACATTGAGACCGGCACCCGCGCCATCGTCCAGTCCACCCCCGAAGGCATCCTCAAGCGCAAACCCGGCGCAAAGCCGTTGGCTCAGGAGCGCGCCGAATACAAGGCGGAGGAAAAGACTTTGGAAGAAGCGAAGTATGAGCGCAGCACGCGTGGTTCTCGATAGCTTTGCCTTGATCGCTTTCCTGCGCGGGGAAGCTGGCGAGGGAAAAGTTGCCGCCTTGCTGGAACGCGCAGGCCTTCGCGATGAACCTGTGCAGATGACCGAGGTGAACTTACGCCGAGGTGAAATATATGGTGATTTGGAAGGATGGAGCCGACCGATGGGATGAAATTGTCGGCGAGCTTCCCGCCCTCCCCATTGAGTTTCATCCTGCGAGCCGCGCGTTGGCGGAAGCGGCCGCCGACTTCAAGGCTCGCCACAAAATGAGCCTCGCCAACGCCTTCGCCGCGGCACTCGCCAAAGAGCAAAAGGCCGAGCTCGTCACCAGTGACCCGGAGTTCAAGGCGCTCGCCAAGGAAATCAAGATCGTCTGGCTTGGCTAACCGCCGCTCTGCGCGTCCGCACCGGCCGGCGGCGCGTCCCATCCGAGCTTCTTCCACAGTGCGGCCAGCCGGTTGCTCTCGGGTTTCCTCCAGCGCGGGCCCCTCGTCCGGAGGATGGGGGCTTGCCGCAACGCCTTGGCGGATCGGGAAGATCCGCCTGCGGAGGCGGTTGGGACATCGCCTTATGACACAATCCGGACTACTGCACATTTGAACAGTTGTTTGCTTCGTGCTATTTCTCCGCGGTGGAGCGGAGCAAACAGCGGGCGGCGGTGCATTTGGATGCGGATGCGTTTTTCGTCGGATGCGAGGTGGCGGCCGAGTCGCGCTTGCGGGGCCGGGCGGTGGCGGTGGGCGGGATGCGGCGCGGGATCATCGCCTCAGCCAGCTACGAGGCGCGGCGGATGGGGATTTACACGCCGATGCCGACCGCGCGGGCGCTGAAGATTTGTCCGCACCTGCTCGTGCTGCCGGGGGATTACGAAAAGTATGAACATTTTTCGCGGCTGATGTTCTCCCTGGCCCACGACTACACGCCGACGGTCGAGGTGGGGTCGATCGACGAGGGATTTTGCGACCTCTCGGGCGTCACGCGCTGGAGTCCGCGCGAGGCGGCGGAGCGGCTGCGGCGCAATATCCGCGAGCATCTGCGCCTCTCGGTCTCGCACGGACTTGCGACGAACAAACTCGTCGCGGCCATCGCCTCGAAACTGCGCAAACCGGATTGCTTCGTTGAGGTTCCGCCAGGCACCGAGCGTGAATTTCTCGCCCCGCTGGAGGTGAAGTGGCTGCCGGGGGTGGGGCCGAAAATGGCGGAGATCCTTCGCGCGGCCGGACTGCATCACATCAGCGAGGTGGCGTCCGCCACGCGGCAAAGTCTCGAATTGCTCGCCGGGGCCGGGGCCGGGCAGTTGTGGGAGTTTGCCCACGGGCGCGACGAGCGGCTGATCACCACGGAGCGAGCGGAGGCGCAGTCCTACGGGAAGCAGGAGACGTTCGACGAAGACACGACCGACGCGGATTTTGTCCGTCGCAAATTGCGGGGGATGGCCGACGCCCTGATGGTCAAGGTGCGGGCCGACGGCAAGACGATCCGCGGTGTCGAGATGCGACTGCGTTACAACGACATGGAGCAAAGCCGCCGGAGCGAGAGCCTCGACGAGCCGACGGATGTGGAGACGGAGGTCTATCCGCTGATCGACCGCCTCGTCGCGCGCGGGTGGGACCGGCGGGTGAGTCTGCGG
Organism: Chthoniobacterales bacterium; assembly: GCA_041736875.1. Taxonomy (GTDB): domain Bacteria; phylum Verrucomicrobiota; class Verrucomicrobiia; order Chthoniobacterales; family JACTMZ01; genus JACTMZ01. The sequence goes on along the minus strand of JBGSSV010000103.1, from coordinate 10,246 downwards.
CTCGTCGGGCTCAAATTTTCCCGCGTCTATGCCGGCGGTCTGCATCAGGCGGCGCTGGCTTTGCCCGGCACGGGTTATGACCGCGAGACGCGGCGCGATCTTGTGCGCGTGATGGACGAGGCAAAGTCGCGTTACGGAAGCGGCATCGTCTTCCGGGCGCACCAGTTGGAGGTGAGGACGCCCGGACCGGATTCCGTTTCCCGCGGACCGAGGAAAAGTCGCGCCGTGGGAGGTTCGCGACAGAACGGAGTGGTGCTGAATGCGAAGAGTTGTTTCAGCTTCCTCGATTCGCTGCTCCGGCCGGAAGACATCGTGCGGATGGCGGTGGAGACGGGGGCGAGGGCGGTGGCGATGATGGATCCGAACTTGCACGGGTCGGTGGAATTCTGCACCGCGGCCCGGGCGGCCGGAATCAAGCCGATCGTCGGAGCCGAGGTGCGGGTGGGGGGCATCCCGTATCTGGCCTACGTCGAGAATGCGCAGGGGTATCGGAATTTGTGCGGGCTGTTGAGCGGGGTGGAAGGGGCGAACGCGTTGGAGGGATTGATTCTGCGTCCCGTGACAGCCTTTCCCGCCATCCGCTATGCCTCGGAGCGCGAGGCGAAATTCTTCGAGGTCGTGCAAAGCATCCGCACGCTCACCCTGGCCGGGCAGCCGCATCCGGCCAAGCGGCGCGGTTCCTTCTCGTGGCCGGAGGCGGTCCGGTCGGCCGGGGAGGCGGGGCGGCGCGAGGCGGACGAAATCATGGCGCGGTGCGAGTTCACGCTGCCGGTCGGCGGCTTGAAGTTTCCCAATTTCTTTCCGCCGGACGGATCATCTCCGCGGGAATTCCTCGGCCGTCTGACCCGGGAAGGCCTGCTGCGGTGTTACGGCTGTCCTCCTCCCGCCGGTGTGCAGCATCAGATCGAGGAGGAGCTGCGGATCATCGCCGAGGTCGGCTACGAGGAATATTTTCTCGTCGTCTGGGATCTGCTCCAGGGTTGCGCGGAGCGGGGCATTGATTGGATCACGCGGGGCAGCGCGGCGGACTCGCTGGTCTGTTTCTGCCTGGGCATCAGCTCGGTCTGTCCGGTGAGGTTCGAACTGTATTTCCGCCGCTTCCTCAATCGCGACCGCATGGCCCTGCAGAAATTGCCAGATATCGATGTGGATTTTCCCCACGATCGCCGCGACGACGTGGTGGGCCTGATTTTTGCCCGCTACGGTCCCGACCATGCCGCCATGGTGGGAGGGTTGAGCACGTATCAGGGGCGCTCGGCGCTGGCCGACATCGCCAAGACGCTCGGGGTGGCGGAATTCCAGATCCGGCGCATGACGGAAAAACTTCCGCCCACGTCGGCGCGAGAGGTCGGGGAGGCGGCGCGGGAGAGCGTCGAAGCGGATGGGTTGACGTGGGAGGAGAACCCGTATCGGGCCGCCTTGAAGCTGGCGGCGCGGTTGGACGGTTTTCCGCGCCACGCCAAGATGCATCCCTGCGGGGTGGTCATCTCGCGCGAACCGGTCTCCGGGTTGAGTCCGCTGTTCATCAGCGCCCGCGGAAGGCCCACGACGCAGTTCGACATGGATGCGGTGGAGGCGATGGGTCTGGTCAAGCTCGACATTCTGGCCCAGGGCGGGCTCTCCGTGTTGCGCGACACACGCGCGGCCCTGCGGGTGCGCGGCCACGAACCGCCCAAGGCCGGCACATGGGATGACCCGCGGGTCTGGCAAATGATCGCCAACGGCGAGGCGCGCGGGGTGCACCATATCGAGAGTCCGGCCATGACCTCACTGGCGCGGATGTCGGGCGTGCGGGCCATCGACCAGCTCATTGCCATCGTGTCGGTCATCCGGCCGGGCGCGGCCAACGGCCTGCGCAAGGAGCAATTTGCCCGCCGGGCCCGCGGGCTTGAGCCGGTGCGGTATGTTCATCCGAGCCTCGAGCCCGTCCTCCGCTCGACCTACGGCGTGGTCGCCTACGAGGAACATGTGTTGCAGGTCTGCGAGGCTTTCGCCGGATGGGACGCGGGCCGATCGGACATGCTGCGGCGGTTGCTGGTCAAGAACCGGATGGCCGAGACGGGGCCGTGGCGGGAGGAATTCGCCCGGGCCGCCCGGGGGCGCGGGCGGACGGAGGGCGAGATTGCTGCGGTGTGGGATTTGCTCATGCAGTTCCGCGGCTACGCGTTCTGCCGTGCGCACTCCACGGCCTACGGTGTGGAGGCCTATGAGGCGGCGCAGTTGAAATGTTATTGGCCGGGGGAGTTTCTCGCCGCGGTGCTGACCCACGGAAAGGGGTTCTATTCACGCCTGTTCTACACCATCGAAGCGCGCCGACTGGGGCTGGGCTTCACCGGGCCGCGGGTCAACGGGGCGGTGCGGGAATTTGTCACGGATAAATTCCGGATGATCCGCGTGCCCGTGGCCCAGGTGAAAGGGGTGGGTGAGGATCTGCTCGGCCGCATCGAGGCCGGCCAGCCGTTTGCCTCGCTGCAGGATTTTCATCAGCGGGTCGGCCCGGGGGCGGATGAAATGCTGAGCCTGCTGAGGGTGGGGGCGTTCGATGGATTCGTGGCATCGCGCACCGAGCAATTTTGGGAGCTGCGTGCCATGGGCTTGTGTCCGGTCGGTCCGGAGTTGGGGCTGACTCGCGCGCCGTGTCCCGCCCCGGCGGTCCGGACCGAGCCGGGGCGGCTGGATTGTCTGCGCGATGAAATGGAACTGCTCGGTTTTCCCGTGGGAGGACATCCGGTGGAGCTTTTTCCTGACGTGGCCTGGGAGTCCTATGTGCCACTCGCTGCGGTGCGTGATTTCGCCGGTTCCCGGGTGACGGTCTGCGGCCTTGTGGTGGCTCAGCGGCTGCACCGCCAGAAGGACGGGCGGGTGATGAAATTCGTCAGTATTTGCGACCGCACCGACATCCTGGAATGCGAGATTTTCGCCGCGGCCTATCGCGCGGGCGGTGGCGTGCTGGCCCGGAGCCCGGTGGTGGGATTGACCGGCGTGGTCGAACCGCTCGGCCCGGGGGCCGGGTGTGTGCTGCGGGTCTCGCGGGTGCAGTCCGCCCGGACCGTCACGAGGCCGGACGCTCGTCCTCCGGCATCTCGGACAACTGGAACTTCGGCACGGCCTGGCGGATGAAATCCTGGAGCATGTCGAGGGTTTGCTGGTCGGTTTTGCCGCCGCGCTTGAAGCCTTCCAGCACGGGCGCGCTGACAATGACGTAGGCCCAGCGGTGCTGGATCTTCTGCACCACCATGTCCCAGTTGGTTTTGGCCAGGCGGACCCAGTGGTAGGGGGTGGAGGTTCCTTTGCCGACGAACCAGTAGAGGAAATAGCTCTTGAGTTGGCGGCGTTCGCCGGAGGCCAACTCGATCTCGCGTGCCAGCGTGAGCTTCATCACTTCAAGCACGCGGCCATTGGCCAGAGTGATCGGAAGGACTTCGCCGCTCTGGATCGTCCAGCCCTGGCCAGGGAGGCAGACCTCCGGTCGGTGGATGCTGCGCTTCTCGCCGCCGCTCAGGACGATCTGGGTCGTCAAGGAATCGCCGGAGAGGTCCTGGTAAATCTTTTTGGCAAACTCCGTGTCCTTGGGCAGCAGGGCCAGCTCGGATGGCGAGACCGGTTCCTCCGTTCCCCAGTATTCGCCGACGAGGGTCGGGAGATCCATGATGACACCGGATTCAGCCGCGATGTTCGGCGGCGTGCTTTCGCGGCAGAGCAGGATGGTCGCGCCGGCGAGGACCAACAGTGTCACGGTGCGCCACCACGGGATGCCGACTGGGCCGCTCATGGGGCATCCTCCCGCCCACGCACCGGAGTGAATCTTTGTAGCAGCGATCCGAGCAGCAGCATGCCGCCGAGCGCGACGGCGAAGACAAGGAAGCCCGACGCCATGTGGAAGAACGTCGGCTCTTCCAGGCTGCCGATAGCTGTCTCCGCCCCGAGAGTGATCGTTCCGAGGGTCAGCATGATGATGCGGGCGAAATTTCCAGCCACGGCCAGCGGGATCGAAGCGAGGAAGATGATCCATTTCTGCCAGGCCCGGTCCATCACAAGGTAGGCGTAAAGCGCGCTGACCATCATGAGGGCAAAAAGCGAACGAATCCCGCTGCACGGGTCGGCCACATCGACAGCGAAGCGCTGACCAGCCGCGAGACCGGCTGCGGCGTCGGCCGCGGAAACAATCGCCGTCCCGCTTTGCAGGCAGGGGAGCCCGATGAGATTGAGAAAGCCGACGCTGACCGTTGACATCAGGATCCTCAACGGGAAGGCGAGGTAATTGTCCATGAAGGGCAGCGGGAACATGAACGCGAGGAAGGCAATGGGAAAAGCCAGCTTCCGGAGCCATCCCCAGCCGAGGAGCCAGAGCACGGTCGCGCCGACGAAAGCGAGCAGGGCGATGTAGCCGAGGTAGATGTTATCCGCGAGATAGCCGACCCAGTAGACAAAGAGCGCGCCAAGAAGGGCGGCCAACCCCACCCATGAGCCCTGGACGGGCATGTCGGCAAGTTCCTTGCGGCGGTAAAAGATCAGCCCGATGACCGCCAGCGGCACCAGCCAGCAATGCTCCCACTCGGGGTTCTTCCAGACATAGCTCATGAACTCGAACATGTTCACCCGCTCGGCCCCGTAACCCGAGGCGTAGGGGAAGAAGGCGAACAATCCGAAAACCGTCGCCGCCACCGCGACGGCGGCAAAGACATTGGCGGGCTCAAGCAAAGGAGACCGCGCGGAGATGGTGGTGGCCGGGGTGGAGTTCATCAAGTGAATGTCGAAGCTTTCACAGCCTTGAGGGGGCGGCAAATGATTTATCCTCCGCGAGGAAGTCGCGCAGGGCCTCCCGCCAGGGACGCGGCCCCGGGGGCAGCAGGCCGGCGAGCTTGGATGTGTCGAGGCAGGAGTGCCGCGGACGCTTCGGCCAGTCAGGGCCGAGTTGGCCGAAGGGAATCTCCTCGATGCGCCGGTCGCGCGGGGCCAGTCCTGCCGAAATCATTTCCTCGAGGCAGGCGCGGGCGAATTCCTCCCACGAGGTGTCGCCGGTGTTGACGAGATTGATCAACCCGGTGTGGCCGCTCTCGAGCAGTCGCCTGGTCCAGGCGGCGGCGTCCGGCGCGTAGAGGCAGCATCCGGTTTTGCCTGCGGCCACGCGCAGGACTTCCTGCTGCATGAGCAGTGATGGCATCAGGCTCATGAACGTGCGGCCGCCCGCTCCATAGAGCCAGGACAGTCGCAGGACGAGACTCCGCGGGCACAAACCCGGAAGCTCGCGTTCCAGGGCGGCCTTTTGTTCGCCGTAGACCGAGAGGGGCTGGGCCAGATCGTTCTCGGTCCATCGCTGGTCGTGGTCGCCGCGGAAAACGTAATCGGAGGTGAACTGGACAAAGACGGCCCCGCGCTCGTGGCAGCGTGCGGCCAGATTCAGCGGCGCGGCGCGATTGATCCGGTCGGTCTCGGCGGGATGATTCTCGCAGGCGGCAAAATCGCAGACCGCCGCAGCGTTGATCACCGCATCCCATGGCTCGCGAAAAATCTCGTCCAGTCTCCGCTGGTCGGTGATGTCCGCTTCGGTCCGCCCCAAGGCCCGCAGATTGTGCCCGTGGGGCGGGAGTTCTGCGCCAAGATGTCTGCCGAGCAAACCGCCGGCGCCGAGGAGAAGAATTTTCATGATCGTGCCGGCAGAGCGTCGAGTTGCTGGACGACGTCGCTGATGCGGATGTGATCGAGGCAGAGATAGCGGTCCATCCCGCAGCGATCAATGCAGGGATGCAGCGGGCAACCGCGACGAATGACGGCCCGGTGGCGATTCTGCCAGGGGGCAAACCAGTCCGGTTCGCCCGAGCCGAAAATCGCCACGACCGGCCGGCACAGGGCCGCAGCCAGATGCGCCGGCAGGGAGTCATGGCTGAGCAGGGCGTCCGCCGCACCGAGCACAGCCGCGAGTGACGGAAGGTCCGGCGGGGTCACAGAAAGTCCCGGCCCCCCGAGCAGCTCACCCGAACCCGGCGGCACGATCTCCAGAAGCTCGAAACGCTCGTGCACGGCGGGCAACGCGAGCAATTCTCCCCACGACGCCAGCGGCCATTGCTTGCTGGCGAGGCGGGCGTGCGCGTGGACCGCCAGGACCTGCTTGCCCCGCCCGTGCGCCTCCCGCACCAGCGCGAGAACATCAGCAGACGCCTCGCGCACTGGAATCCACGGGGTGGAGAAATCGGGCGTCACTTTCAGGGCCGCGGCGATCTGGTCCCAGCAATGCAGGTGCGGTTGGTCCGGGCTCGTGCGGTGCAGGCTCTTGGTCAGACCCGCCCGCCCCGGCCACGCTCGCTCAAGGGCGCGCCCGAGCAAACGCCGCCGCCGTCGCCACGGATGCTCCGCCGCGTAATAGTTGTCCCGCGTCATGGGAAATCCGATTCGTTGTGGCGCGCGGGTTTCGCCCATGATCAACCCAACCCGCGCATCCGCCCAGGCGCAGACGACGGCCGCGAATTCCAGCGGGCGCAGGACCACCCCCTGCATCCGCGCTGCGGAAATGGCGGCCCGGGCGGAGCAGGCTTGTTCGTCTGCCCAGGGTGGCTCCCAAGTGTGGATGATAGGCGGCGTGGCCAGCATCTCGTAGACGGGCCGCGTGGCCGGACGGCAGAGCACGTGCACGGTGTAGTGCTCCTGCGCCCCGCGCACGAAAGGCAGGCTGAGCACCGCATCGCCGAGGTGGTGTAATTCGATGAGGAGAAGACGCGGTTTCATCGGGCGAACCATGCGCGCTTGAGCCGGTAGTAGTGGCGCCCCCAAGCCGCCATGGCGAAGGCGTTCCACCACGGCCCGGGCCGCCAGCCGTCGCGGGTCAACATCCGCGCTGTTTCACGCCACATCTCCGGCAACTGCCGGCTGGTCTTGGCATGGGCATGCAGGCGCGAAACCGCCAGCGGCTCCGGCAGGTAAAGCCATTGCACCCCGGTGCCGAGGCGCAGCCAGTATTCGTGATCCAGGCAGAAATGAAGCGACTCGTCGAAGCCGCCGAATTTTTCATAAACGGCCCGGCGCCACCAGACCGCGGGCTGGCCGAGCGGATTGCGGTCGCGCAACGCCTCGGGGTTGAAGCGGGCGGCGGATTTTCTCCGTTTCCGGCCCGAGTCGCCTTCGAGAAAGAAGTAGTCCGCATAGACCACATCGGTCTGCGGGGACTGCGCGAAAGCCCCGAGCACCCGCTGCACTGCGTCCGGTTCGTAAAGGTCATCCGCGCAGAGATAGGCCAGCACCTCGCCGCGCGCGCGGGCCAGGCCCTTGTTGATCGCTTCGCTCTGGCCGGAGTCCTTCTCCCTGATCCACTGCACGTCCGGAGCCGCCCGGAGCAGATCAACGGAGCCATCCGTCGACCCGCCATCGATGATGATGTGCTCGACCGTATGTTCCGGGGCTCGCTCTGCCGCCGTGCGGACCGAGGCCAGGCACTCGCCGAGGTAGCGTGCCTGGTTGAGTGACGGGGTGATGATCGAGAGTAGCATCGGTTCAAGCCTTCCGCCGTGGCGCGGCGAGGATGCGGTCGAAGATTCCCTCGTAGCGGGCGAGCACGGTCTCCCAGCGGAAAAGTTCCGCGCGTTCCCGCGCGCGCCGCCCGGCTTCCGCGCAGATCGAAGGGTCCCGGGTTGCGCTCTCCAGACGCGTCGCCAGTGCTGCCACCGGATCGTCCGGTCCGAAGGGCAGGCCGGCCTCACCCAGCACCTCGCGGGTTGCCAGACAGTCGTGGTAAATGATGGCCTGACCCATGCCCAACTGGTCGAGGAGGACCAAACGCGTGGCCTCGATCGTGGCCGGCATGATGAAGGCCCGCGCGTTCTGGCTCAGTTCCACATAGGCGTCCCCGAACCGCAGGCCGGTGAAAATGACGCGGTCCGTGGCCAACGCCTCGAGGCGGCGTCGGTAGGCGTGTTCGTATGGATCCCCGCCGACCAGGACCAGCGGCAGGGGATCGGTCAGCCGGCGATAAGCCTCGAGCAGCAGCTCCGCCTCGTTCTCCGGCGTCAGCCGCGAAACATAGAGGAAATAGCCGCCCGGCGAGAGATTCCATCGGGCCAGTTCGCCGCTCTGCACCGGTGTGTCCCGCACGGTCAAGCCGTAGGACAAATGTTCTGGGCGCACGCCGTAGTTGCGCTCGTATCGATCGGCGATGCTGGCGTTGTCGGCAATGACGCAATCGGCCGAGTCAATGGCCCAGCGCTCGCTGCGCAGCAGCCAGGACCGGGCAAACCCGCGCCACTTTTTCCGGCGGAAATCGGCGCCGTCCACATTGATGATCACCCGCATGCCCGCGGCGCGGGCGAGACGACCGAGGATGGCATTCCCCACGCCGCAAAGATAAATTATGTCGTAGCGGCAGCGCATGGCGTGAAGCATCGAAAGCGTGGTGTGCACGATGGTGTCGAGCCGCTTGGTTGGAATGGTGGGCAATCCGACGATGCGCATGCCCTCCCACACCGGTTGGGGTGCGTCGAAGTGCGGCAGCCGGTTGTAGACCGTGACCTCATGCCCGCGGGCCACCAGCCGCTTGCCCAGCTCCTCCACGACCACCTCGAATCCGGAGTAGCGGGCCGGCACGCCGCGGGATCCGAGAAACGCGATGCTGGACAAACCTCCGCCCGCGTGTCGCCCCGCCGGAGCGCCGAGCACGGCGTCGCGCAGCGTGTAATAAACGAATAGGCTGTTGAACCGGGCGTAACGCCGCCAGAGCCGCCGCGGCTCCTGCCACAGCCGGTAAACCCAGGTGATCCCCAGACGCTGCATCCACGCCGGCGCGAAATCCCTCTGCCCCGCGAGAAGGACAAACGCGTCGCCGACCGCAAAGAACACCCCGCGGCGGTGGCGTGCGAGATTGTCCGCGATCCATCGTTCCTGCCGCTCCCCGCCCAGGGCCACCCAGATAAAATCCGCCTTCGCCTCGTCGATCGAGCGGGCGAACTCCTTCTCGTCGGCCTCATTCCAGGCCCGGAACGGCGGCGAGAGGGTCCCGGCAATTTCAATCCCCGGCTGGATCTTCCGCAAATGCTCCGTCAGCGCCTCAAGCGTCTCGGGCGTTCCGCCGAAAAGAAAATGCCGCCACGGCGCCGGGGTGGCGCGGATCATTTCTTCCATGAAATACGGCCCGTAAACCCGGTCTCGCAGCCCGGCCCCCCGGGCATTGAGCGACCAGCGCAGCGGCATGCCGTCCGGCAGCACCAAGCTGAATTTGCGCATGACCGCCCCGAAGCTGACGTCGTGACGGGCCAGGGAGATGATGTGCGTATTGCTGGCCGCGACGGCGGCCGGTCGGTCCCCTCCGGCCAGCCGAACGCTCTCGGCCACGGCGGACTGATAGTCCACCACCGCGACCGGGGTGCCGAGAATCTCGATTTTGCGGGGCGTCACGGACATGCGCTCCTCCACGCTACCGAAGCCGTGCGGGGGCGGCAATCGCGCCGGAAAACTCTCGCCGTCCCGCGGCGCGAAATTTATCCTCCGCGCATGAGTCTCAGCGCCAAAATCGATCAGGACATCAAGGACGCCATGCGGGCCAAGGACGCCGCCCGCCTCGGTGCCCTGCGGATGCTGAAGTCCTCGCTCAAGTATGCGGCGATCGAAAAAGGCGGGGCGAACGAGGCTGACCTGCCCGATGGGGATGTCATCGCCGTCGTGCGCAAGCGCATGAAGCAGTGCCAGGATGCGGTGGATGGATTTGTCCAGGGCGGACGCGCCGAGCAAGCCGAGCAGGAGAAGGCCGAAATGGCCCTGCTCCAGACTTATCTGCCGGCCGCCCTTCCCCCGGATGAGTTGGCCGCGCTGGTGCGCGAAGCCATCGCTGAAACCGGCGCCACCGGCAAAGCCCAGATGGGTGCCGTCATGAAGGTTGTCATGGCCAAAGCCGCCGGTCGGACCGACGGCAAGGCGGTCAACGCGGAGGTGCAAAAACAACTTGGCTAAGCCGCGCGCAGCAAAGAAGAAGGGCGTCTGGGCGGTGATCGTCGCCGGGGGCTCGAGCCGCCGGATGGGCTTCAACAAGCTGACGGCCGACCTCGAGGGCCGTCCCGTGCTGGCCTGGACGATTTCCGCCTTCAACGACTGCCCGGCCATCGACTCGATCGTCCTGGTCTGCGCAGCGAGCGCCCGGCCCGAGTTGGAGCAGATCGCCCGCGCCGCGGCCCCCGTGAAATTGTGCGCCGTGGTGGAGGGCGGAGCGCACCGGCACCTCTCCGTCGCCGAGGGCCTCGAGTGCGTGCCGGGCGAGGCCGCCATGGTC
>JBGSSV010000032.1:0-36830 GCA_041736875.1 Chthoniobacterales bacterium | reverse complement strand
AGCGCGCCCCTCGCCGCGACCGGAGGTCTCGCGCCGTATGGCTGGACCGTCACCTCCGGGGTGCTGCCTGCGGGGTTGGTGCTCACGGACGGCACCATCACCGGCACGCCGCTCGCGGCCGGGACGTTCAACTTTACCGTGACGGTGACCGACGCGAATAACGCCACCGCTACGAGCAGTCTTTCCATCGCGGTAGCCAATCCGGCGAACCTCGCCGTGGTCACACCATCGGTGCCATCCGGCGTCGTTGGAACCCCCTACTCGCAGGCGCTCGCGGCGGTCAGCGGGACGATGCCGTATGCCTGGAATGTCTTGTCCGGATCGCTGCCGGCCGGTCTGACCCTCTCCCCTGCGGGCGTCCTCGACGGAACGCCTTCCGAGGCCGGTTCCTCGACCTTCACTGCGCGGGTGGCCGACGCGGCTTCAGCCACGGCCACGCGGACGTTCACCATCGTCATATCGGGTTCGCTCGACATCACGACCAGCGCACTGCCCGATGCCCGCACCGGTGTTCCCTATGCGCAGACCCTCGCCGTTTCCGGCGGCACCGGCCCCTACGTCTGGACCGTGCTGAGCGGCAGCCTGCCGCCCGGCCTCGTCCTTGGCGAAGCGACTGGCACGATCAGCGGAACACCCAGCACGCTGGGTTCGTTCGCCTTCACCGCCAAGGTGACCGACGCGAACAACGCCGCCGCCACGTGCGCCTACACGATCAATGCCGGCAACACGCTCACGTGGGACTCCGATCCGGTGACCGGCGGAATTCAATCCGGCAACGGAGCCTGGACTCCCGGCGGCACGACCAACTGGAGCTTCTCCGGCACCAATGTCGCATGGGTCAACGGTAGTGATGCGGTTTTTGGCGGCGGCACGGCCACGCTCGGTGCGCCGGTCACCGCGGGAGCCATCACATTCAACACGGGGGGCGCCAACATCGCCGGATCCAGCACGCTCACGCTCAAGACCGGCGCCGTGGTCACGCCGAATGTCGATTCGACTATCAGCGCCCCGTTGGCCGGAACGTCCTTCACCAAGGCGGGAGGCGCCCGCCTCATTCTCAGCAACGCCGGCTACAGCGGGGACGTCACCATTTCATCCGGTGAACTGCGCCTCAACGAACCGTCCGGCCAGCGGACGTGGAGCGGGGCGATCAGCGGCGCGGGCACGCTCCTCACGCTGGGCAGCGGGACGGTCACGCTCGGCGGATCAAACACGTTCACCGGCCAGACCCTGCTCGCCGGCCAGAGCGTGCTCCGCCTCGCCCATTCATCCGCCCTCGGCGCGACCAACGGCAACACGCGCCTCAACGGCGACTCGAACAACGCACCATCCATCCAACTCAACGGCGGCCTCACCATCGCGGAATCCTTCCAACTCATCATGTGGTCGCCCGGCGCGATCAACACGAACACGAACCACGCGCAGATCCGCAATCTCTCCGGGACCAACGAGCTGACCGGACAACTCGGGATGGACGCCGGCGGAGCGCGCTGGGACATCGCCTCGCAGGAAGGACATCTCAAGGTCAGCGGTCCCGTCGTCAACATCGCCGTTCGTACCGCGACGAATGCCGACACGTGGCGCACGCTTCATCTCGCCGGCCCCGCATCTGGGGAATTCACCGGAACCATGACCGACGCGACCAACGGGTTCTCCAAGCTCAATCTCACCGTGCTCTCGGGCACGTGGACGCTGGGCGGATCACATAAGAGCTACACGGGTGCGACGATTCTCAGCAACGGCGTGCTCAACGTGGCGGTCACGCTTGCCTCGGAAGTCCGCGCCTTCGGTGGCGTGCTTGCCGGGTCGGGGAACACGTCGTCGAATCTCCTCGTCAGCAACGGGGCGACCGTGCTCCGCCGCCTGACGAACTGGGCCTCGCCCGGCACCGCCTTCACCGCCGCGCAGGTGATCGGAACCAACGCGCCCGCTTGGACCGTGCGCCTCGACGCCGCCGGGATAACCAACTTCTCGGAGACCCCGCTGATCCTGCCGGTGATCACTGCGTCAAACGGTGTGGCCGCAATCGCTCCGGCCTCCATCACCGTGCAGGCAACGAACTTCCCCGGCCAGGGCACATGGTCCGCGCAGACCAACGCCTCCGGCGTCTCCATCGTCTATGCCCCGGTGCCGCTCGGCGTTGACACCGCAACGCTCCCCGACGGCTACGCCGGCCAACTATACGGCGCGTCGTTCGAAGCCTCGGGCGGCGTCGTGCCGCGCATTTGGGCCATCACTGCCGGCGCTCTCCCGCCGGGTCTGCAGCTTTCGACTGAGGGTATTCTTTCGGGCACGCCGACGGGCAGTGGATATTTTTCCTTTGATGTGACCGTGACCGACTCGGCCGGCATCACTGCCACACGTGCTTACGTCCTGCACATCATCAGCCCGCTCTCCGTTGCCACAACTTCGCTTCCTCCGGCCACGGCCGGGCTTGTTTACACGCAGACGCTGCAGACCTCCGGCGGCGTCGGCCCGTATGTCTGGAGCCTCGCCGCAGGCGCACTGCCCGCCGGGTTTTCGTTCGGGCCGGACGGTGTTTTGTCCGGAGTTGCCCCGACAGATGGATCACACACGTTCACCGTGGCCGTGCAGGACGGTGAGTCTGTCGTGGCGCAGCAGCAATTGACGCTCGTGATTCTGCCGGCGCCGGGATCCTACGCGGCGTGGGCCGAGGGCGTCGAATGGGCGAAGGCGGAGGACAGTGCGTCGTCGGCCGACCCGGATGGGGACGGGCTTTCCAACTTGATGGAATGGGCCTTCGGGGCCGATCCTCTTGCCGGCGGGTCCGCTACCGCGGTGGCGGGCACGGACGTGGTCGGTGGCCAGTGCGAGGTCAACCTGACCTTCCGCCGTTCGCCCTCGGCTACCGGGGCTGTGTTCACCGTCGAGGCCCGTGATCACCTTGTCGGTCTGTCCGGTTGGACGGCCCTCGCCGTCGGCCAGTTCGGGGAGCCGCTTGAGAGCCTGGCCGGCAATGTCACCGTCAGCGAAACCGCTCTCCCGGACGGCGCCATCGAGGTGGTGGTGCGCGAGATTTGTCCGCCGGGCACGGGCGGACGGTTTCTCCGCATCAGCCTCAGCGAACAAACGCCATGAGGCCACCTGCCTCGAGGAGGAACGATCCGCCGGAACGTCCGCGTCGGCCAAACGGACGACCGGGCCCGTTCGCCCTTGTCCTCGCCGTGTGCTGCGCCGCCCTGCCCGGTTTCGCGGGCACCGTCTGCGCCCAGAGCTGGACCCCCGTGCCACCGGCGAATTTCGCCACGATCCAGCTCAACCAATTCGCCGACCACGAGTTGGAGGTGCCCATTTTTCTCAACCACTTCGCGCAGGTCGCCAATTCCGTGGTCGAGAGCGCGACGACGATCAACGGGGTGACCTACCCGCGCGGATTCCTCAACATCAAAGTCAACCGCGAGCCCAAGGATAATCTGCCCCACAATGCCCGCATCCTCGAGATGCAGGCGGTGCTCGCCTATTTTTACACCGCCGATCGCCCGTGGAATCCCTACCGCGGCAGCGGGCCTGTGCGGCTGCGCCTCGAGGCCATGCTAAACCTCTGGACGCAGATGCAGGCGCCCGAGGGACATCCTTCGGCCGGGCTCTTCACGGAATACAGCCCGACCAACTGGAGCCTCGCGCCCACGACCTTTGGTGTGATGCATGCGGCGCAGGCGCTTGACTTGATCATCGACTCGGGTCTGGCTTTTGACCCCGTTGTGCTCGAAAGCGCGCGCGTCGCCCTGCGCCGCGCCCTCATGGCCGTCTTCACCCGCCCCGACATGCGCGCCCACGCGCGCTCGTGGAGCAACCAGTTCAGCGGTTCCTACCACGCGGCCCTCATCTACCTCGAGAATTGGCCGGACGCCGAACTCGACGCGGCCTTCGTGCAGGCGGTCAATGACTCGGCCGCGCAGGACCAAAGCCCCGCCGGATTCTTCTACGAGCAGGACGGCCCCGACTTCGGCTACTCCGGCGTCCACGACAACAATCTCCGCGTGGCCTGGCCGCGGATGAAAAACCGCGCCGATCTCGCGCCGGTCATCATCGCCGACGACGTCAAGTGGAACGACTGGCTCGCGGCCAACTTCGTCCTGCAACCGGGCCTCGCGACGAACATTTTTCTCACCAGCGCCGGACTCAACACCCGCACCTCGCACACAGTCCAAACGTCCCGCTCGCGGCCGATCGCGGAATTCGCCACGAACTCGCGCGCCTTCGCCTTGACCGACGCCGAGTATGCCGCATCCATCGCCGCCAAGCGCGGCGCCGAGCAGGCACGGTTCGGCAACTACAACCCGCTCTCGGTGCCGAGCGCCAACAGCTACAATACGGGCTTTGTTTTCGATGCGGCACCGCCCGTCGGCGTGACGCTCAACAGCTGGCACCCGACCGCGGCGCAGCGCGACGCCGCGCTGGCCGACCTGCCCAGCCGCGAGACCAACGCGGTCAATCGCCTCTTCCACAATCCGACGCCGTCCTCCGGGGCGTTCAGTTTGGCGGCCGCGAACCGCACGAATTACTACGCGACCTTCGCCCTCGGCAACCGCCGCATCCCCCGGCAGGTTTACGGCCTCAACCTCCTCTGGAACAGATCCTTCGGTCTCGCCCTCCAGCCGGTGGCGAACACGATCAGCAACAACCCGTTTCAATGGGGCACGTCGCGTGGCACAAATGCGCCCGTGACCTACGAGACGGCGAACCTTCCCGGCACGATCCGCGCGGGCAGTAACACGGTCGTGCCCGCCGCCGGCGTGACGAATCTGCCGAGCGGCGACGTTTCGTTTAGCTACGCGCTTTCGAGCGGGGGCACGAATTTCGGACAGAAAAGCGTCACCGTCGGCGCGACAAATGTCAGCGTCACCCTCACGCACACGAACGTCTTCACCGAAGTTCTTCCGCTGGCCTACGCCTTGGATGCCGTCCTCTCGAGCGGTCCGACCCGAGTCGTGCTCACGCGCCCGAATGGTTCATCCTTCCTCATCCAGCTCGACTCGGTCGGCGGCTCGATCAACACCGGTTCCACCGCCTCGCTGACCGGCGGGATGGTCCGCCGCGTCGTCACCATCACCGCGACGAACAGCCTGTCCTACACGCTTGCCGTCAGCGACACGGTCGCGCCGCCGGAAAGCCTCACACCGGCGATTTCGGCGGCCGACACTGCTGTCGCGCAACCGGCCTCCGGCACGACGAATGCCGTAGTCCCGGTTTCGCTTTCCATCGCGCCGTCATCTGCGGTCACCGTGAACTACACGACGCAAAACGGCTCAGCTGCGGCCGGGACGGATTTCACCACGACGAGCGGCACGCTCACGTTCAACCCCGGCGAGACGTCGAAGTCCGTTCCTGTTGCGGTGCTCGCGGGCGCGCTGCCGCAAGGAACCTCGCGCACCTTCTCGCTCCGCCTCTCCAGCGCATCGGGAGCGACCCTCGCCCGCGACACGGCGAACATCACAATCAACGGTTCGACGACCGCCCCGCCCTCGATCTCCGTCTCCGACGCCGCGCTCAACCAACCCCTCGCCGGCGCGACCGCGACGAACATGGTCTTCAACGTCACGCTCTCGAGCGCCGCCGCCGCCCCGGTCGGGATCCGCTTCGCCACGCAGGACGGCGAGGAAGGTCTGGCGGGCGTCCACTACACCCAAACCAACGGCACGCTGTCCTTCGCGGCGGGTCAGACCAGCAGGACGGTTGCCGTGCCCGTCCTGCCCGGGGCTCTCGAGGTGGGTCGTGCTGTCGATTTTTTTCTCCAACTGTCCGGGGTCAGCGGGGCGGCGCTGGCGGATGATTCCGGCCGCGGTGTGATCAATGGCGCGACGCCGCCGGCACCACCTCCAGCCGGCACCGCCCGCTTGGAGTTTGTCTTCAGCAACGCCTGGCCGGGGAACTACCAGGGTTTCTTCCGCATCATCAACAACAGCACGGTCAACATCACCGACTGGCGTGCGGACTTCGATTTCGACGGCACCTCGATCGTCTTTTTCAACGGCGGCCTCTCCGGCACGGGATTGCGCCGCACTTTCGCCCCGCTGTCGTGGCAGGCGAACATCCCGGCGGGGACGACGTTCGAGAACACCGGCTTCCAGGCGCAGCCGGGCGGCGAGGAGAATTTCCCCAAGAACCTCGCCCTGCGCGTGCTCTCCGCCTCCAACCTCAACCCCCTGCAAATCCTCAACCCGCCGAATCTCGGCGTCTTCCCCAAGGGTTCGCTCTTCCAGCAAACGATGCAGAGCGGGGGCGGACTCGGGCCGTTCTCGTGGGCGGTCGCATCCGGGCACGCGCTCCCAGCCGGACTGACGCTCTCGCCGGACGGTGTGATCAGCGGGACCACCGCCGCGGCCGGTCTGGCCCTCTTTGACCTGCGGGTTACGGATCTGATGGGGGCCACGGCGACGAAGTCGTTCGCCCTGCAGGTCGACGCCCCGCCGGATCCTTATGCCACCTGGACCGGTGGCGTCACTTGGGGCGGTGCGGATTCGTCCGCGGCAGCCGATCCCGATCGGGATGGCCTTTCCAACCTGGCGGAATACGCTCTCGGCGGAAACCCGCTTTTGCCCGGACAGGCCCCAGCGGCCGAACTGCGCGACTCCGGCGACGCGCGGCGGCTCGTTCTTGCTTTCCCGAGAATCGCGGATCCGGCGCTGACCTACCGCGTCTTCGCGAGCGTGTCACTTGATGTTTGGGGTGCACCCGTGTGGTCGAGCACGGGCGGGAGTAACATCGCCGGACTCGTCGAGGTTGCCGACCCGCAACCCGCCGCCGACCACCCACAACGCTTCATGCGTCTGGAGGTTGCACGATGACCGTCCCTACCTCGACGGCAAAAGTTCGGGTGATTCTCTTCACAACGATCGTCCTCATGGTCGCGACGAACGCCGTCCAGGCCATCACGTGGAATCGGACCATGACCGACCCGGCTCCCAACACGAACCGCAATGCCTCGGCTGTCTCGTTCAATCTCGCTGCCCAGACACGCTTCAACGGCACCGGCATCGTCAGCAGCTCGGTCTCAACCGGCACCGGCAATCTCATCAGCGACCAGTGGGTCCTCACCGCCCGGCATGTCATCGTCGGGGCGACCAACGGGACGTTTTTCCTCGAAGGAACCAATCGCCCGATCTCCGAGTTCCACACGCAAAGCAACTCGGACGTCGCGCTCGTCAAGCTGGCCTCGCCGGTCACGACGCACCCGGCCGTGCCGGTTTACCAGGGATCGTCCGAAGTCAGTCGGGACGTCTGGCTTGTCGGCTACGGCCAGCACGGGGAGTTCACCGGCAATCCCGCATTGCTCAGCCCGGGGTTCACGGGACGCTACGCTGCGATGAACCGTGTCGCCCTCTCGACCAATCTCGGCGGCACCATCGGGAATTGCCTCCAGTTCACCTACGACGGCACCAACGCCGGTGCGTCGCCCCTCGAGGGCGCGACCGCCCCCGGCGACAGCGGCGGCCCGATGTTCATGGAAGAAAATGGGCGCCTCTGGGTCATCGGCGAGGCCTACGGCGTGGCCCCGCCCGCCCCCGGATTCTACCACGGTCGCGTGAGCGCCTACAAAGATTGGATCCGCTCGGTCACCGGCATCAATTTCAACGAAGCCAACTGGGACGCCGACCCCGCGACCCCTGGCATTCAAAGCGGCCCGGGCACGTGGAGTGGGGGGAGTTCGAACTGGTTCTTCGGGACGAACAATTTCCCGTGGGCCGCCAACTATGACGTGGTCTTCGGCGCGGGCACCAACGCCGTCGGGGCCGTCACGCTTACCACCAACACGGCCATCGGCGATCTCGTGTTTGCGTCGAACAATTCCACCCAATCGCTCGCCGGCACGAACACGCTCACGCTCAAGCCCGCCGCTCTCGTCTCGAATGCGTCCGCTGTCATCATCTCCCTCCCGCTCACCGGCCCCGGTTTGACCAAGCGGGGCGCTGGCACGCTCACGCTCTCGAACGCTGCGTTCCCGGGCGGAATGGTCTTTGCCGGACCCGTGGTGATTGATGAAAGCGGTCAGCGGTCGTGGACCAACTCTCTGCTGGGCACGTCCAACTGGTTCAAGGCAGGAACCGGCACCCTGACGCTCACCGCCAGCAACTCATTCAATGGCTTCCTCACCATCAACGCAGGTGCCGTGCGGGCCGCGAACGCCTACGCGCTGGGCTCCGCCACGGGCACCGTCGTGGAGGGAGGCAACGCGGTGGCTTCGCTGGAACTTTCGAACAACATCTTCTCCATGGGCGAGCAGATCCAGTTGGTCATGCACAACCTGACGAACACGCCTCATGCGCAGATTCGTAACGTCTCCGGAACGAACAGGCTCACGGGCAACGTCCTGCTTAACAGCGGCGGCGCGCGCTGGGATATTGGCAGCACGGCGGGACGCCTCGTCATCGCAGGCGCGGTCAGCAACATTGCGCCCGGCACGGCCACTTGGCGAACGCTTCACCTGCACGGCCCGGGCATTGGAAGTTTCGACGGGCGCATGACTGACAACGCCGCGGGCACGGACCTCCTCAATGTCACTGTTGTTTCGGGCGACTGGACGCTGGGAGGACCGAACAAGACCTACACGGGCGCGACGACCGTGAGCAACGGCGGAACCCTGCGCCTCCGCACGACCCTGGCCTCTTCCGTCAGTGTGCGCAGCGGTGCGACGCTCGCGGTCACGCTGACCAATTGGACCAATATCCCTTCCACGGCCGTCGCCGCCGCGCTCTCCGCCAGCAATGGCACGCTGTGGAAAGTCCGGCTTGAGACCGTAGGCCTGACGAATTTTTCCGAGACACCAGCCACGGTGCCTGTGCTCGCCACGACTGGTGGCCTGACCAACATCCTCCCTGCGGGCCTCACAATCGAGACCCCTGGTTTCAGCGGCACCGGCACATGGTCAGCCGTGACCAACAGCAACACGCTCTCCGTGTCCTACACCCCCGATGCCTACGTGGTTTGGACGCAGGGCTTCACGTGGGGCAGCGCGTCGAGCGCGCCCGGCGCCGACCCCGATGCCGACGGACTCGACAACTTCGCGGAATACGCCTTCGGTGGAAACCCGCTCCTCGCCTCGTCCGCCCCGTGGCCCGTCCTCGGACGTTCTGGCGACGGCCGCTTCCTTACGCTGGCGTTCCAACCCCTCCGCCCCGACACCACCTACGCCGTGCGCGGCCGCACTAGCCTCTTGCTCCAGCCGACCAACATCACCAGCTACTCCGGCACGATCGGCGGTGCGGTTCACTTTACGGATAATGTAGAAATCGGCTCGGTCCCGGGGCGGTTCCTCGACATCTTGATTTCACGATGAAAAATCCACCCAAGGTAGGGCGCGGCGTCCCCGACGCGCCGGGAACTGCACTTGGTTCTTCCGGTAGGGACGAGCGGCCCCGCTCGTCTGTCCCCTTCCGCGCGGACACGCGAGCCGCGTGTCCCTACCTCCTTCCTCTCGCCCTTGGCCTCGCCGCCGCTTGCGCCCACTCCGCGGATGCGCCCCGCAAGCCCAACGTCCTCGTCATCATCTCCGACGACCATCGCCACGATGCGCTCGGCGTGGTGCAGCGCGAACTCGGTGCAAAGGCGAATTACCCGTTCTTTGAAACCCCGTCCCTCGACCGCCTGGCCGAGAGCGGGGTGCGCTTCCGCAATGCCTTTGTCACGCATTCCCTTTGCTCCCCGAGCCGCGCGACGCTCCTCACCGGGCTTCCTTCACGCCGGCACGGCATCACGCACAACGCACAGCCGTTCACCTCGACCGACACCTGGGCCGCCCTCCTGGCCAAGAATGGTTGGACCACCGGCTACTTTGGCAAATGGCACATGGGCGAGCAGCGCGAACGTCCGGGGTTCGAGGAGCAGGCGACTTTTGTCGGTCAGGGCGTTTACGAGGACTGTCCGTTTCTGGTCAACGGCCAGGAGAGGCCGACCAAGGGATGGGTTGATGACGTGACGACGGATTATGCGATGGATTTCATCAAGAAACATCAGGAGGTCCCATTCGCCATGGTCGTCGGCTACAAGACGCCGCACGACAAACGAACGCCCCCGCCGCGGCACGCGGAAAAGTGGAAGGATCACAATTTTCCCGAACCCCCGTCCTTCCGCGACGTCGCTCCGTGGCGCAAGGACAACCCACCGACCCCGTGGAATCCAGCCAGCCCCGATCGTCTCGCCTATTTCCAGACCTTGGCTGGGATGGATGACAACATCGGTCGCCTGCTCGACACTCTCGATGCCTTGGACTTGGCTGACGACACCCTCGTGATCTACCTCGGCGACAACGGCTATTACCTTGGCGAGCACGGGCTCGGCGACAAACGCACGGCTTACGAGGAAAGCATCCGCATCCCGCTGTTGCTGCGCTATCCGCGCAAACTTCCCGATCCGCAGGTGCGCGACGAGATGGTGCTCAACCTCGACCTTGCGGCGACGATCATCGACTTCTCCGGACTTACTCCGGCCTGGCAGCAGGAAGGCCGCAGTCTCCGGCCCCTCCTCGCCGCTGCCCCCGGCGCCGTGCCATGGCGCCGCTCGTTTGTTTACGAGAACTTCGAAGACCCGGCCTATCCGAAGGTCACGTTCGATCTTGCGGCCCTTCGCACGGCCACGCACAAATACGTCGAGGTCCCCGGCCGTCCCGAATGGACGCAGCTCTTCGATCTCCGCACCGACCCCCTCGAAATGACCAACCTCGCCGCCGACCCCGCATCCGTGGAACTGCTCGGGACAATGAGGGATGAGCTGACGCGGACGAAGCCCCAGTAGGTCAAACTTTCCGAATCATGCTTCCTCGCTCGCATCTGCTCCAACTCGTTCCAGCTCGCGCGGCCACGACGCTGGAAGCGCTGCGCGGGAGGATCTGGCGCGATGTGGCGCGCTTGGAGGTTGCGGCCACGGAAGCAGGGCCCCGGCACCGCCCGTGGTCCGAGGCCCGTCGGGAGGCACTGCGGCCGGTGCGTGTGCCGGTGCACTACGGCAAGCTGTGGGATCAGCGGTGGTGGCGGATCAAGGTTCCTGCGGCGTTGGCCGGGCGGCGTGGGCTTTATCTGGCCTGGGATGACCAGGCGGAGGCGACGCTCTTCATCGAGGGCAAGCCGCATTACGGCTTTGATCCGGTGCATAAGCACGCACCGCTGCCGCGTGGAGTTCGCGAATTGTGGGTGGAGTCGGTCGTCTGCCAGACAGGCATCTGGCTGCCTGACAATTCCGGCCTCGATCCGCGCGGCTCGCACTTTCGCGGCGCGAGGATCGTGGAACGCGACGATGAAGCCTGGGGGCTTTATCATGATCTCCTCGTGCTTGACGATTTGGCGCGGGAGGAATTGAAGGACGCGCTCGGATCGGAGGCCGCGCGTTTGTCTGGCTGGGGACAGCGACCGGAGTTGGCCGTGGTCTCCCCCTTGAGTCGGCGGTTGCTGCGCTTGCTCGAGGAGGGGATTAATACCTTGGAGACGGATGGCGTCGGCGCGGCGAGGCGGCGACTGGCACAGACTTATCGGGAGCTTCCGTCCGCACCCACCGCGATGCGGGCGCTGCTGACCGGACACGCGCACATCGACCTCGTGTGGATGTGGCCCGAGCGGGTGGGGGACTTCAAGGCGGTGCACACGTTCGCCACGGCCAACCGCCTGATGGACCTCTACCCGGAATACAAATTCGGCTACAGCCAGCCGGCCAGTTACGACGCGGTGGCGCGGAGGTCACCGGAGATGATGCGGGCGGTGCGGAGGAGGATCGCGCAGAGGCGCTGGGATGCGGAGGGCGCGACGGATGTCGAGAGCGACACGCTGCTGGCCTGCGGCGAGGCACTGGCGCGAAGCTTCCTCATCGGACAAAAGCGCTTTGCCGAACTACGTGGCTCGCCGTCGCGGATTCTCTGGCTGCCCGATGTCTTCGGTTACTCGCCGTGCCTGCCGCAGATCATGCGGGAGACGGGTGTCGATTTTTTCTACACCCAGAAGCTTTCGTGGAGCGCGATCACGCGGTTCCCGCACAGCAGTTTCATCTGGCGCGGACACGACGGCAGTGAGGTGCTCACGCACATCAGCCAGACCGGAGGTTATTGCCTCACGGCGAAGGCCGGCGAGATGCGGGCGATCGAACGGGCCCACCGTCAGAGTGATGTGCACCACGAGGTCATTGCCCCGACCGGCTACGGCGACGGCGGCGGCGGGACGACCGAGGAGATGTGCGAGCGGGCGAGGCGGTTCGCCAATCTTGCGGGAATGCCGCGCTCGGCTTGGGGCAACATCGAGCCGTTCTTCCGGCGGCTCGACGTGATCCGCGGAGAATTGCCGGTTTATCAGGGCGAGCTTTACCTCGAATACCACCGCGGCACCTACACGACCCACGGCGACATCAAGGCGTCCATGCGGCGCGTCGAGCGGGCTTTGCAGGTGGAGGAAGCGGCGCGTTGCGCGCGCGGACGCGGCCCGATTGACGATGAAATCTGGCGGCGGGTGGTCTTTGCGCAGTTCCACGATTACATCCCGGGAAGTTCCGTGCATGAGGTTTACGACGAGGCCAAGGCGGAACTCGGCGAGTTGGCCGATGCGTCCAGCCGCACGACACTCGACGTGCTCAAAGGTCCGCCGAGCGAGTTGGCGCTTTTCAACCCGCTGCCGCGTCCCCGGACCCATGTCGTGGGCGCGACGCGCGACGGCGGGGTTCGCATTTTGCGCCTGCCGCCGCTCTCCGGGCTGCCGCTCTCTGCGGCAACGGTTTCCGCCGACCTCGCTCCCGTCAGGGCCACAACCTTGAGCCTGCAGAACTCACGGTTGAAGGCCGAACTCGACCGGCAGGGACGCATCCGACGCCTCGTCATCGATGGCCGGGTCATGCCGCTCCGCGCCCCGCTGGGCGAGATCATGGTTTACCCGGACCATCCGGCCATGTTCGCCGCGTGGGACATCGACCGTCCGACGCTCGCGCTGGGGCGGCCGCTGGGCGGGGCGGCGAAGATCGCGTTGGAGCACTTAGGGCCGGACCGCGCCACCATTGCCTGCCGGCGGAGCATGGGTAGGGCGGGCACGACCATCGTTCGCTACACTTTGGAGGCGGGGGCAGCTCAGTTGCGGATCGACGTCGAGCTGGATCTGCAAAAGCCGCTCACGCTGGTGAAGATGCTTTTCCCTACCAAGTTCGCCGGACGTCAGGCCCGGTTCGGCGCGCCCTTTGGCAGCGTGTTGCGTGACCAGGTGCCCGGCGGCCCGGCGGCCGAGGCGCAATGGGAGGTCGCGGCCAGCCGCTGGGTGGCCGTGGCCGACGAGACCGAGGCGGACGGACTTTTTGTGGCCACCGAGGCGAAATACGGGTTCAGCGCGCGCGACGGTGTGCTCGGGCTCAGCCTGGTGCGGAGCGCCGCGATCACCTGCGAGGAGGAGCCCTGCGCGGACAAACCCGGCAGCCACCCGCATGCCTTGCGGCGCACGCATGCGTCCTCGCCCTTCTCCGACCTCGGCCGCCATGCGATCGCCTTGGCGGTCGGCCGACACAGTGCCGACGCACCGAGGGACGAGCAGGCGGCGGCGGTGGCCGATCTGTTTTTCACCGCACCTTTGCCCTACCAGGGCCGGCCGTGCGCCGCAGGATTTCTCGGACTCGAGGGGGGCGAATCGCTGCAGCCCGTTTGGGCCAAACCCTCGGATCAGGTGCGCGGTGCGTGGGTGCTGCGGTTGAACGAGGTGCTCGGCCGCCGTGGACGCGCCCGGCTCCTGCTCGCGCCCGGCTGGCGGGCGAGGCGTGTCGATTTGTCCGAGAGTTCGCTCGGGCCGGCGCGTGACCTGAGGTCGGTGGACTTCACGCCATATGCGCTGATCAGCCTGCGAATGGAAAAATCATGAAAACCTGGATTGCACTCATCGGTCTCGCCCTGCCGTCGTTGCTTTTCGCCCAGCAGGTGGCGGATTTTTCGCAGCCGGACGGCCCGCTCACGCAGGAACGGGTAGACGCGCTTTTCGGCGGCGGGAAGTTCGCCCCCGAGCGGGGCTTTGCCGAGATTCGCAACGGCGTCCTCGCAGTCACGTTTGTCGCGGGCAAGAAGGTCGTGGAAACCGGCTTCAGTGCGCACGTGCCCGTGCCGCCGAGCGAGGATTTCGAACTGCGCTTCAAAATCCGGTATCCGCAGGATTTTCAAGTCGGTCTGCACGGCAAGCAGCTGGGGCTGAGCGGCGGCAAGGGCTACGACGGCGGCCGGGGCGAACAGGCGCGGGCCAACGGCGACGGTTGGAGCATCCGGCTGCAGTTCGACTCGGTGCCGGAGGGCGTGCGCAACTCGCTTTACGTTTACCACGCCACAATGAGCGGAAAATACGGGGGCCCGGTCGGGGCTGGCAGTTTCATGCTGACCCGCGGGCAGTGGCACGAGATCCGGCTGCGGGTCAAAATGCAAAGCACGCCCGACGCCCCGGATGGTATGATCGAGGTCTGGTTCGACGGCGAAAAGAAGATTGAAAAGACCGGCTTCCAGTTCGTGCAGAAAGAAGAGGGCAGGCGCGTGGACCGCGTCCGCATCGAGATGTTTCCGGGCGGGGGCGGGGAGTTTCCGTCGAAGGACCAGGTCTTCGAAATCGACGACCTCGCGTGGGGCACGGGCGGAACAACCGAGGCCGCATCAAGCTGGTGGGAATGGGCTCGCGGGTTGATCGGCTGGTGAAGTTGGTTTTACGAGAAAGTTTTCAACATTTAGCGCCCTTCCAATGTCAGAGTAGGTTCAATCAGGTCTCTTTGTGGGGCCACCCGCCCGATGACCTTCCCCCGTCAGACTCCATTGCTCCTTGCTGCTGTCGCCTTTTGCGCTTGGTGCGGAATGGCGACAGCTCAGGAATTGCCCCCGGTCATCAGCAAGCCCACGCAGGTCTGGTGGGGCGCATTCCGCAACAACGACCAACTGGTGGATGGAGGATCCAACCAATGGACCTTCGTGCAGACCAACATGGATGGCTACCTGCTCCACGGGGCCTATTGGAATTTCACCAACAATCCGGTCGGCTCCGTATCGCCGACCATTGTCGGACCCAAACTCGCCACCATTCTCTCGAACGCGGGCAACAAGCCCGTGATGCTCGAGCACCTGCTGGCCGGGGAGTTTCCCGACGTCAACAGCGCCTTCGGCACCGCCTTCGCCGGGACGACCAATGCCGCCCCGGCCTTCACCAGCGGGATCGGGAACATCCGGCGGCTCAAGGGCTACGGTTTCAACCTCAACGACGTGTCGACCGACTACATCATGGACACGTGGAAGCGCTCCGCGCGGTTCCATCCGCACTGGTCGTCGGAGGAATTCTTCACCGCCGTCTCCGGCAACTGGGAGACCTACGGCGGATCGCTCTTCAACACCAACGCGGGATCGACCGACCGCACCACGTTCGGCTGGTTCCGCCAGTGGGTCGAGCGGCTGGCCCAGGCGTTCCCGACCATCCGTGTTTCGCCGGTCAATTCGCCCGTCTATTTCAGTTGGAACGACAATGGCGACGTCCTGCGCGAACTCGGCCCCGACTTCAGCAGCTACTTCACGTGGCTCAAGCTCGAGCGGCGCGGCACGAATGTCACCGTGCTGTATTCGGCCGACGGCAGCGGGTGGCGCGCGTTGACCAACGCGTCCGTCCCGCTCGGCGCATCGCCGCAGGCGGGATTCTTCGTCAGCTCGCTCAACACCAACCGCACGGCGCAGGGACGTTTCGACAACGTCCAGACGCTGCCGTTCTTCGAACAGGACATCGGGGCGCCGGGGGTCGGCGGCAGCGAGACCTTCACCGGGACGAACATCACCCTGCGCGGCACGGGCGATGACGGACTCCATCCGGGCAGCCCGGATCGGGACGCCCATTACTTCGTCTATGCCGAGCGGGCGGGCGACCAGACGTTCACCGCGCGACTCGACGCGATGACGGGGTCCAACCCCAATCGCACCAACCCGGCCGGCGAGATCCCGACCGCCGGGATCACGCTGCGCGAGTCTACCAACGCCAACGCGCGGCAGGTCTCGCTCCACGTCAACCTCGCCAACCAGATCGAGTTCGCCTTGCGTCATGGCAACGGCAGCGTGCTCCTGAATGTCACCAACGTGGCCAATGCCACCCTGCCGCGCTGGCTTCGCGTGCAGCGCACCGGCAGCATCTTCGCCGCCATGCACTCGGGTGACGGAACCAACTGGACCAATGTCGGGAGCGCGACGCTCAGCGGCGCGTCGAACAACCTGCTCGTCGGCCTCGTGGCGGACAGCCAGGTCCGCTACGAGACGAACACCGCAACTTTCAGCCAGGTTTCCTTCTTCCCGACGAACGTGCCTTCCTACGGCGGCACGACGATCGGTTCTGCCGGGATCGCATCTTCCTCCGGTTCCTCCTCCACCAACACGGTCATCGCCGCCGGCACCGGCGCATCGGGGACGGCGGATGCCCTCCGCTTCCACCACACGGCCTGGACCAACGACGGCACCGTGTCTGCGCGGTTGCTCTACTTCGCGGACAATGCCTCGCCGGAGACGAACCTCGCGCCGGGGGCTCAGATGGGCGTGATGTTCCGCGCGAACACCAATGCGGGCGCCGCGCATGTCTCCGCGGTCTTCACCCCGCAGCAAGGTGTGCAGGCCCTGATGCGCAGCGTGGCGGGCACGACAAACCTCGCCCAAATCACCAACGGGCCGGTCATCGCGACGTGGAACAACTACCGTCCGCTCCTGCGCTACTTCACCGGCGACGACTTCCTCCGCACGCTCCACGAGTCGTTCCCCGCGGCCTATTCGGACAACTTCACCGGGTTCAACACCGACTCGCCCTACCGCGGCTACCAGGCCTGGGGCGGATCGGAGGCCAATGCCGACGCCGTGCGCCATCGCCGCAAGATCATCCGCTACGAACAATGGCTGCAGCAGAACGGTCGCGAGCACTACTTCATCGCCAACAGCACGGGCGGCAGTTGGCCCGACACGTCCACCCCGGCCGGACGCGATGCGTGGGATCTGCAGTTCAAGCAGGATTCGATGCGTTCGTTCCAGCTCCACCAGCTTGAAGGCGGACGGCCCGACCGCGTCATTTTCGAAAGTTGGTATGAAGGCCCCTTCAGCATGGTGCCGGAGACAAAGAACGGCTCGTATGCGAACACCGTGCGGGACGCGCTCTACTACGTGAAGGGCATCGGTCAGTCGCTCGACCTCATGGCCAAAACCGGTCCCGCGACGAACACCAACGCATGGGCCTCGGTCGGCGTCATCCAGACCAACCCTCTCACCGCCTTGTCCAACCCGGTGCTCACGCAGACCGCCGGCGCGATGGGTGTGCCGTTGACCTTCACCGTGAGGCTGACCAACACAGGCACCGTGCCGGCGCTGCCGGTCTTGCACGCGCACGAGAGCGGCGGCACCGGATGGACCAGCAGCTACGTGCTGTCCTCCGGCAGCTTCACGTCCAACATCACCGCCGGCATCACCAGCACGAACGGACAGGCCGTCACCGACTCGGCCCAGCTTTCCGGCACCGAGTTGATCGAGGCGAACAAGGCCGTTGATGTCGCCGTCACGCTGACTCCAGCCGCAGCCCTGACCAAACGCAACATCCTGCTCCGCGCGTTTTGGAATCCGCAGGATCCGTCGCTGGCCGTGCGCGATGCGATCAGCCTCGAAGTCGTGCCGCCCGCACAACTTCTGCAGAACGGGGACTTCGAGAGCGGAATCGGCGGATGGACCTCCAACGGCGGCGGCTCGGTCACTGCCGAGACCAACACCGTCCGCACCGGCACCGGCGCGATCAAGGCGACGCGTTCGCAAACTTATCAGGGCCCCTCGCAAGATCTCCTCGGGCGGTTCCTTCCCGGCCAGACATATCTGCTGACCGCGTGGGTGCGCACCGACTCGGCCGCCAATGTGAAAGCCACCATCACCTACACGGGCACGAGCGGTGGCGCGGTCTTCAACACGGTGCAGACGGTCAACGGCGTGAACAACACCGGCTGGTCTCTCGTGCAGGGCTACTACCGGCACACCGAGCCGAATGGTCCCGCCACCGTGCTGCGGCTCTACTTCGAGACGACCGGCTCGCCGGTCTACACCGGACCGATCTACCTTGATGATGCCAGCCTGACGTTGGCGCCGCCCGTCTGGACCGACACAGTGCCCGGCGCGCGCGGATGGAACACGGCGACGAGCTGGCAGTCGGGCAACGCGCCGGCCTCGGCCACGTTCAACAGCCTCGCGTTCTTGCCGGGCCAGACGGTGTCGACCGGCTCGGTCACCGCCATTCAAAATCTCGGGCCCAATTTCCTGCTCAACACCCTGACCCTCGGCGGCCTCGCCCCGACCAACGGCGCAGGCGCTGCGGTCGGTATCAGCAGCAACTCGCTCAGCTTCGTTGCCCACGATGGCACTTCCCCGCGCCTCGTGCTTGATGCCGCCGGCACGAACCTCTCCTACGCCGTATCGGCGCCGCTCGCTTTGTCCAACGACCTCGCAGTGAGCGGCGATGGCAGCGCGGGCTTCACCGTGTCCTCCGCCATCAGCGGGCCGGGCGCGCTTGCCAAATCCGGCGCCTCCACCCTCACACTGGCCGCGAGCAACAGCTTCGCTGGTGGCGTCACGCTGGCCGCGGGTGGCATCGTGGCCTCAAGCCACTCCGCTCTGGGTAGCGGTCCGCTCTTGGTGACGGGGGGCAGCCTGCGCGGCGGCGTATCGTCGAACGCGATCCTCCCGAACTCCGTTGTGCTCTCCAACAATCTGCCGACCGGCGGTCTGCTCACCTTGTCCGGCCCGGCGCTACTGGCTGGCGGCAACCGCACGCTCACGGTCGATTCCGGCGAAGTCGTCCTCGCCGGCCTCGTCTCGGATGACGCCCCGCGCAATCTCATCAAGGCCGGCCCCGGCACGCTCGTCCTCGGTGCGACCAACACCCACCGTGGAACAACCACCGTCAGCGACGGCGTGCTGCGCGTCACCAACAGCGGGGCCCTCGGCTTCCCGGGCACTGCCACGAACGCCTTCACCTTCCTCTCCGGCGGCAACGCCCTCGCCACGCTCGAACTCCGCAGCGGCATCATGTCAGCCGAAGTCCTCAAGCTCGCCATGCACAACACCGAAGCCCACCGCCAGATCCGGAATTTCTCCGGTAGCAACGAGCTCCAAGGCGCCCTGCTCCTCGAGGGTGGCGGAGGACGCTGGGACATCGCCAGCGCCGCCGGCGCACTCACTCTTTCCGGCGGCATCAGCAACACGTTCACCGGCCCTGATACGTGGCGCACCCTCAATCTCCACGGTCCCGGGGCCGGCGTGATCAGCGGCCCGACCGGCGACACGCGCTCGGGCACCAACGGTTCGCTGCTGAACATCACGGTGCAAGGCGGAAGGTGGACTTTAACCGGGCCGGGAAAATCTCATCAGGGCACGACAACCGCGGCCGGAGGCACGCTCGTGCTGGATTCGATCTTGTCCGCCCCCGTCGCGGTCAATCCCGGCGCCCGCCTCGAGGGAACCGGTGGCACCACGGGCGTTCTCGGCATCTCCGGCACCGTTGCCCCGGGCAACAGTCCCGGCGCCCTGACCGGCGGTGCCGCGACCTTCGCGCCCGGCATGACCTACGAGTGGGAAATCGCCGACTGGAACGGCGCCCCGGGCACCGGTCACGACACCATGACTGTCGCTTCGCTCAACCTCACCGCCACGACCAACAGCCCTGCCGTCATCCAACCGCTCTCCGCCGGCATGACCAACTTTTCCGAGACCTCGAAGTCTTTCATCCTTGTGACTGCGACAAATGGCCTGACCAACTTCGCCGCCGGAAAGTTTTCCGTCCAACCGGCGGGCTTTCCCGGCTTCGGCATTTGGTCGGTGACCAACACGGGCGGCAATCTTGTGCTGAACTACGCGGCTGATTCCTACGCCGCCTGGACCAACGGCGTTGATTGGAATGGCGCGGACTCCTCCCCTCCGGCCGACCCCGACCGCGACGGCTTGTCGAACTTTGCGGAATACGCTCTCGCGGGTAATCCACTGCGATCCGACGCGGCGGACCGCCCGCTCCCCGGCGTCTCCAGCAACCGCCTCACTCTCACCTTCGGGCGTGTGGCCGATCCTGCGCTCATCTACGAGGTGCTCGGACGGAACAACCTGGCCACAAGCGGTGCGCCGCTCTGGACCAGCACCAGCACTTCGAACGTGGCCGGTCCAGTCACCGTCACCGATTCCGTGCCACTCGGCAGCCAGGCGCAGCGCTTCCTCCACCTGCGCATCCGTCGCTGACCTCCACCATGGGTCTTGCGGTCGGCTGTCCAAAACCCCAGCAGTTCGGGGCTGCCGCCTTCCCTCGATCGATTTTTCCGATCAGCTCGCGCCGCCTTGACTCCTATGCCGCTCGGAGGCTCCCTCGACCGCTTCCCTCAGTCGGTCGAGGGTGATGGGTTTGGGGATGTAGAAGTCCATTCCCGCCGCGAAACAAGACTCGCGGTCCTCCTTGAACGCGTTTGCGGTGAGCGCCACCAACTCAGGCCGAACAGGCTTATCCGTGAAATAACTGCGGATCTCGCGCGCTGCTTGGAGGCCATCAAGCACGGTCATCTGCACATCGAGAAAGATCAGATCATAGACATCACTCTTGACTGCCTCGACGGCCTCGCGTCCGTTGCTCACCATCCGGGGAGTCAAGCCAAGCTTTCGGAACATCAATGTGAGCACTTTCTGGTTCGTCGGATTGTCCTCAGCCACCAAAATTCTCATTTGCTGCGAGGTTTCCTCGGGCTTCTTTTCGGGGGCCCGGTCTTGATGGGGAAGCCTTCCGAGTGCGCGGGCGATGGCTTGTTTCAACAGAGCCGGCCTGAGCGGCTTGGTCAGAACCCCGTCCAGGAGCGATTTGGATTCCGGCGGCACCGCCTCCATGATGGAACTGAGGAGAAGGATGCGTAACCCCGGTCCTGAGGGCAACCCGCGGAGGCGTTTGGCCAGCGTCAGACCGTCCATCTCCGGCATTTGAAAATCCGTTAGCACCAGCTGAAAAGGAGGCTCGCCGGGCATGGCCTCAAGCGCTTCAGCACCCGAGCCGACGTCCGCCGGATGCGTGCCCCACAGCTTCGTTTGCTCGTGCAGAAAAAGCCGGTTGCTCCGGTTGTCGTCCACGATCAGCACGCGGATCCCTGCCAGCGAGGCGGGGGCCGCGCCTACGTCAGGTGACGCCTCTATCACGCCCTTCCGAAATGGTAGCGAGAAGGAAAAGGTGGATCCCTGATTTTCGGCGCTCTCGATGCTGATATGCCCGTCCATCAGTTCCACGAGGCGCCGGCAGATGGCCAGGCCGAGGCCGGTGCCTCCAAACCGGCGGGTCACCGAGGAATCGGCTTGGACGAAAGGCTTGAAGAGTTTTTCTTGCACGTCGGGAGCGATGCCAATCCCCGTATCGCGCACGCCGAACCGGACGCGGGAGTTGTCTCCGGCCTCGCGTCCGACATGGAGACTGACTTCCCCCTTCGAGGTGAACTTCACCGCGTTGGACAGCAGGTTCAAAAGCACCTGCTTGAGACGTGTCCGGTCGCCGACGATGGCCGACGGCAGGGTGGGATCTAAGTAGTAGGAAAGCTCGAGACCTTTGTCCGAGGCAAGCGGTGACAGGATTTCGAGCGGTTCCACCACGACATCGGCCAGCACAAACGGAACCTGCTCAACCTCGATGTGCCCGGCATCAATTTTGGAGTAGTCCAGAACGTCGTTGATCAGCTCCAGCAACGATTCGCTTGAGGCCGCCACCGTGGAGGTGTAGTCGCGCTGCTGTTCATCCAGCTTCGTGGTCAGAAGCAGCGATGTCATTCCGATCACGGCATTGAGCGGCGTGCGGATTTCATGGCTCATGGTGGCCAGAAAGGTGCTCTTGGCCCGGTTGGCCAAGTCTGCTGCTTCCTTCGCGGCGATCAGAGCCGATTCCGATCTTTGCAGGTCCAGTCGGGAGCTGATGAGGCGCGCCACGGTTTCGAGCAGGGCGGTTTCCTCCTCCTGCCAGGCATAGGCGGCCTCGCAATGGTGCAGGCCGAGCGCCCCCCAGAGGCGGCCTTCCACGATCAGGGGCAGGTAGAGAAAGGACTTCGCCCCCATGGCCGCGAGCGCAGGAGCCGTGGGATCCGCTCCCGAATCGTGGATGCTCCGTCCGCGGGAGAGCTTGGAAACCACCGCGGGAGGCAGAGTGCCTGGATCCGGAGCTTTCCGTTCGTCGGAGGAGGTAGCCGTCCCGGTCAAACCCTGCCGGTCCCACTCTGCCCGCACGGTGAACCGCAGAGGAGAGTCGCCCTCGCTCTCGGCCAGACGCAGGATCCGGAGTTGGTCGACGCCGATTTTTGCTCCGAGGAGAGAGAGCAGATCCGTCCACGCTTTCGCCGTGTTCAGCGGAGTGCCGAGAATGAGTTGCCCGACTTCCGCGATCGCTTCGAGCAAGATATGATTCCTCCGCTGCCGCGTGATGTCCCGGTATTGCCACAGATAGCCGTGCAGGCTGTCGTCCTGCTTGATGGGAACAAAATCGCGCGCGAGAAATCGTTGGTCCACGGTCTCAAACATCTCCTCCAAGGCGGGGTTTGAAGAGCGGACTGCCGCCTCGATCGATTTCTTGAATCGATCCGAATCGACAAACAGGTGGGAAGCCTCGAGCACGAGTTCGGGGCAGCTCCGGCCGAGGAGGTCGGCTGAGGGGACGCCGAACATCTTCACGAAGGCGGGGTTGGCGAAGGTGATCTTTCTCTCCCTGTCCTCGACCAGCACGGCCTCCTCCATGTTGGTCAGGAGCGTCAGAAATCGCGATTGCTGCGCCGCCTCCTCCAAGGCAAGTGACGCCAGCTTTTGTTCGGCGTCCTTCCTCTCCGTGATGTCCTGCTTGACCGCGATGAACCGGGTGATCCGGCCCTTGCTGTCTTTGAGCGGGGTGATCGTGATGTCCTCGGTGAAGAGGGAGCCATCTTTCCGGCGGTTCGTGATCTCGCTGCTCCAGACATGGCCCGCGTGGACTGTCTTCCAGAGATCCGCGTAAAAGGATGCCTCGTGCAGACCCGACTTCAGGATGCGCGGCGTTTTTCCCAAGGCCTCGTCCTTGCTGTATCCGGTGAGGCGTTCGAAGGCGGGGTTGACCCATTCGATCGTGCCGCAGGGTGAGCAAATGACGATGGCATTCGCGGCGGACTCCAGCGCAGCCCCCTGGAGCAACTGCTGTTCATGGGCTTCCTTTCGGCCGGAGATATCGAGAACAAATCCCCCGCTGCCCTGATGCGTTCCTCCCCCTCCACATTTTCCCCGGCAGAGCACCCACCCGTGGGAGCCGCCCGGACGCTTGATCCGGAATTCCAACTCCATCGTCCCCGCCGCACCCGCGAATAGCGGACGAAAGGCCGCCTCCACAACCTCACGGTCATCGGGGTGGATAATTTCGAAAAATTTGCCGCAGTCCAACTCGACACCATCCGCCGCGGTGCCGACGAGCGCATTCCATGCTCCGTCCAACCGGATCGTCTCGGAGTTCGGCGCGATCTCCCATCCGGCGAGGTTCGCGCCCTGCAGGGAAAGCCTCAGTCTTTCTTCCGATGCAGCTTGGCGTTCACGGGAACGCTCGGTCACATCAACCACCACGAAACTGCCCACGGCCAGCAGGACAACGACCAGAACGACTCCCATGACGATGAATCGAAGCCGGGCCAGACGCAGTTGCCAATCGCCTGCGTCACAATCGAGACCAAGCACGACCGTGGAGCCAGCGATTGTTACCCCCGGCACGGGAGCCAGACCGGAGATCCACGTTCCCCATCGGTCTGTTTCCGGGCCCTCGGTCATCGCTTTCATTGAGTAAAAGGCTGACAGGAAATGCTCCGACGCATCCTGGTATTCCTCTCCGGGCTGCGATTCATCGGCCGAGCCCGGGGGCTCGGAATCGGCGAGAAAAACCGGTGCGCCTCCCCTCAACGTCATCAGATACGCGAAGCGGTAGCTTTCGCTGGAGGAGCAGAGAAGATGCAGCCTGGTCTTCATTTGCTGGTAGGCGGTTTTATCCAAGTCCGGATCTTGGGCGACGAGTCCCGCAAATTCCGAGGGCGAGAAGCCTGCGGCGGCCAGCATGGCCTCCTGCGCGAGTTGCTCCCTCCATGTTTTCTCCGCGGAGTCGCTAACCATGTTGGCCGCCGGCCAGCCCGCAGCGAGGATCAGGGCGAGCAGGTAGGCGAAAATTCTGGCCCGCGAATCGCGCTGCGGGTCTTCAAACGGATGGTCGATCCGCCGGAAGAGCAACCAGCAGGAAACCAGCACGGCGGAAATTCCGACCAGCCGGCCGATCAGGGTGAGTCCGACCAGAATCGCCGGCCACCAATCCGCTTTCGCTCCGCCTGCATCGGGGATGTTGCCCAGGTAACCCTGAGAGGGATCAGCGATGGCGAGGGCGAGCAAGCCGGCGGAAAGTGTCAACGAGGCGATCCGGCGGGAACCGGCATCGCTCCGGAAAACAACCAAGGCCAGAGCAGCAACCGAGGGCAACCAGACTATCCACCTCAGCCAGAACGCCGCCTCCTCCGGGCGGAAGAGAAAGAGCAGGGCCGCGGTGGCCAGCGGGAAAATGAGCGCCATCCGGGCGGCGGACCTGCCGGCAAGGCGCGCCGCCGCGAGGAGCGCGAGCGCGGCCGCCAATGGCTCGATGACCTCGGCGCCCCATGTCTGCACGGGCTGGGCAGGAAATCCCTGCCAGACGAGGCTCCAAAGATTGAGCAGCGCCGCTCCGGAAAAAAAGGCCCCCAATGACCGGCGGGCTTGCTCGAAATTTCCGGAGGCCGCCCTTCCGCTCAAGCAGACACCCGCCGAGAGACCGAGCAGCAGAGCCGAGAGGAAGAGGAAGTAGTCCATACCTCGAGTGGCGCTCAGCCCGGACCTTGCGGGGGAACCACCAGTTGCGGATACTTTCTTTCCACCTCCGCAATCGAACGCTCGCAGGCTTCAAGTGCCGCGGGCAAAAAATCATTCGTGGCCTGCCCCGGGTCCGGGGCCCTTTCCCAAGCAAGAAGAATCTCGGAGAGCCGCTGGAGTGAGGCCGTTGAAACGTATCCCCTGATCCGGTGAAGGTGCCTCCGGAGGTCATCCGGACAAGCTCCCTCGAGGCCGCGGAGATCGCGATCAAGGTCCGCGCGAATGTCCGCCCAGATCTCCTTCTGCATTTGCAGAACATCCCCGCCTCCCTGCGGTGCAAAAAGCTCGTCGCTCAAGGCCTCAGAGATGAGAGGAACAGAACAATACGGCGAAGCCTCCACTCTGCCTGCTGTATATCCCCAATCGGCCCGCATGCCAATGGCTGATCCGGCGGGGCTTCAGGCTCACGGCGGACCGACGACGTCCAAGATGAAGAACTGGCTCGGCGTGGTGATGGGAAATGTCAAATTCAGGACATCAACATCGCCGATGCGGTTGGTGGACACGCTGGCGGGCGTCGCCAACGGCCAGGCGTTTTGGTTGGTCAGGTTTGTCCCTTGGCGGACGCGCCACATGACGTCGCTGGCCCGCCAGTTCCAGGGAAACTGGATGATGATGTTGCCGGACGCCATCGGCATCATTTTGAAGGGGCTGGGTCCCCCTTTGAGGGGATCTGAGACGAAGGCGTATTCGCGCAGGTTGAGGATGCCATCCGCATCCGGATCGGCGAGATTGCCCCGTTGTTCGGGGGGCAAAGCGGCGAGAAATTCGGCCTGCCATGCCGGGAGGCTGGCCAGCGGATGCGTGGTCGTGGCGGCGGCGACGGAAGACGGCAGAGATGAGCCCACGGCGTTCGTGGCGATGATGCGGTAGGACCAAGTCGTCCCACCGGGCAGGCCCGTGTTGGTCCACGCGGTCTGCGTGATTCCCGGCGCGAGGTTGGTCCACGTTTGCAGGATGTTGTCCAAGCGCTCGACGTTGTAGCCGTCGGCATCGCCCGAAACTCCCCAGGACAACGCAATCGAAGCGACTCCTCCCGTGGCGGTGAGGCCGGTGGGAGCAGCCGGCAGGCTGGCCACCTCGGAGACGGCGGGGCGGACGAAGCGCCACTCGGAAATATCGTTCGTGTTGTTCGAGGCGACCAAGGTGAGGGTGGTGCTGTTGCTGGCCAACTGGAGACGCCGGTTGGCCGAGGCAGGATGCTGGATGTAATGCAGGCCGTATTGGTCGGCCACGAGCCGCCACTCGACGGCGGCGCCGGTTTCGCCATTGGTGCCGAAGCTCACGTTGGTTCCGTTCGTGGTTCGTAAGGGGCGGCCATCGAGCGTGGAGACGATGCGGAAGGTATTGGTGTTGGTCGTGGTCGTGGCGGGAAGGAGTGTCCACTGGATGCCGGCCACGCTGTTGGAGGGAGAGACGGCCGTCGGGGCCGAAGTCCCGCCGGGGTTGTGTCCGCGCCGGTAAGCCCCGAAAGCGTGGAGGTGGTAGGCGCGGTTGGTCACGACGTTGGTCACGCCGTCCCATCCGGCGTAGAGCTGGCCGAAAGGCGTCAGGCTTCCGTCGGCATTGAGGGCGTCGCTGCGGGGTGACTCGGGCGGATCGGGGTTGGGGTTGTTCGTGCTTCCCTCATTGAAGACGAAGAGCGAGTAACGCTTGAGCCACGTGAGGGACTCGGCCCGCCACATGAATTCGGCGAGGAAATCGAAGTTGTCCTTCTCCGTCCAGTTGCCCGGCGACCACGCCACCACCGCGAATTCGGTCAGCCAGATCGGGCGGCCGTAGTTGGTGTAGATCGCCCCCAGCACATTTATGAGCTGGGAGGCGTAGGGGCCCCGGTAGGAGTGGACCGGGGTGTAGTCTCTGCGGTAGCCCAGCTCGTCGGCTCGGGCGACGAATTCATCCTGCCATGGACCGCTGGGATCCGCCGGGCACGGCCCGACGAGCGGGACATCCCGGGCTTCCAGCCGGGGCCAGCGCATGATGGCATCATCGACGCTCGTCGTGCCTTGCCCTGTTTTTTCGGGCTCGTTGAAACCCAGCAGATACATGGGCTTCGGGTTGCTTTGCAGGTCGCGGTGATTGCGGTCCATGGGGGCGTTGGTGGACGTCGGGGAGTTGCTCCAAGGGCCGTTGCCCCATTGCATCGGACTGAAGGCATGGTGCTCCGAAATGTAGGGAAAATTGCTGCTGAGCTGGCGCCCCCAAGTGTAGCTCCAACTGCTGCCCACGAGATTGCTGTATTGGAACATATGCATCGTGGTGTTGTTGGTCAGGAACGGTGGGTCGCCGTTGCGGATCAGGCTGGTGGTGGCCGCGATGCCCTTCTTCGGGTAGTGCCGCCGCAGGCTGGTGTTCCAATACTGCGTCACGTTGGTGGTGGTGTTGGAGCGGACAACCAGCGGGGTGCCGGCGGACCAACTGCTGCCGGCCGGTTGCAGCGCGAGGCCCGAGTAGATGTTGACGAGGGCGAAGTTGGCATTCGTGGCATTGGTGAACACCAGGCGCCAGTCCTGGTGGGGCAGGCCGGTGTATTCCTGGGCTGTCACGGGAGTGTCGTTCGTCGTGCTGATGTTGGAGAGGGCGAGGCAGAGTCCGGACTCGGCGTTGCGCAGGCGGTAGCTGCCGTCGCGGTGGTTGAGGAGGAGTTGCCACTCGGTGCGTTCGGGAAAATTGGCGTCCGCCGGGACATTGACGACGGCGTTGCTGACCAACCCGATGCGCAGGTCGGGGCCGGTGTTGCGGATGCGGTAGAAGGAATCGGAGAAGCGCTCCCAAGTGTTGGTCGGTGGGGCGGCATTGATGACCTCCTGTCC
Source organism: Chthoniobacterales bacterium (assembly GCA_041736875.1). GTDB lineage: Bacteria > Verrucomicrobiota > Verrucomicrobiia > Chthoniobacterales > JACTMZ01 > JACTMZ01. The sequence goes on along the minus strand of JBGSSV010000032.1, from coordinate 9,134 downwards.
GAGCGGGTAGCCGTTGGTGCGGGGGGGGAAGAGAAGCAATTCCTGCAGGCGCGCCGGGGTGCCGCTGGTTGTGACCAAGCGGACGCGGGTAGTGGCGACGTTGGTGGTGAACGGAATGACCAAGCCGGAGTTGGTGTTGTTGGTGATGCTGCTGCCGGGGATGACGAGCCAGTTGGTCCCGCTGAGGTATTGCAGTTCGAAGTTCGGAATGGGCGAGCTGTTGACGCGGTTGGTGACATTCATGATCCCGGAATGCACGTGGGCGGATCCGACCAGGTTGTTGGTCAGGAGATCGACCTCGAGGATTTCTCCGCTCAGGTAAACATTGGTGCCGCTGATGTTCGTGGGCTGGACGAGCCAGCGCGAGCGGTTGTCGAGATAGCCGTCGAAGGCGTTCTTGGCGTAGCCCGGGCCGTTCGTGTTGACCTGCTGAGCGGACGACGGGGTGGCGGGGCGTTGGTAAGCGAGGTTGAGATTGACGTCCGTGCCGAGGGGGTAGCCCTGTTCCACATTGCTGATCACATTGGGCGGAAAGAAAGCGAGTTCGCGGATGGTGCGGTTGCCGGCGTTGGTCGAGAAGAGCCGGAAACGGGTGGCGGTGACGGGGTTGGAGAAGACCACGGCCACCTCGGGCTGGGTGTTCGTTGATATGGTGGTGCCCGGGATGTCGATCCACGAGGACCCGTTGTGGAATTGATACCGCAGGCTGGCGAGGACCTGTGACGTGCTGTCGCTCTCCAAGAGCCCTGAATAGACGTGGGCGCTGGCAATCGTGATGGGGAGGGGGTAGGCGACTTCGATCCAGACGGGGTTGGTTCCGGCCTGATTGGTTGTGCGCAGGGAGTGGAAGCTGCTGACAATGCCGTCCACCGCGTAGTCAGCCATGTAGGTTCCGCTCTGCGAGCTGGCCGTGACGGCCTGAAATTTCGCGACATTGACCCGCTGGGCTGAGGCCGCGGAGACAGTAATGGCTAGGGCAAGCAGAAGGGCGAGCGGTCGCCAAGGCGGTGGGCTGGGAGGATGCGGAGGCTGGGCCATGGGGGGGGCGTGGAACGCGAGTTGAGATAACTTACGGTGGAGTGTCGTGAACTCAACCCCGCCGACCCGGGTGTCGGTCGTGGCGGTGGGATGGAGCCATCAAGGTCCGACGACTTGCACGCGGAAGAATTGTGGCTTCTTCCCATTGGTGAGAATCAGCGGATAAGGAACCGCTACCGCCTCGATCTCTGCGTTCGTGGCGATGACCGTCGGAGTGGCCGTGCTGTTCTCCCAACCCAGAAGATCCGCGCTGAAACGCACGGTGTAAGTGAGGCCGGCCGCCACGTGGTCGGTGCGGCGTCCGAAAATCACTTGGAAGTCCGCTCCGTTCGTGAGGTTGGTCATGCTGACGGTGGGGCCACCGCGTTGGGTGATCGCGCCGGCGTTCACGGCGATCGGCGCGGTGTTGACCACATTCGGGTCCAATCCGAAGGCGTATTCCTGCAGGTTGCTGAACGGGTCGCCGTCGGGGTTGGCCGAATCCGCGGAGTTTCCGGAGTTCGTCGAGGTGCCGAAATTGGCGTGCCTCCAAGCCTGGAGGAGCGTGAGGGTGGTTCCTTGCGCGACGCTGGTATAAGGCGAGTCACCCAGGAGGTTGGTGGCCGCGAGGCGGTAGTGGTAAGTTGTGCCGGCGGTCAGGCCCGTGTTGGTGTGGGCGGTGGCGTTGGTGCCCGGCGTGGCGACATTGGTCCAACCGTTGGTGCCGTTGGTCGAGCGCTCGAGCCGGAATCCGGTGTGGTTGGAAGGATTGTTGCTCCACGCGACCACGAGGGCGGAGTTGGTTGTGGCGGGCAGGACGGAGAAAGGTGAGGGGACAGTGGGCACGCTGGCCACTTCGGGGACAGCCGGGCCGACGAAGCGCCACTGGGAGAAGTCGGTCGTATTGTTGGAGGCAACCATGGTCAGGGTGCTGCTGTTGCTGGCTAGGTGGAGCCGCCTGTTCGACGAGGCGGGATGCTGGATGTATTGCAGCCCGTATTGGTCGGCCACGAGACGCCACTCGACAGCTGCGCCGGTCTCCCCGCTGGTCCCGAGGCTGACATTGGTGCCGTCCGCAGTTCGCAGGGGACGTCCATCGCGGGTCGAGATGATGCGGAAGGTGTTTGTGTTGGTGGTCGTCGTCGCGGGAAAGAGCGTCCACTGGACGCCCGTCACGTTGTTGGAGGGCGACACGGCGGTGGGTGCCGAGGTTCCGCCTGGGCTGTGCCCGCGCCGGTAGGCCCCGAAGCCGTGGAGGTGGTAGGCGCGGTTGGTCACAACATTAGTCACGCCGTCCCATCCGGCGTAGAGCTGGCCGAAGGGCGTGAGGCTGCCATCGGCGTTGAAGGTATCGCTGCGAGGGGCGTAGGTGTAGTTGGGGTTGTTGGTGGAGCCGCCGGTGGTGAAGCAGAAAAGGGAATAGCGCTTGATCCACGATATGCCCTCCGCGCGCCACATGAACTCGGCGAGGAAGTCGAAGTTGTCCTTCTCCGTCCAAGAAGTGTTGGTATTCGTCACTCCCCACGGAACGACGGAAAACTCGGTCAGCCAGATCGGCCGGTTACCGTAGTTGGTGTAGGCTTTCCAAAGGACGTTGGTGATCAGCGAGGTGGCGCTCGGTCCGGCATACCAATGCAGGGCGGTCTGGTCGACGCGGTAACCGTTGTCCGCAGCCTGGTTGAAAAAATTAGTGCTCCACTCGCTGAACATGTCGGCCGGCACGGGTGCTACGGTTGGGACGTCCTGCGCCTCGAACCGGGGCCACCGCATGACGGCGTCTTCCACGGTGATGAACCCCTGTTCGACTTTGTCCGGCTCGTTGAAGCCAAGGAAGTAGACGGGCTTGGGATTGGACTGGAGTTCGCGGTGCAGGTTCTCCATGGGGCCCTGCGCGGAGCCGTGGGTCCAACTGAAGTTCCCCCACTGCATCGGGTTGTAGGTGTGGTTGACATCGAGGTAGGGAAAGTTGGTGTTGAAGGGCCGCCCCCACACGTAGCTCCAGCTGCTGTCCTCGAGCCGCTCGTAGAAGTCCTGATGGTAGCTGATGTTGGTGTTGAAGGGGGAGGGGCCCAGCGTGCCGGCGATGCCTTTCTTCGGGTGGTGGCGGCGGAAATTGGAGTTCCACAACTGTGTCACATTGGTGCTGGGAGTGCTGACGACCAGCGGGGTGCCGGAGCTGTAACTGCCGCCGGAGGGCTGGATGACGAGGCCGGAGTAGGCGTTGGCCAGCGAGAAGTTCCCGACATTCGTGGCGTTGGTGTAAACCATGCGCCAGTCTTGGTGGGGCAGCGCGGTGTATTGCTCCGCCACCACCTGGGTGTTGTTGGACGTGCTGATCACGCCGGAGGGGGTGCGGGCGAGGGCGAGGCACAGCCCGGACTCGGTGTTGCGCACGCGGTAAGTGCCGTCGCGGTGATTGAGGAGCAGTTGCCATTCGGTGCGCATCGGGTTGTTGGCGTCGGCCGGGACGTTGACGACCGCGCCGCTGACCAGGCCGATCCGCAGGTCGGGGCCCGCGTTGCGGAGGCGGTAGATGGTGTCGGAGAGGCGCTCCCAGGTGTTGGTCGAGGGGAGGGCGTTGGTGACTTCGTGGCCGATCGGGTATCCGCCGGTCCGGGGCGGGAACAGAAGCAGTTCCTGCAGGCGCGCAGGGGACGCCGCGGTGCTGACCAGACGAACGCGGCTTGTCGCCACGTTGGTGGCGAACGGGATCAAGAGGCTGGTGTTGGTGTTGTTGGTGAAGGTGGTGCCGGGGATGACGAGCCAGTTGGTCCCGCTCTGATACTGCAGCTCGAAACTCGCGAGCGCCTGCGTGCTGGTCCGGGCGTTGGTGTCCATGAACCCGGAGTGGACGTGGGCCGAGCCGATCAGATTGGTCGCGAGGATATCGACCTCGATGAATTCACCGGGGGCATTCGTGGTGGAGATCCATCGCGACCCGTTGTCGAGATAGCCATCGAACGCGTTCTTCGCGTAGCCGGGGCCGTAGACATTGGAGAGGACCACGGAAGACGCGGTGGCGGGGCGTTTGAAAGCGAGGTTGAGGTTGACGTCCGTGCCGAGGGGGTATCCCTGCTCCACGTTTCCGACGAGATTAGGCGGGAAGAAGGCAACCTCGCGGACGGTGCGGGAACCGGATGCGTCATTGCTTTGCAGGCGGAAGCGGGTGGCCGTGACGGAGTTGGAGAAGATGATCGAGCGCTCCGCCAGCGTATTGCCCGTGACGACGGACCCCGGAATGTCGAGCCAGCCGGCCCCGTCGTGATACTGGAAGCGGAAGTTGGACAGGACTTGAGTCGTCGCCCCTTCGAGGAGTCCGAGATAAACGTGCGCGCTGGCGATCGCGATGGGGGCGGGGTAGGAGACCTCCAACCAGAAGCCCCCGGAGCTGCGAAAGGAGTGAAAGTTGCTGACGATGCCGTCCACGGCGAAGTCTGCGAGGTAAGTGCTGCTCTGCGAACTTGCGCTGACACCCTGGTATTTGGCCACGTTGACCCGTTGGGCTTCGGCCGGCGACGCGCTCACCACCAAGGCCAGCAGGCCCGCGAATGCATGGACTGCGCGGGCGGCCTTCGCTTGGAGATTGTTGGGGGAGGCCGCCATTTGCGGGTGGGGGGTGAGAGGTTACCGCCCAGCAGGGGGCGTGCAAGGTTGGACCTGACGAATGGCTCGCGCGTTCAACAAAGTCTGATCACTGTCCGGCTCCTTCAAATTTGACCATGCTCTCGGGGATGGGCGCAGTCAGAAAATCCACATGCCCGTCCAAGAAGCCCGCGATGGTCCGGTTCGGCGGAAGATAGAAGATGTTGTTGTCCGGCCTGGCGCCGTTCTTGGGCAATTCCTGATATGTGGCGGCGTCCGCTTCATCGAACATGGCGAACCCGTAAGTCGCATAAATGGTGGATGCGGGCTTTTGGATCTGAAGTTGCGTCACCCAGCCGTCCCATTTGTTCAAATACTTATTGAACGCGAACGGAACAGGAAGGGCGGAAGTGTCATGGTAAATCTTGGGCCCTTCGAATGCAGATCCCTTCATGGTCTTGGGGTCCCCGCCAAACAGACTTTTCAGTTCAGCAAGGATCTTGGCTTGAAGCTCGGTTTGGTTGGATATTCTTGGAGTCCCGAAAAGATACGGCTGCAAGCGCCCCCAAAATGCGTTCCCTACCCACGCCCCCGCGAGCGTCTGATCTCCAGCCCACTTCAACGTGACAATTTGGCCGACGTTGTCGGCCGCAAAGAGCGAGTTGGCCTGCAGGACTGATTTCATCGCCGCAATGGACTTGGCCTCGCTGCCGGACCCTCTGACGCGTTGCAGCACAGGGAAGGCCAAGCCCGCCAGAACGGCGATGATGCCGATGACGACGAGGAGTTCGATGAGGGTGAAGGCGCTAGCCTTGTGTGGGGATGGGAGGGGTGTGCGGTTCATGGTGGAGGGCGTGGTTCTTGGCGGAGGGGTGAGGTTCTTGGCTGCTCGCCGTGGCGCCTCGGAGCAGCGTTTCATAAGCGCCCAAGACGGTGGGACCCGTGAGTTCGCGACCGTCGGAGACCCGGAGGAATTTTTCGCGGCCGAGGTCCAGGTGGACCTCCGATCTCGTGTAGTTGAAGAGAAAGTCCACCGGTCCTTCTGCGCCCAGTCGGGTTTTGCGGATGACTCCCCGCAGCAGATCTGTGTGCGGCAGGCCGAGTTCGGCAGCCAGCACGCGGTAAAAGGCAGCGAGACTCTCCTCGTCCAGCCGGGCTCCGAGGTAGTGGGTCGAACCCTTTTTTCGGTCATGGCGCAGGATGACCGGCGAGCCTGCGTAAAACTCCGACGCGGTAGAGGCCATGGGGGTCGCACCCTCGGCATGCAGAATCTCAACCACGTCTGTGGCCATCATGGCGGTGCCCATGCCTTCGATCCGCACGCTCTCGTCATCGAAAAGGTAATCGACCTCCTCGTTCCACAACCCGAAGACCTCGCGGAGGTTCGGGCCGGGGAAACCCCCGCACCAACATTGGTTGTGCTCGTCCACGTATCCGGTCAGATACGTCGCCACCCAAGCGCCTCCGGCCTCGACAAACTCCGTCAGCCGACGCGCATCGTCCTGCCGCAGCAGGTAAAGCGCCGGAGTGATCACCGCGCGGTAGCCGGATAGGTCGGCCTCGGGCGGAACGATGTCGACCTCGACCCCCGCCGTTCTCAGGGCGCGGAAATGGTCATGGCATGTGTCGGTGTAAAGCTCGCCCGGTGTCTTCTTGGGTCCGGACGAGGCGGCGAGGGCCCAGCGGCTTTCCCAATCATAGACCAGGGCGACAGGAGCCCGGTCCGGACGAACGCCCACCACCGGGGCAAGTTGCTGCAGGATTTGCCCCACCTCCGTGCATTCCCGGAAAACTCTCGAACGCGAACTTCCCTCGTGATCCACCACCGCGCCGTGGAATTTCTCACGTCCGCCGCGCCCCTTGCGCCATTGGAAGTAATGGACGATGTCGGCCCCGTTGGCCACGGCTTGCAACACTTCCTGCCGGTGCACGCCGGGCCGCTTGAGTTTGTTGACCTTGCCCCAGTTCACGGTGCTCGGGGAGCATTCCATCAGGATCCACGGATCGCCGTGCGCCATCCCGCGCATCAGGCTGTGGATGAAATCCGACCCGAGCGACTTTTTCCAGGTGTCCTCGCGGTCGTCGTAGAGCGGGTAATGGTCGTTGGAGATGCAATCCATCGGCTTGGCCCATTGCCAGTAGTTCGACGTCGGGTGCGTCCCCATGAAATTGGTCGTGCAGGGAATCCCGGGCGTGATCTCGCGCAGCGGGGCCATTTCATTTTCGAGGAACCCGACATGCTGGTCGTTGACAAACCGCAGCCAGTCGAGGCTGAGCCCGTCGATGCTCGGTTCGTGTGTCGGGATTTGCTCCCAGGCGGTGAAGGTGTGATTCCAGAACCCGGTCCACCACACCTGGTTGAGCTCGTCGAGCGTGCCGTAACGGCGGCGCAGCCAATCATGGAAGGCGGCGCGGCACAGATCGCAGTGGCACTCGCCATGCAACTCGTTCCCGAGGTGCCAGAGGGCGAGCGCCGGGTGCGCCCCGTAGCGCCGGGCCAGTTCGCGGTTGATCCCGCGCACGGCTTGGCGATAGACCGGCGACGTCGGGCAATGATTGTGCCGGCCACCGGAGGGCTCGCGGTGTCCGTCCGTGCCCACGCGACGGACTTCCGGATGGCTTTCCGACAGCCAAATCGGCTTGCTCCCGCTGGGTGTGCCGAGAAAAACCTTCAACCCGGCGACGGCAAAACGGTCCATCGTGGCATCAAGCCAATCGAAATGGTAAACCCCGGGCTTCGGCTCCAGCGCGGTCCACGAAAAAATTCCGATCGAGGCCGAGGTGACCCCCGCCTTTTTCATCAGCTCGATGTCCTCGGCCAACACCCGCTCCTGCCCGAGCCACTGGTCCGGATTGTAATCCGCACCGTAGAGAACGGTCTCGCTGGCCGGCAAACGGGTGGTTTTTTTCATGAGGGCAGAACGCAGATGCTCGCCGCCGCTTCCTCGGCTCGCGGCCAAGCGCTGTGCCGCGATTCAGCGCGGGCACAGACCAGACCAGACGGGGAGAACTGGCTCATGAATCAAAAGTGTCTGAAAAATGTCTGAGGTCAAATGAAATTTTAGTTCCGGCCGGAGGGCCGCCGTCCCTTTCCGCCATCGGCGACTAGGGTCTCCGGCAGAACTCCCGCACCGCTTGGGCAGGTTCGCCCCCGTGTGCTCGCGAACCTTGGTCTTGTCATCTCTGCTTCGGAATCGCAGGATTCGCCGTTCTCACGCTCTATGTCCGCCGTTCTCAATATCGACCGTCCGCTGAAAATCAGTGCCGCGGCGAATCGGCGGGACGCGGCGGTCGACCAGATCAAGCATTTCATCCGCGCCAACCGCCTTGCGCCCGGCGAGCGGTTGCCAACCGTCCGCCAGTTGTCCACGACCTTCGGTCTCAGTCGTGACTCTGTCTGGCGCGCCCTGCGGCAACTGCACGAGGAGGAGTGGCTCGCCTTGCTGCCCAACAAACGCTACGCCACCTCCAAGGATCTCTACACCAAGATCCTGCGGTCGATCTGTGTCCGGGCGATGTTCGCGGGCAAGGGCTACATCTATTTCTCGGGTTTCCGCCGTCTGGCCGACGCGCTCGCGCGCCTGAGCCGTTACCACAACATCGAACTGGAAATCGAGTTGTTGGCCCCGGGCGCGAAGCCGGACGCAAGCATCTGGAGCGGTTGCGACCTCCTCATGGTGGACAGCGATTCGAGCGGACGGCTTTTGGAGACCTTCGATGATTTCCCCGTCCCCGTCATCGGCCTCGATGCCAATTACAGCGATCGCTACCATGCCAACATCGTGACGGACCACAGTCACGGCGGACGGCTGGCGGCCGAGGCGATTCTCCGGCGCGGCGTCGAGGAAACCGCCGTCGTTTATCACCACGGCTCGGAAAACAACCCGCGCGTCTCGGGGCGCCTCGTCGGGTTTCGTCAGGCCTGGCTGGAGGCGGGAAAGCCGGAGAGCTCTTTGTCGGTCGTGGCGATTCCCTGGAGCGAAAGCTCGTTCGAGATCGGGCTCCATGTGCAGGACTACCTGGAGAAGAACCGCATCCACGGCACGTATTTCGTCAACGACGGACGCCTCGCGGCCAGCTTCCTCGAGGTCCTCGTTTACCGGAAAATCGCCGTCCCGGAGGACGTGGCCCTCATCGGCTATGACGGCACGCAGCGCGGCGAACTCACCGATCCGCCCATGACCACCATCCAGCAGGACATGGAACGCATCGCCCACTCCGCCATCGGCTGGGTGCAAAAAATCACCGAAGGCCATCAGGCCAAGGGCGTCCTCGAACGCATTCCGCCTCTCCTCGTGCCGCGAAAATCGTTCTGACCCGCCGCGCCCCTTGGAGTGCGCTGGCTCCCGCTTTCCCTTCGCCGCCCAACCGGCCGCAAGTCGCCAACCTCCTTTGTCGGGCAACAACGGCCCCGGCAAAATAAGACAAATGACAGACAAGTGAAGTTGTGGTAATTGTTGCTCCGTCCCCAAGCTTGTCCCCCCCGACATGACCAAAGCCCTTTCGCTGGCCGCCCTGCTGGCGGCTCTTCTAGC